>JAPOKE010000023.1 GCA_029977805.1 Phenylobacterium parvum | reverse complement strand
GTGTAACCGCCGTTAACGTTGCATTGTTGCCACTGCGGCCAGAGGGACCTTCAGGGCATCCTCCACCTCTTCCAGCGCCCGCTCCGTCTCGCCGATGTTGAGCCAGAGATTGCCCATGTTGTACCGGGCCCGCGCCATCGCGGGATCGAGCCTCAGGGCCTCGCGGTAGAACAGTTCGGCATTCGCGATGTCGCCCTTCTCAGCGACCATGGTGCCAAGACTGTTCCATATGTTCGCGTGCATGGGCAGGCGGGTCAGGAAGCCCTGCAAGATCTCCATGGCCTCGTCCATCCGCTCCTGTGCGCGCATGGCGAGGGCAAGGTTATTGACTGCCTCGGCATGGTCGGGATGCCAGGCCAGGAAGTGACGGAAGAGTTTTTCCGCTGTCTCCGGCATGCCCATCCGGAAGGCGAGCCTTCCGAGATTGATCACGATCTCCTTGTCCTCGGGAAGGAGCGCAAGCGCCGCCTCGTAGCAGCTGAGTGAGTTGGCGAAATCGCCGCGACCCTCCTGGGCGATCGCAAGAACGTGCCAGGCGATGCCAAAGCGTTCATCGATCTGGAGGGCTTCGATCGCCAGCTCGGCCGCCTTTTCCGGCCTGTGCGCCTTGATCTCCCGGACGGCGCGCTCCAGCAGCGGAGTGATCCTGGCTGTTTTTTGCGCGCTCAGTTCGGCGCGAAGTCTCTCCAGAGCGTCAACTGAGGCGCTGGAGCCCATGAGGCGCGCGGAAGGGCCGCGGGCCAGGCCGGGCGGGGTGGGCGCTGTGGGGGGCGTCATGCTGACCTGCCGACAATTCTGATTGCCGGACTTCTCTCGCGCCGCTCGGTTAATGGCCGCTTAACCATGATCGTTCACGAAGTAAGGATATCGTTAACCTGTGGCGCCTAGGGTCTCCTTCGTCTGATGGGCCAGAGGGTCGCAGTCGGATCTGGGGACGTCCTTTGCCTCTCAAGCTCTCGCTAAAACCCGGAGAAAAGTTCGTCCTGAACGGAGCCGTGGTCCAGAATGGCGATCGTCGGGGCGTGCTCATCCTGCAGAACAAGGCCTCCGTCCTGCGGGAGAAAGATATTCTTCAGCCCGAGGATGCGAATTCGCCGGCCAGACGCATCTACCTGCCTGTCATGATGATGTATCTGGACCCCAGCGAGGCGTCTAAGTATTACGACGAATTCGTTCAGAGGTTGAGCGACTTCATGGGGGCGATACAAAATCCGCAGGTTTTGGCGGAATGCGTTGCAATTTCCCGTTGCTGTATGCAGCGTGACTATTACAAGGCCCTTCTCGGGTGCCGAAAGCTTATCGAGTATGAGGACGTGAGGTTGGGCAATGTCCCTGCAGGCGTATCAAAAGGCCGCGACGAGGGTTGAGACGCCTCGCGAGACCGAGTACCGCCTGTTCGCTCAGGTCACGCTCGCGCTCGTGGAGGCCTCCAAGCTCGATCCCAAGGACTTTGCCGGGCGGGCGGGGGCGCTCGACTGGAACCGTCGGCTCTGGTCCGTGCTCGCCACGGATTGCGGGGCGGAGGGCAACCAACTGCCGCCCGAAGTCCGGGCGGGAATCATTTCCCTGTCGATCTGGGTGGGCAAATACACCAGCGAAGTGATCCGTGGGGAAGAGGACATCCAGGATCTGATCGACGTCAACCGCATGATCATGCAGGGTCTGGGCGCAAGGGCCGAAGCAGCGGCCTGATTCCACCTGCAGATCGGAGCCCATCGTCCCCATGAAACGCATCCTGGTCACCGGCGGCGCGGGGTTCATCGGCTCGCACCTCTGCGAGCGCCTTCTCGACGCCGGGCACGAGGTTCTTTGCGTCGATAACTTCTATACGGGCTCACGGCGTAATGTCGCCCACCTCCTGGGCAACCCGGCCTTCGAGCTCATGCGCCACGACGTGACCTTCCCGCTCTATGTGGAGGTGGACCAGGTCTACAACCTCGCCTGTCCGGCGTCGCCGGTGCACTACCAGTTCGATCCCGTCCAGACGACCAAGACCTCCGTCCACGGCGCCATCAACATGCTGGGCCTCGCGAAGCGGCGGCGGGCGAAGATCTTCCAGGCCTCCACCAGCGAGGTCTATGGCGATCCTGCTGTCCATCCCCAGACCGAGGACTACTGGGGCAACGTCAATCCGATCGGCATCCGGTCCTGCTATGACGAGGGAAAGCGGTGCGCCGAGACACTCTTCTTTGACTATCACCGCCAGCATGGCCTGCGGATCAAGGTCGCCCGGATCTTCAACACCTACGGGCCTCGGATGCATCCCAACGACGGCCGGGTGGTCTCCAACTTCATCGTCCAGGCCCTCCGGGGGGAGGACATCACCCTCTATGGCGAGGGGCTCCAGACCCGTTCCTTCTGCTTTGTCGACGACCTGGTGGAGGGCGTGCTGAGGCTGATGGACACCCCGGACGGGGTCACCGGTCCGGTGAACCTTGGCAATCCCGGCGAGTTCACCATCCGGGCCCTGGCGGAGCGTGTCGTCGCCCTGACGGGATCCCGCTCGCGCCTCGTGCACAGGCCCCTTCCGTCGGATGACCCCCGGCAGCGGCGACCCGACATCGGCCTCGCCATGCGCCTGCTTGACTGGAAGCCCACCATCGAGCTCGACGAGGGGCTGTCGCGGACAATCGCCTACTTCGACAACCTGCTCGCGGCCGGCGCGGGCTAGGGCGGCAGAATTGGCCCGGCGGATGCTGCCGGGCAGGCCTTCCCTGCGCGCCTGAGCGCCAGCCCCGGTGCGGCTGGCCGGCGAAAAATCCTCTTGAATCAATGACATTCGCGCCGATGGCGCTTGCCTTTACGTGGCCCGCAGCTTGCGAGGACCACCTTGCGAAGAATCGCGCGTCCGCAAAACGCCGGACGAAACTCCCGACCAGAATGGAAGGTACGACATGGGTGTTCAATCCATCAACACGAACGTGAGCGCCATGCTGGCGCTCCAGAACCTGAATGCGTCACAAGCGGATCTGAGGAGCGCTGAGCAGCGGATTTCAACCGGCCTAAAGGTGGCCACCGCCAAGGACAATGGCGCGATCTTCGCCATTGCGACGACCCAGAGGGCCTCCTCCCGTGCGCTCGACGCTGTGAGGGAGTCCCTCCAGCGAAGTCAGTCCGTGGTGGATGTGTCGGCTGCGTCCGGTGAAATCATCTCCGACCTCCTGATCCAGATGAAGGAGAAGGCACTCGCGGCGGCGGACGCCCAACTGAACACAAGTTCCAGGGCGGCGATGAATTCTGACTTCGTCGCGCTCAGGGACCAGATCACCAAGGCTGTCAACAACGGCGGGTTCAACGGCGCCAACCTGATCAAGGCGGGCGCCCCGGACGTGGCGGCGTTGGCGGACGAGAGCGGCAAGAGCCTCCTGACCGTCAAGGCCCAGGATCTCTCGCTGAACAGCGCCAATGTGAAGGTGACGGCGACCACCTCGGTCTCCACCGTCACGCTCGCGGCGGACGCTCTCTCCCAGGTGAACGCATCATTGCAGAACGTTTCCCTCGCCCTGGCCAAACTGGGAACGGGGGCGCGGGCTCTCGCAACGCATCTGGTCTTCGTGAACAAGCTTCAGGACGCGATCGACGCTGGCGTCGGAAACATCGTTGACGCCGACCTCGCGAAGGAAAGCGCCCGGATCCAGGCCCTGCAGACCAAGCAGCAGCTGGGCTTCCAGGCGCTCTCGATCGCAAACCAGGGGCCGGCGCAGCTGATGAGTCTCTTCCGCTAGGACGCAGGGCCAGGCGGGCCGTTTATCGGTCCGCCTGGTCCCCCCTTTTGCTGCACGCTGGGCTGAAACTGCCTGGCGGGCCCGGCAAGTCTTGCCTATTCCCCGGCGTTTTCTGCCTACCCCGGCATGGATAATGCGAGGTTAATCGTTTAAAAACAGGACTTTACTGAGGTTCTGCCTCTGCTCTTCTCGGGTGTGATCCTTGCAGGGACACCTTCGGAGCAAAACGCTCCCCGGCATCAAAACGATGCCCGGACACCTGAGAAGAAGGGGCCGTTAATGTCCACGAGCATTAACACCAATGTCGCGGCCATGCTCGCGATCCAGAACCTGAACCGCACCTCTGCGGACCTCAACGTTTCCCAGAACCGTATCTCCACCGGCCAGAAGGTCTCGTCGGCCAAGGACAATGGCGCCATCTTCGCCATCGCCCAGAACCAGCGCGGCTCCTCCCAGGCCCTGAATGCGGTTCGGGAGTCCCTCCAGAGGGGCCAATCCGCCGTCGATGTCGCCCTTTCGGCGGGAGAGACGATCTCCGACCTTCTTGTCCAGATGAAGGAAAAGGCGCTCGCCGCGTCCGACACCCAGTTGAACACGGCGTCTCGTGACGCCATGGCTTCTGACTTCGCCGCACTTCGCGACCAGATCACCAAGACGGTCAACAATGCGAGCTTCAACGGGTTCAACCTGCTGAAGAACGCTACCGCCATCACGGCGTTGGCGGACGAGACGGGCACCAGCAAGCTGACCGTGTCTTCCCAGGTCATGGCGCTTGGGGGCTCGATCGTGACGGTTCAGACCAGCACGACGGTGGGAACCCAGGCTCTGGCCGCAGGTGCGATCACTACTGTCAACACCTCGCTGAAGAATGTGTCCCTGGCCCTGTCGAAGCTGGGAACGGGCTCCAAGGCCCTGTCTACCCACCTGAACTTCGTCAACAAGCTTCAGGATGCAATCGACGCGGGTATCGGCAACATCGTGGACGCCGACCTGGCGAAGGAAAGCGCGAAGATCCAGGCCCTGCAGACAAAGCAGCAGCTTGGCTTCCAGGCGCTCTCGATCGCCAACCAGGGGCCGTCCTCGCTGCTGAGCCTCTTCCGATAGGATGACGGGTCGCGCGGGGCTTCGGCGCCGCGCGACGGTCCCGGGACGGCGCCTGTCGCCGTCCCGGGCGCCGTCTCCCTCCCGACGCCACCAGACCGTCGGAGACAGGAGCCATGGAAAACAAGATCAACGCCGTCCCGGTCCCGCCGGAGTTCAGCTCCGGGCAGCAGCAGGCCCAGCCCGCCGCCGCGCAGGAGAGGGCCGAGCCGTCAGTTCCCAAGTACTCGCCCCATCCCTCTGCGGATCTTCGCCTGGTCATCGAGCCCAGGGGGAGTTCCTACGTCTACAAGACGATTGATCGCCGCACCGGCGAGGTCGTCTCGCAGTACCCGATCGAAGAGATCGTCAAGATGATGAGCGAGCAGCGGTATTCAGCCGGGGTGATCATCCGCACCACGGCCTGACGGCTGAGAAATCGCCCCCTTGGGGGGCCTCAAGACCGCCCCGGCCAGCCGGAGGCGGCGCCTCTGTTTGCGCGTTAACCATTTGCAAACCACGATTCAGCGACAAGGGTGCGTCTAGAAAGGCTCAAGCGGTCCGAGTCGCGGGTTGGCGACAGGATCGTAGCATCGCCAAGGAGGGCGGGATGTCGCTGACGATCAACACCAACAAGGCGGCCATGGCCGCTTTGCAGAATCTGAATGCGACCACGGACAGCCTCGGCTCGGCGCAGAACAAGATCAGCACCGGCCTCAGGATCTCGACCTCCAAGGACAACTCCGCCATCTGGGCCATCGCCCAGAACCAGCGGGCGGACATGGGCGGCCTCGCCTCCGTCAAGATGGGCCTCGACCGGGCCCAGTCGATCGGCGACATCGCCCTGACGGCAGGACAGACCGTCTCCGAGCTGCTCGTGCAGATGAAGGAGAAGGTTGTCGCGGCCCAGGACGCCTCGCTGACCGCGGTCTCGCGCAACGCCCTCGATGCGGACTTCAAGGCCCTTCTGTCCCAGATCAGCCAGGTCATCCGCAACGCCAACTTCGACGGCGCCGACCTCCTCGACAACTCCCTGCCGGGCGGGCTCCAGTTCCTTGCCGACGCCAGCGCCTCGACAACCATCACCCTGTCGAACCAGGACCTGAGGCCGGGGCAGGGCATCATCACCCTCGCCTCGACGGCGTCTATCACTACGGTGACCCTCGCGGCTGGCGCCCTGAGCCTCCTCCAGGCCTCGATTGGCAACGTCAGCCTGGCCCTGGCCGACATGGGCGCCCAGCTGAAGCAGATCGAGAACCACAACAAGTTCATTGGCAAGCTGTCCGACGCCGTAGAGGCGGGGATCGGCAACCTGGTGGACGCCGACCTGGCGAAGGAAAGCGCCCGCCTCCAGGCCCTGCAGGTCCAGCAGCAGCTAGGCGCCCAGGCCCTGTCTATCGCCAACCAGGCCCCGAACATCATCCTGTCCCTGTTCCGGAACGGCTAGAGGGTGATGAACCCTTAAGGCTTGGAGGGTAGGGTGTTTCCTGCGGGGCATTCCCGCATGCCCGAGGGGCCAAGGCCTTGACCTCGATCCGTAACCTCCCGGCCTCCCTCGTGCCCGGGCTCTTCAATTCCGGACTTTCCACGGGTCAGCCTGCCGCGCCTTCCGTGAGCGGCCTGTCGGCGGACCTGCTCGGCAGTCTCTCGGCGGGGCAGGGCGCTCCGGGATCGACCGTGCAGGGCCGCCTCTATGCGCCCACGGCGCCCTGGTCGCTCTCCGCCCAGCCCAATCCCGCGAACAATCCCGAGTTGCTCGGCAAGGCCGCCAAGGCGGTCCTGGCCGGCGAGAGCCTGATCAACGAGGACGCCGCCAAGCTCGACCTGCCGAACGCCAGCGGGGACTACAAGAAGCTCTTCGCCCTCTACAACGGCCTCAACACCCTTTCCCAACTGGCTGACAACGCCAAGGGCAAGCAGGCCTCTTCGGCGGAGACGGCCCAGTTGCAGAAGGTCTTCCGCCGCGGCGTCGAGGAGGTCGTGAAGTATGTCGAGGCGGCCCGCTTCGACCGCCTCCGCCTCACCCAGGGGGAGGTGAACGCCTCCACCCGCGCCGCAGCGGCGGGCCGCATCGCGCCCACCGCCTACCAGACCCCGCCCCTTGTGGCGTCCGACGTCAATGCGGTCTCCGACGCCCTGCGCGGGGACGTCCGCTTCACCCTCTCGGTCACCCGGGTCGGCCAGACCCGCACCCTCGACATTGACCTCGCCTCCCTCCCGGAGGCCGAGCGGACCCTGCCGCGCTTCGTCAGCTTCGTGAACGACAAGCTCCAGGCGGAGGGGCTGGCGACACGGTTCGAGACCAAGCGGATTCCCGGGCAGGAGCGCACGACCACGGTCAACGGGAAGACGATTTCGCTGGGGAAGACGCCGGACTCCTGGGCCCTGAACCTCAAGCTCGACAGTTCCGAGGTGGTGAACCTTGCGCCGGCGGCGACGGTCCCGGCCATCTACATCGCCCAGAAGGCCGGCGACCCGGATCCGGACAAGAAGCCCTCCACCAAGGACGGGGTCCTTTCAAACCAGCTCCTGAAGTTCCAGACTGGTGCGGAGTCCCTCGCTCCGCCGGACCCCCTCCAGGCGCCGACGCCGCTGGCCGCCGGGCAGGTCTGGTCCAAGACGATCGACCCGGCCCTCGTCTCCGTTCGCTCCATGCAGACCCTCGGCGACGGCTCGGTGCTGGTCCTCTCCGATGTCACCGGCGAGATGGGCGGCCAGGTCGTCCGCGGCGACCGCGACGTCGTGCTCCAGAAGTTCGACTCCGCCGGCAAGCTGCTCTTCTCCCGTGACCTCGGCGCTTCCGACGAGGCCTCCGGCCTGTCCATGGCGGTGGCGGACGACGGGCGCATCGCCATCGCCGGCAAGGTGAAGGGGCGGCTTGAAGGGGCGACGGCCGGCTCCGTGACCGAGCTCAAGGGCGTGACCACCGACAGCTTCGTGACCGTCTTCAACGCCGCCGGTGAGGAACTGTGGACCCAGCGCCGCGGGTCGGTCGGCGATGACGAGGCGGCCCAGCTCGCCTGGGACGCGTCCGGCAAGCTCTATGTCGCCGGCAATACCATCTCCGGCCGGGGAGGGGAGTCGGGCCTCGGCCTCTCTGACGTCTACCTGGAGACCTACGAGACCGGTGCGGACAACAAGGTGACCTACGCCGTCGCCTCGGTCTCCGGCGGCGCCGGCAAGGACCTGGCGCGCGGCCTCCTGGTCGACGGAACCAACCTCTACCTCGCCTCGAATGAAGGCGGCTTCGGCGTCGTGCGGCGGTTCGACATTTCGGGCGGCGCGCCGGTGCAGCAGAACAGCCGCAACATCGGAAGCCTCTCCGGGGGCGACCTGACCGGCCTCGGCATGGTGGGCGGCCGGCTGGTCGTCGTGGGCAACACCTGGTCCGGGAACCTCGACGTCGGGAACGTCCAGAGGGACTATTCCGGAGGCCAGGATGGCTTCGTCGCCCGCTTTTCCACCTCCCTCAACCCCTCCGGGCGTGATCGCCTGACCTATTTCGGCGGCGCCGGGGAAGACGCCGTCACGGGCGTGGCCATCCGGGGCGACCGGGTCTTCATCACCGGCACGAGCAAGGCCGACCTCCCGTCCCTCGACAAGATCGGGACGGTGGACGGGTTCGTGGCGGAGATCGATCCCGTCAACGGCGACATCCCCTGGTCGCGCCGGTTCAGCGGCAAGGACGGGATCGTCTCGCCTTCCGCCATCGCCGTCGACACCGCCGGCGCCAGCGTCCTCGATCGGCTGGGACTGCCGACCGGGACCGTCAATGTCGCGGACTCCCTGCGGGTGGACGCGGTCAGTTCCGTGCGGGCCGGCGACCAGTTCCAGGTGCGCTCCCGGCTGGGGGGCCAGAAGACCACGATCACGATCGGGGAGGGCGACACCCTCACGACGGTCGCCGAGCGCATGGGAAGGGCCCTCGCCGGCCAGGCGGATGTCCGGGTGCTGACCGTCGACGGGGGCAAGCGGCTCCAGGTCCGCCCCCTGACCGCCAGGAACGTGGTCGAGCTCATCGCCGGTCCAGAAGGGAAGGACGCCCTCAAGGGGCTCGGCCTGCCTGAGGGCGTGCTTCGCAACACCACGATCGCCAAGGGCGGCAAGCTCGCGCCCGCAGACGGCGGATATCCGATCTACGGCCTGAAGCTGAACGGCAAGATCAACCTGGATGACGCCAAGGAAATCGGCCACGCCGCCGCCGAGCTGGCCGCGGCCATCACGGTCGTCCGCTCGGCCTACCGGGACCTCAAGGACGCCGCCACCCCGGCCTCGGTGAAGGCTGCGCAGGAGGCGAAGCTCTCCGGGAAGGAGGCTGTCCCCGCCTACATGCAGAAGCAGATCGCCAACTACCAGCAGGCGCTCTCCAAGCTCACAGGATCCGGCTGACGGGCGGCTTGCATCCGCACCGGAGCGGCACTAGCGACAGGTCATGGAACCCACCCCGGCCCCGAAGTCCAAGCGCCCGGTCGTCATCGGCGCCGCCGTCGCCCTGGCGGCCGGGCTCGCCTGCGCCCTGCTCCTGCTTGTGCTTGGCCGTCCCGGCGACGGTCCCCCGCCGGCCCTCGAGGGCGGGCTTGTCGTGGAGGCGGGCCCGAGGGCGGAGTCCCGTCTTGCGCCGGGAACCCCCCTTCGCTGCTATGTCGCCGGCCAGTTCGTTGGCGACCTGCCCCTGGAGGATTGCGCGCGCCGGAACGGCGTGGCCTCAGGCGCCCTGGATGTCGGCGTCGATGCTTCAGGCGCGCTGGGCGCCGGGGCGGCCGGCGCGGCCCTGACGCCCCTGCCTCCCGAGACCCCGCCGCAGCCCGTCGAGGTCCTCCGCCCCGCCGAGCCGCCGCCTGTCGCCGCTGCAGCCCCCGCGCCCTCCGCACCCGTCGCCGCCTGCTGGCGGCACGGCGGCGGGGAATGGAAGCGCCTTCCCGGCGAGATGACCCAGTCGGCCTGCCTCCAGTCCCTCTTCGCCGGGCGCTGCGAGCGTCCCGGCCAGGCGTCCTACGGGCGATGGGGCGGCCAGACCCTTCGGCTCGTCCCCGGGAAGGTCGAGGCGTCCGCCGACAACCGGACCTTCCGCCTGCTGGTGGAGCAGGGGCCCGGATGCAGCCTCTCCGCCCCCGGCTGAGTCCGGGGAGGGGGCTCGCGCCCCCGGGCCTGAGGATGTAGGCTCGCCCCATGCGCGCCAAACCGACCCTCTTCGCCCTTGCGGTCCTCGCCGCCCTCACCGCCTGTTCGAAGCGGATCGAGCCGCCGGGCACGCCGGGGACCTGCTACCACGTGCAGCCGACCAAGGACGGTCTCCGCTACAATCCCCTGCCGTCGGCACAGCCGGACCTCGAGCACTGCGCGGCGGCCCTGGAGGCCATGCGGATCCGTTTCCTGAACATGGGCGGCAACCAGACCGACATCGCCGGCGCCTACCAGGGCAACTTCCTCTTCCTGGTGCCGGCGGGCATCTACACCTCGACCTCCTGGGAGGGGAACCGCTTCCTCGCCCTTGTCCGCTCCGGGGACGGCCGCCTGGTGCTTCCGGGCGCCATGCCCAACGGACCGGGTGAGTGAATTCCCCTGTGGATGACCGGCCGGGACCGGAACGAATGGGGAACATTTGCATTGCCCCCGGCATGACCGTCGGCTAGCTTGCCGTCGGGCCAAGGCCCGCATCTACGGAAGCTGATGGAGAGAGTCATGGCGGGCAGCGTCAACAAGGTCATCCTGGTGGGCAACCTCGGGGCCGACCCCGAGATCCGGAGCCTCAATTCCGGCGACCGCGTCGCCAATCTCCGCATCGCCACCTCCGAGACCTGGCGCGACCGCGCGAGCGGCGAGCGCAAGGAAAAGACCGAGTGGCACAGGGTCGTCATCTTCAACGACAACCTGGTCAAGGTGGCCGAGAACTACCTCCGCAAGGGCTCGAAGGTGTACATTGAGGGGTCGCTTCAGACCCGCAAGTGGACCGACCAGTCCGGCCAGGAGAAGTTCTCCACCGAGGTGGTCCTCCAGAAGTTCCGCGGCGAGCTGACCATGCTGGATGGTCGCGGCGAGGACGGCGGCGGCGCCCGCGACAGCGGCGGCGACTATGGCGGCGGCTTCTCCTCCGGCGCCCGGTCCCAGCCCTCCGGGCCGCGCGAGGACTTCTCCGCCGACCTCGACGACGAGATCCCCTTCTAGGCGAGGCCTGTCCGCCGGACGGCCCTGTGGGGCCCCTCGGGAGGGGGTTCGAAAGGGTCGCCCTGGCGGTCGCTCCGGTTGGCCCGGGGCCGGTGAAATGGTAAAGAAATTCAGGCCATTTCCCGCCTGATTCTAAGGGCCAGTCCCCCCGTTGAGCACCACCGGTTCTCCCCCGTCCGAAGACGGACGCGCGCCCGGCGTGGCGCCGATCACCATCGAGGACGAGCTTCGTCGTTCCTACCTCGATTACGCCATGAGCGTGATCGTCAGCCGGGCCCTCCCGGACGTCCGCGACGGCCTGAAGCCGGTTCACCGGCGAATCCTCTTCTCCATGAACGACCTGGGCATGAGCCCGGATCGTCCCTATTCGAAATCGGCCCGCGTGGTGGGCGACGTGCTGGCCCGCCTGCACCCGCATGGCGACCAGTCGGTCTACGACGCCCTGGTGCGCATGGCGCAGCCCTTCTCCATGGGCCTGCTGCTGGTGGACGGCCAGGGCAACTTCGGGTCGGTCGACGGCGATCCCCCGGCCCAGATGCGGTACACCGAGTGCCGCATGACGCGGGCGGCCACGGCCCTGCTGGCCGACCTCGACCTCGACACGGTCGACTTCAAGGACAATTACGACGGCAAGGAAAAGGAGCCGGTGGTCCTGCCGTCCCGGATCCCGAACCTGCTGGTCAACGGCGCGGGCGGCATCGCGGTCGGCATGGCGACCAACATCCCGCCCCACAACCTGGGCGAGATCGTCGACGCCGCCCTGGCCCTCATCGAGCGGCCGGACATCCCGCTGGATGAGCTGCTGGACATCGTGCCGGGTCCCGACTTTCCCACCGGCGGCGAGATCATGGGCCGGTCGGGCGCCCGCTCGGCCCTCATGACAGGCCGCGGCTCGGTGGTCATGCGCGGCACGGCCGCCATCGAGCAGGTCCGCAAGGAGCGCGAGGCCATCGTCATCACCGCCATCCCCTACCAGGTGAACAAGGCGGTCCTGGTCGAGCGCATCGCCGAACTCGTTCGTGACAAGCGAGTCGAGGGCATCGCCGACCTGCGGGATGAGTCCGACCGCCAGGGCATGCGCGTGGTGGTCGAGCTCAAGCGCGACGCCTCCGCGGACGTGGTCCTGAACCAGCTCTATCGCTTCACCCCCCTGCAGACCTCCTTCGGGGTCAACATGCTGGCCCTCAACCGCGGCCGGCCCGAGCTGATGGGCCTGCGCGAGATGCTGCAGGCCTTCGTCGACTTCCGCGAAGAAGTCGTCCTGCGCCGGACGCGCCATGAGCTGTCCAAGTCTCGGGACCGGGGCCATGTCCTGGTGGGCCTGGCCATCGCCGTGGCCAACATCGACGAGTTCATCCAGATCATCCGGTCCTCGAAGGACCCGTCCGAGGCCCGCGAGCGGCTCGTGGCGAAGGATTGGCCGGCGGGGGACATGCTGCCCCTCGTTGAACTGATCGCCGACCCGCGCACCCTGGTGGTCGGCGGCGACAGCATCCGGCTCACGGATGACCAGGCCCGGGCCATCCTCGCCCTGACCCTCTCGCGCCTGACAGGCCTGGGCCGGGACGAAATCTTCGAGGAGGCCGGCGAGCTGACCGGCGGCATCTCGCGCCTGCTGGCCATACTGGAGTCGCGCGACCTGCTGATGGGCATCGTCCGCGACGAACTGGTGCAGGTGCGAACGGACTTCGCCATTCCCCGCCGCACCCAGATCGTGGACGGCGGCGGAGACCTCGAGGACGAGGACCTGATCGCCCGGGAAGAGATGGTGATCACCGTCACCCACGGCGGCTACGTCAAGCGCACGCCCCTGGTCACCTACCGCACCCAGCATCGAGGCGGCCGCGGCCGCTCCGGAATGGCCACCAAGGACGAGGATGCGGTGACCCGGGTCATCTCGGCCTCGACCCACACGCCCATGCTGTTCTTCTCCTCGGGCGGGAAGGTCTACAGGCTCAAGGTCTGGCGGCTTCCCGTCGGGGCCCCGACCTCACGCGGCAAGGCCTTCGTCAACCTCTTCCCGATCGAGCCGGGCGAGACCATGACCTCCATCGTCGCCCTGCCGGAGGACGAGGCGGAATGGGGCGGCTACGACGTGATGTTCGCCACCCGGTCCGGCCATGTCCGCCGCAACCGGCTGAGCGACTTCGCCCAGATCAACCGCAACGGCAAGATCGCCATGAAGCTTGACGAGGGCGACTCCATCGTCGGCGTGGCCCTCTGCCGGGCGGAGGAGAACGACATCCTGCTGACCACGGCCCTGGGGCGGTGCATCCGCTTCGCCGTGGACGAGGTCCGGGTCTTCGCCGGGCGGGACTCCACCGGCGTCCGCGGCATAAGGCTCGCCGAGGGCGACGAGGTCATTTCCATGGCCATCCTCCGGGCGGTGGGCGCCACGGCGGACGAGCGCGCGGCCTATGTTCGCCACGCCAACGCCATGCGCCGGGCGGTCTCGGGGGAGGGAACCGAGGCCGAGGATGCGCCCGTGGCGGAGGAAGACGGCGACGAGGATACGGTTTCGGCCCTGGCCGCCCTCAGTCCCGAGCGGATCGCCGAGCTGGGCGCCGCCGAGGAGCAGATCCTGACGGTCTCCACCGAGGGTTACGGCAAGCGCTCCTCGGCCTACGAGTTCCGGCGCACCGGGCGGGGCGGGCAGGGCCTCCTGGCCCAGGACCTTTCCCGTCGCGGCGGCCGCCTCGCCGCCTCCTTCCCCGTGGAAGAGCATGACGAGATCCTGCTCGTGACCGACCAGGGCCAGCTGATCCGTACGCCGGTCGCCCAGATCCGCGTCGTCGGCCGCAACAGCCAGGGCGTGATCATCTTCCGCACCACCGAGGAAGAGCACGTCGTCTCGGTCGAACGGCTCGCTGATCCTGGCGGCGGCGAGGACGAGGCGCCTGCCCCCGAAGCCGAGGCCTGATCGGAAAGGGGGGCTCCGGCGGGAAATTTGTTCTTGCCAGACCCCTCCAACCCGGCGAAAGGCGAAGGCGGGTTCTAGTTGGGGAAACCTTGATGGCGACGCGTGTTGGCCTCTATCCGGGCACGTTCGATCCAATTCACAATGGCCACACCGACATCATCGGTCGGGCGGTGAAACTGGTCGACCGCCTCGTGCTCGGCGTCGCGATCAACACCGGCAAGGGCCCGATGTTCTCCCTCGAGGAACGGGTGGCGATCGTGGAGGCGGAGGCGGCGGCCCTGAAGGGCAGCGCCGAGATCGTCATCCAGCCCTATGAGGGCCTGACCATGCAATTCGCCCGGGAAGTCGGTGCGAACGTCATCGTCCGGGGCCTCCGCGCCGTCGCGGACTTCGAGTTCGAGTTCCAGATGACGGCGATGAACCAGCAGCTCGACCGCGAGATCGAGACGGTCTTCCTCATGGCGGACCCGCGCCACCAGGCCATCGCCTCCAAGCTGGTGAAGGAAATCGCCATCCTCGGCGGCGACGTGACCAAGTTCGTCAGCCCCCGGGTGAAGGAAGCCCTGCTGGCCAAGGTGGGCCGTTGACCCGCTTCGCCCGTCCCGGCCTCGCCGCCGCCTTCATCCTCGCCCTCGCCGCCCCGGCCGCCGCCGCCCAGAAGGCGCCTGCGCCGACCCCGGCGACCCCGCCTGCCCCTGCAGCGTCGGACTGGCGCACGCCGGATCCCCAGGACGTCCTGGTCATCGACACCAACCGCGGGCGCATCCTCGTCGAGCTTGTGCCCCTTGCGGCGCCGGCGCATGTGGTGCGCGTCCGCGAGCTGGCCCGTCAGGGCCTCTACAATGGCCGCAGCTTCTTCCGGGTCATCGACCAGTTCATGGCCCAGACCGGCGACCCCAAGGACAATGGGACGGGCGGCAGCGACCTGCCGGACCTTGCCGCCGAGTTCACCTTCCGGCGGGGTTCCGACACCCCCTTCGTCCAGGTGGCGGACCAGGCCGTGGCCGAGATCGGCTTCATCGGCCCGCTTCCGGTAATGACCCAGAGCTCGCAGCTCATGCCCATGACGGCGGACGGCCGGATCTCCGGCTGGGCCCTCTACTGCCCGGGCGTGGCGGGCATGGCCCGCGGCGAGGCCCCGGACACCGGCAACAGCCAGTTCTTCCTCATGCGCCAGGCCTATCCGTCCCTGGAGAAGCGATACACCGCCTTCGGCCGGGTCATTTCGGGCCTCGACGTCGTCCGCGCCATCAAGACCGGCGAGCCCGTCGACCCGCCACAGGACGTCATGACCAAGGTGCAGGTCCTCGCCGACATGCCCGCCGCTTCGCGCCCCAAGGTGCGCGTCATCGATCCCCGCAGCCCCTGGTTCGCGGCCGAGGTCGCCCGGGTCCGGGCCAGCCGCGGCGCCGACTTCACGGCCTGCGCCATCAGCATTCCCTCGGAGGTGAAGTAATGGATCCCGAAAACACCCTTCTGCTCGACACCGAGACCGGTCGGGTCACCATCCAGCTCCGCCCCGACCTGGCGCCCCAGCATGTCGCCCGCATCAAGGAACTGGCGCGCGAGGGCTTCTATGACGGCGTCCTCTTCCACCGCGTGATCCCCGGCTTCATGGCCCAGGGCGGCTGCCCGCATGGCACCGGCACCGGCGGTTCGTCCAAGCCCAACCTGCCGGCCGAGTTCTCCCGCGAGCCGCACATCCGGGGCGTCTGCTCCATGGCGCGGACCAACAACCCGAACTCCGCCAACAGCCAGTTCTTCATCTGCTTCGACGACGCCACCTTCCTTGATGGCCAGTACACGGTCTGGGGCGTGGTGAGCGAGGGCATGGAGCACATCGACGCCCTTCCCAAGGGCGAGCCGCCGCGCGCCCCGGGCAAGATCGTCTCGATGAAGGTGGCCGCCGACGCCTGAGCCGCTTGACGCGCGGGGACAGGCGCAGGCATCAGCCCCGCCCATGCAGCTCTCGGATTTCGACTTCGAGCTTCCCGAAGACCGCATCGCCCTGCGGCCTGCGGAACCACGCGACTCCGCCCGCCTGCTCCAGGTCCGGCCCGGCGGGGTCCTGTCGGATCACCAGGTCCGGGACCTGCCGTCTCTCCTCCGCGCCGGCGACATCCTCGTGGTCAACGAGACCCGGGTGATCCCGGCGAGACTGAAGGGGCGCAGGCTCCGGGGCGACTCCGACATCGCCGTGGAGGCGACCCTCCACCAGCGGGCCTCGGAAGGCGCCTGGCGCGCCTTCATGCGGCCGGGCAAGAAGATCGTCGAGGGCGACAGCCTCCGGTTCGGCGACCTCCCCGCAACGGTGGCGGCCAAGGGCGAGGCCGGTGAATTCACCCTCGAATTCGCCGTCTCTGGCCCCGACCTCGACGCCGCCATCGCCCGGGTGGGGGAAATGCCCCTTCCGCCCTACATCGCCTCCAAGCGCCGCCAGGACGCCCGCGACCGCAGCGACTACCAGACGGTCTATGCCCGGACGGAGGGGTCGGTGGCCGCGCCGACGGCCGGGCTGCATTTCACCGACGGGCTCATCGGGCGGCTCGGGGCCGCCGGGATCGACCTGGTCCCCGTGACCCTCCATGTCGGGGCGGGAACCTTCCTGCCGGTCAAGGCCGAGGAGACGGACAAGCACGTCATGCACGCAGAATGGGGGGAGATCACCCCTGAGGCCGCCGCCCGCATCAACGCCGCGCGCGCCGCCGGCGGGAGGGTTGTCTGCGTGGGCACCACTTCCCTGCGGCTCCTGGAGAGCGCAGCCTCCGAGGACGGCCGCCTTGAGGCCTGGACGGGGGAAACCGACATCTTCATCACCCCGGGCCGCCGGTTCCGCATCGCCGATGCGCTGATGACCAACTTCCACCTGCCGAAGTCGACCCTCTTCATGCTGGTCAGCGCCCTCGCGGGCCTGGGGGAGATGCGCGCCGCCTACGCCCACGCCATCGCGGACGGCTACCGCTTCTATTCCTACGGGGACGCCAGTCTCCTCTGGAGGGCCACTTGAGCGCCATGGCCTTCCAGATAGCCGCCACCGACGGGGCCGCCCGGACGGGCGTCCTGCGGACCTCCCGGGGGGATATCCGCACGCCGGCCTTCATGCCGGTCGGGACGGCCGCCACGGTCAAGGCGCTGACGGTGGACCAGGTCAGGTCGACCGGGGCCGACATCATCCTGGGCAACACCTACCACCTGATGCTCCGGCCAGGTCCTGAGCGCCTGGAGCGGCTCGGCGGCCTGCACCGCTTCATGCGCTGGGAGGGGCCGATCCTCACGGACTCCGGCGGCTTCCAGGTGATGTCCCTGTCGGGCATCTCGAAGGTGACCGAGGAGGCGGTGACCTTCCGCAGCCACATCGACGGCTCGCGCCACGTCCTGACCCCCGAGCGATCCATCGAGATCCAGGCGGACCGGCTGGGCGCGGACATCGTCATGCAACTGGACCAGTGCGTGTCCTGGCCGGCGGAAGAGAGCGCCGCCGCCGAAGCCATGCGCCTGTCGGACCGCTGGGGACGGCGCTCGAAGTCGGCCTTCGGCCAGAGGGATCGCCAGGCCCTCTTCGGCATCCAGCAGGGATCGACCTTCGAGCACCTGCGCCGGGAATCCGCAGATCGCCTGGTCGAGGCCGGCTTCGACGGCTACGCCATTGGCGGCCTTGCGGTGGGCGAGGGCCACGAAGCCATGTGCCGCGTGCTGGACTACGCCCCGGCCCAGTTGCCGGCGGACCGGCCGCGCTACCTGATGGGGGTGGGCAAGCCCGTCGACCTCGTGGAAGCCGTCGCCCGGGGCGTGGACATGTTCGACTGCGTCCTGCCGACCCGCTCGGGCCGCCATGGCCAGGCCTGGACCTGGTCGGGTCCGGTCAACCTGAAGAACGCCCGCTTCGCCGAGGATGACAGTCCGCTGGATGAGGGCCTCGATTGCCCGGCCTCCCGGGACTATGCGAAGGCCTACCTCCATCATCTTGTCAAAGCAGAGGAAATCCTTGGTCAGGTCCTGTTGTCCTGGCACAATATCGCCTTCTTCCAGGCCCTGACCGCGGCCATGCGGGCGGCGATCGCCGAGGGGCGCTTCGAGGCCTTCCGGAAGGATTTCCACGCCCGGCTGGCGGGCGGTGCGGATCGCGCCTGAGCCTACTTGCCTGCCGGAGTCTTCCTGCGGGCAGGGGCGGCGGGCGGGGCGCACTTCAGTTGCTCGCCAAGGCCCTTGAGATAGGCCCGGCGCACCTCACCGGCGGCGATGGCCGCCCGCATGCGCTTCTCATGCTTCTCGGCGCCGGTGAGCTTCCGCACCCAGCCGCGATAGGGAATGGCGCTCGCAGCGAAGTCGGCGATGGCGTCCAGGGCCGCCTCGCCGCCCTGCTCGCCGAGGCTCTCGGTGTCCACCTTCATCTCATCGACGTCGGGACCGAGGGCTCCGTTGAGCGGCAGGAGGAGGGCCGTGATCCGGGCGCAGGTCATCGGGTTGGGCCGGGCGTAGGGGCCCTTGGCCGCCTCCAGCAGGACGGGAGGAATCTCGTCCCTCACCACGTTTACATCCTTGAGCGGGGTCGCAAGGGCGTTGCCCAGTCCGGCCGTCGTCACCTCTGCGCCGTCCTTGAGGTCGCTGGCCCCCGGGGAAGGCAGGCTGGCGCAGGCCCCGAGGGCCAGGAGAGACAGGAGCAGGAAAAGTCGCATCCGCATGGCTGTACTCTGGCGCAATCCCTTCTCTCTGGCCAGAGCCCGCGCCTTGCCCCCGCCCGGCCCCGGCCCTATGGTCCGCGCCGCTTCGTCCGGCGTTTCCGCGCCGCGCGGGGGCCGGTAGCTCAGTGGTAGAGCATCCGACTTTTAATCGGATGGTCCTGGGTTCGAATCCCAGCCGGCCTACCACCGCCTCCCTCGAACCCGCCTAGTAGGTATGGCTGCTGGGGTCCGGCAGGCCGAGGATCCGCTTCGAGATGATGTTGTTCTGCACCTCCGACGAGCCGCCGGCGATGGTGCTGGACTTGATGCGCAGGTAGATCCTTCCGGCCTCGCGCTCCTCGTCCGTGAAGTCCTCGCCGGCCCAGCCCGAGCCGGACAGGCCCATGGCCTCGATCATCATCTCGCAGTGGTCGGTCATGATCCGCGAGTTGGCGTTCTTCATGATCGAGGTGGCCGCCGAGGGGCCGTTGGCGCTCTTCGCCTCCAGGGCCACGCGGCGCAGGGTCAGGGCGTAGGCCCGGGCGTCCATGTCATGGACGGCCAGCCGGGTGCGGAAGTCGGCGTCCGCCAGGCGGCCATCCGCCTCCTGGCCGTAGTAGCGCCGCGCGACGTCCCGCAGGTGGCCGGTGTCGAAGCGCGGCCGGCCGTCGCCGCCGCCCGAAAGGCCGTTGCGCTCGTGCTGGAGCAGGCGCTTGCCCACCGTCCAGCCGCCGTTCAGCGGCCCGACGAGGTTCTCCTTGGGCACCTTCACGTCGGTGAAGAAGGTCTCGCAGAAGGGCGAGGAGCCGGAGATCAGCAGGATGGGCCGGGTCTCGACCCCCGGGGTGCGCATGTCGATCAGGACGAAGGAAATGCCCTCGTGCTTGCGTGAGGCGTCCGTGCGGACGAGGCAGAAACACCAGTCGGCGTACTGGGCGCCGGAGGTCCAGATCTTCTGGCCGTTGACCAGGAAGTGGTCGCCCCTGTCCTCGGCCCGGGTCTGCAGGGAGGCGAGGTCCGAGCCGGCGCCCGGTTCGGAGTAGCCCTGGCACCAGCGCAGCTCGCCGCGGACGATGGGCGGGATGTGCCTCTGCTTCTGTTCCTCGGTCCCGTATTCCAGGAGGGTCGGGCCGAACATCATGACGCCCATGCCGCCGATCGGGTTCCAGGCGCCGATGCGGGCCATCTCCTCGCGCAGGATGCGTGCGTCCGCCGCCGACAGGCCGCCGCCGCCATAGGCCGCCGGCCAGGTGGGGACGCCCCAGCCCTTCTCGCCCATACGGGTCTTCCAGGTCGCGTAGTCGCCCTCAACAGGAACGGGGGCTTCGGAAGCGGCGATGTCATGCCGGTTCTTCAGGGACGGCGGGAAGTTGGCTTCCAGCCAGCTCCGGGCCTCGGCCCGGAAGGCGGCGTTGTCCTGGGCGCCGAAGTCGGCCATGGCGATCTCCTCCCGTCCGGGCGGCGTGTCCGCCCTCTCCGGAAGGCATGAGACGGCCGGGACCGGCCGGTGTCAACGCGCCGGGGGCAGGACCTCCTCGACGGCCTCCAGCCAGTGCCGCAGGGGCGCCGGGGCCCCCGCCGACAGGTGCATCCAGCAGCCGATGTTGGCGGTGAACACGGCGTCGGGTCCGCCAGCCGTCAGGGCGGCGACCCGGGCGTCCCGAAGCCGTCCCGCCATGTCCGGGTGGAGGAGCGACCAGGCCCCCGCCGAGCCGCAGCAGAGGTGTCCGTCGGCCACCGGCAGGGGCTCGTAGCCGAGCCGGCGCAGCAGGGCGGGAATCCGCCCCGACAGCCTCAGGCCATGTTGAAGGGAGCAGGGTTCGTGCACGGCGATCCGCGGCCGGGCGGGCGGTGCGACGGCCTCCAGCGGCAGGGCCTCGATCACCTCGACAGGGTCGCGCACCCGTTCCGCAAGCCGCCGGGCGAGGTCGCGGTAGGCCGGGTCGTCGCGCAGCAGGTCGGGATAGTCGTGGAGGTAGGCGCCACAGCCCGACGAGGTCGCCAGGACCGCCTCGGCGCCGTCGTTGAGCAAGGGCGCCCAGGCGTCGAGGTTGCGGCGGGCCAGGCTCCTGGCCTGCTCCCGGGCGTCGAGGTGGCCGGGGACAGCCCCGCAGCAGCCCGCCCCCGGGGCCTCCACCAGGCTGATCCCGTACCTGTCGAGGATGCGGGCGGCGGCGGCGTTGAAGTGGGCGGCCGCTCCGGACTGGACGCACCCGGTCAGCAGGACCATCCGCCGCGCGTGACGAATGGCCGGCCTGTCCGTCCGACCGGGCGCCGGCGGGACCTTGTCCTTCAGGGGCCGGGGCAGGAGGGGCTTCAGCCCCCTCCCGAGGGCGGCCAGGGCCCCGAAGGCCGGTGAGAGGGCGAGGGCCCGGATGGCGGCGCGGACCCGGCGGGCGCCCGCCGGCCGCGGCGCCGCCTCGAGGATGGCGGCGTGCCCCACCTCGAAGAGGCGGTGGTACTCCACCCCGGAAGGGCAGGTGGTCTCGCAGGCCCGGCAGCCCAGGCAGGCGTCAAGCGCCTCTCGGGTCAGGTCCGAGACGGGTTCGCCCTCGAGGGCCTGCTTCATGAGGTAGATGCGGCCCCGAGGACCCATCAGCTCCTCGCCGGTCAGCTGGTAGGTGGGGCAGGTGGCGTTGCACATGCCGCAGTGGACGCAGGCCCGCAGGGCGGTCTCGGCGACCTGCCGGGCCTCCCCCGCGACGGCGTCGGACAGTCGGGTCCGCATTCAGGCCTCCACGTACATGCGACCGGGGTTGAGGATCCCCTCGGGGTCGAGGGCCGCCTTGAGCCGCCTGTGCAGGGCCAGCAGGGGGGCGGGGAGGGACTGGAACGCCGGTCCGGCTGCCCCCCGGATGCGCTGTAGGTGTCCGCCGAGGGCCGCCGCCGCCGCCTCCGCGCCGGTGGGCGGGGCAGGGGCCCGGAGCCAGCGAACGCCGCCGGCCTGGTCCCAGGGCAGGGCCTCGAAGTCCCCGGCGGGTCCTGTGCGGGGCAGGGCGATCCGCCAGAGCCCCCCGCCGCCGGACAGGACCGGGTGGGCGAGGTCGCGGATCGCGGTCCAGTCGCCCGGGTCGGCCTCCGCGCCGCCGACCAGGTCCGCCGTCGCAGCCACGCCGGCCCGGCCGCCCGAGAGGCGCAGGTGCAGCCGTTCCCCGTCGTGGAAGGCGCCCGAGAGGGGCAGGGGCCGGCGCATTAGCTCGGCCACCCTCTGGCGGGCGGGCTCCGGCGCGAGGTCGAGGGTCCGGGCCGCCTCGACGGCGGGTCGCGGGACCACCCGCAGGGAGATGTCGAGCAGGACCCCCAGCTCGCCATGGGCGCCGGCCATCAGCCGGAAGGCGTCGAAGCCGGCGACGTTCTTGAACACCGTCCCGCCGAACCTGAGGACCTGGCCGCGCCCGTCCAGGATCCGGACGCCGAGGACATAGTCCCGGAGGGCGCCGGTGAAGGGCCGCCGCGGTCCGGACAGGCCCGTCGCCACCGCCCCGCCCAGGGTTCCGCCTCGCCCGAGGCGCGGCGGCTCGAAGGCCAGCATCTGTCCGTTCGCCGCGAGGAGGGCCTCGATCTCGGTGAGGGGTGTCCCGGCCCGGGCGGTGAGGACCAGTTCCGCCGGGTCGTAGTCCACCACGCCGCGGTGCCCGGCCACCTCCAGGCGCTCGCCCGCGACGGGGCGGCCCTGGCCTGCGCGGGTGCCGGCGCCGCGGATCTCCAGCGCGCGCCGGTCCGCCGCCGCGGCCCGCACGGCGTCGGCCAGCGCCGCCGTCAGGTCGGCGTCAGAACCGCTCGAGATGGGCAAAGGGCAGGGCTCCCTTGTGGACGTGCATTCCGCCGTACTCGGCGCAGCGGGCGAGGGTGGGGATGGTCTTTCCGGGGTTCAGGAGGCCGGCGGGATCGAAGGCCGCCTTCAGGGCGTGGAAGGCGTTGACCTCGGCCTCGGTGAACTGGACGCACATCTGGTTGATCTTCTCGCGTCCGACCCCGTGCTCGCCGGTGATCGAGCCGCCCACCGAGACACAGAGCTCGAGGATCGCCCCTCCGAGGGCCTCGGCCTTCTCCAGGTCGCCCTCCAGGTTGGCGTCGTAGAGGATCAGCGGATGCAGGTTGCCGTCCCCGGCGTGGAAGACGTTGGCCACGCCGAGGCCGTGGAGCTCGGCCAGGCGACCCATCTCCGCCAGGACAAAGGGCAGGGACTTCCGGGGAATGGTGCCGTCGATGCAGTAATAGTCCGGCGCGAGCCGACCCATGGCGGGGAAGGCCCCCTTGCGCCCGGCCCAGAACCGCTTGCGCTCGTCCTCGTCCCGGGCGACCCGCACCTCGGTGGCGCCGGCCGTGCGCAGCAGGTCCGAGACCCGCGCGATCTCCTCGGCGACGTCCTCGGCCTGGCCGTCGATCTCGCACAGGAGGATGGCCGCGGCGTCCCGGGGATAGCCGGCCCTGGCGAAGTCCTCCGCCGCCCTCAGGGCCGGCCCGTCCATCATCTCCAGGCCCGCCGGCACGACCCCTGCGGCCATGATGGCGGCCACCGCCCCCGCAGCCCGGCCAACGTCGTCGAAGGCCGCCAGGATGAGGCGCGTGGTCTCCGGCAGGGGCTGGAGCCTGAGCAGCACCTCGGTGACCACGCCGAGCAGGCCCTCCGAGCCTGTGAAGAGGGCCATGAGGTCATAGCCCGCGGCGTCGGCCGCCGGTCCGCCCAGGGTCAGGATCTCCCCGTCCAGGGTCACCACCTGCACCGCCAGGATGTTGTGGACCGTCAGCCCGTATTTCAGGCAGTGCACGCCGCCGGCGTTCTCCGCGACGTTGCCTCCGATCGAGCAGGCGAGCTGGGAGGACGGGTCCGGTGCGTAGAAGAGGCCATGCGGCGCCGCTGCCTCGGAGACGGCGAGGTTGCGCACGCCGGGCTGGACCCGCGCGGTCATGGCGACGGGATCGATCCCGAGGATCCGGCTGAACTTGGACATGACCAGGAGGAGCCCGCCGGGGAAGGGCAGGGCGCCGCCGGACAGGCCCGTCCCCGCCCCGCGCGCGACCACCGGCACGCCAAGTTCCGAGCAGGCCTTCAAGACGGCGGCCACCTGCCCGACGGTCTCGGGAAGGGCCACCATCGCCGGCAGGGAGCGATAGGCGGGAAGGCCGTCGCTCTCGTAGGGCCGCATGGCCTCCAGCGACGTCAGGAGCCCACCGGGCGGCAGCAGGGGGGCGAGGCGCGCCCGCAGCGCCTCCGGATCGACGGGCTTGAATTCGGGGTCGATACGGGGATCAAACTGGTCGAGCATCTCGGCTTTCCCGGGCGGCGGGACTACATAGCGGATGTAACGGGCTGCGCCACAAGGTTTGCGCGCCCCTCGGAGGGAGAACGACATGGACCTGGGACTGAAGGGCAAGAGCGCCATCGTGACGGGCGCGACCCGCGGCATCGGCCGCGCCATCGCCGACCTGCTGGCCGACGAGGGGGTCAATGTCGCCGTCTGCGCACGCAAGGCGGACGAGGTCGCCGCGACGGTCAGCGCCCTGCAGGCGAAGGGCGTCAAGGCCTTCGGGCAGGTGGTGGACATCGCCGACGGCGCGGCCCTGCAGGGCTTCGTCCGCGCCTCGGCCGAGGCCCTGGGCGGGCTGGACATCCTGGTCTCGAACGCCAGCGCCCTGGTCCAGGGCGCCCGTCCCGAGGACTGGAAGGCCATGTTCGAGATCGACATCCTCGGCGCCGTGAACGCCCTGGACGCCGCCCGCCCGCACCTCGAGGCCGCCGCCGGGAAGACCGGCGACGCCGCGGTGGTTCTGATCTCCTCCATCTCCGCTGCGGAGGCGGCCGCGCCCTCGGCCTACGGGGCCATGAAGGCGGCCCAGATCCACTTCGCCAAGGGCGTCGCCCGGGAGGGCGCCGCCAAGGGCCTGCGCTGCAATGTGGTGTCGCCCGGCACGGTCTTCTTCGAAGGCGGGGTCTG
>JAPOKE010000238.1 GCA_029977805.1 Phenylobacterium parvum | reverse complement strand
CGATGGTGTTTGTTTTTGTCCTGATCATGGCCATCTTTCTTTGGCTGACCGATAAAACTCTGGAGTGGGTCATGATCGACCTGATCCTGGGCTGGAAGAAATAATGAGCAAACGTTGGTACGTCGTACATGCCTATTCGGGCTTCGAGAAGAGCGTCATGCGTGCGCTGACCGAGCGCATCCAGCGTGCCGGTATGCAGGATCTGTTTGGTCAGATTCTGGTGCCGGTCGAAGAAGTCGTTGAAATGCGCAGCGGCCAGAAGGCGATCTCGGAGCGCAAGTTCTTCCCGGGCTATGTCCTGGTCGAAATGGACATGAACGATCAGACCTGGCACCTCGTTAAGAGCACGCCAAAAGTCACCGGGTTTGTGGGCGGCACCGCCACTAAGCCGACGCCGATTTCCCAGAAGGAAGTCGACAAGATCATGCAGCAGATGCAGGAAGGGGTTGAAAAGCCCCGTCCGAAAATCCTGTTCGAAGTGGGCGAAATGGTCCGCGTCAAAGAAGGCCCGTTCACGGACTTCAATGGCAACGTCGAA
>JAPOKE010000237.1 GCA_029977805.1 Phenylobacterium parvum | reverse complement strand
GCGCTTGCGCGCCGCACGCGCCTTCTCCTTCTGCGCGTCGCTCAGCCGCACGCGCGCGACGACGTCCACCAGCTTTGGGATGAACGCGATGAGCTCGCCTAAACCAGAGCGGTACGTCTCGGCGCCCGCCGCGGCGGAGGACGGGAGCGCGAAGACGAACCGAAGCGCGCCGACGTGAGATGGCGTCTCGCCGGCGGAGGCGTCTTTTTTCGCGCTCTCGGCTTTTTCGGCTTCTCCGTCTCCTCTCTTCACCTTGTCGAACGCGTCCGCGACGACGCCGGTGACCTTCGGCGCGGAGAGGGTGCCGGACCCGCCGTCCTCGCCGAACACCAAGCAGTGCGCGGTCTTAAAAAACGCGCCGACGGATGTTTTCTTCGCGTCGTACGCGCGTTCGGAGAAGAGCGTCTCGAGCGCTTCGTCGACGATGACGTCGGCGCCGAGCTCCGCGGACTCGGCTTTGAGCACGAGCTCTTTGCTCAGCCTGCGCCTCCCGGCGGCGTCTTTGGGCCCGACGCACTTTTCGCATAGACGCGCGACGTC
>JAPOKE010000236.1 GCA_029977805.1 Phenylobacterium parvum | reverse complement strand
GCGAAGCTCAAGCGGGATGACGAAGTGATCGTGATCGCCGGAAAAGACAAAGGTAAGCGTGGCACGGTCCGTCGCGTCATAGACAGCGATCGTGTCGTGGTAAGCGGTGTGAACATGATCAAGAAGCACACCAAGCCCAATCCCCAGGCCGGTGTTGCCGGCGGGATCGTTGAGCAAGAAGCGCCCATTCAGGCTTCAAATCTGGCGGTATACAACGCCAAGTCTGGTAAGGGTGAGCGAGTCGGTTACCGGGTCGAGGACGGCAAGAAGGTCCGAGTATTCAAGCCATCTGGCGATCTGGTCGACGCCTGACGCGCAGACAAGAATAGAGGCATTTGAGACATGGCAGCGCTTAAAGAGAGATACCGCAGCGAGATAGTTCCCAAGCTCCAGACCGAGCTGGGGCTCGACAATGTGATGGCTGTGCCCCGTATCACCAAAATCACACTCAACATGGGTGTTGGCGAGGCGGTGGGCGATAAAAAGGTGCTCGAGCACGCAGTGTCAGACATGGAAAAGATCGCCGGTCAAAAGCCGATC
>JAPOKE010000235.1 GCA_029977805.1 Phenylobacterium parvum | reverse complement strand
GCGTGGGCCGGCGGATCCGAGGGGGCGCCGGAGGAGGCGGCGGTGCGTGGGAGGGCGTCGCGGAGGCGACCGGCTGCGAAAGCGGATGGGGACTCGTCATCCGCGGCGGCGGCGCGCTTGCCCCGCCGCTCCTGACCCTCCTCCTCCTCCTCCTCGGACTCCGACGCGGGCGCCATCACCCCGAGAGGCACGTGCTCGTCGGCGTCGTCGGCGTCGTCGGCGTTCCCCTCCTCCATGTGGTCTTCCTCGCTGTCGCTCTTCCCCTCGGCGTCCTCGAGCGGGCCGGCGTCCGCGGCGCGCGCGGCGTCCGCGGCGAGCGAGACGGACGACTCGAAGGCCAAGGCGACGGCGGACCTCCAGGCGCAGCAGAAGGCGGAGTCCGAGGCGAGGGCCAGGGCGCAGGCGGAGGCTAAGGCGGCCAAGGCCAAGGCTGTGGAGGAGAAGCGCGCGAAGGCCATCGCCGACGCGAAGGCCAAGAAGGATGGCGCCAGGGAGGCGGAGGAGAAGGCCAAGGCTGCCGCCGCCGCCGCCACCGCCGCCG
>JAPOKE010000234.1 GCA_029977805.1 Phenylobacterium parvum | reverse complement strand
ATGGGCACCGTCATCCTGATATTCCCCTTCCACAACGTGAGGACCCAGTTGTACACCTTGATGGCAGTCGGTACCGCGATAATCAGCGTCGTGAATGCGAAGAAGAACCCAAAGTATGGATTCATACCACTCACATACATGTGGTGCGCCCAAACGATGAAGCTGAGTCCACCAATTGCGACGATTGCCCAGACCATCATCCGGTAACCAAAGATATTGCGACGCGCGTGGGTACTGAGCACATCAGACACCAAGCCAAATGCCGGCAAAGCAACAATATAAACCTCCGGGTGCCCGAAGAACCAGAACAGGTGCTGGAACAAGATAGGGCTACCCCCGGCGTGCTCGACTGACTCTCCGAGAGAGATCATGGCCGGCATAAAGAAGCTGGTCCCCAACAAATGGTCAAAGGCCATCATGATCGCGGACACGAAAAGCGCCGGGAACGCGAACAACCCGAGGATGGTCGCGACGAAGATCCCCCATACCGAGAGCGGCATCCTCATCAAAGTCATGCCGTGGGTTCGGGCCTGCAGGACTGT
>JAPOKE010000233.1 GCA_029977805.1 Phenylobacterium parvum | reverse complement strand
GGGGTGGGGCTACCAGGTGGACGAGGGCGGAGGGGCGTTTTACGGCCCCAAGATCGACATCAAGATCACGGACGCCATCGGTCGCAAGTGGCAGTGCTCCACCGTGCAGCTGGACTTTAACCTGCCCGAGCGCTTCGACCTGACGTACGCGGACGCGGAGAACGTCAAGCAAAGGCCGATCATGATCCACCGCGCCATCTTCGGCTCGCTCGAGCGTTTCTTCGGGATTCTCACCGAGAACTACGCCGGCGCCTTCCCGCTGTGGATGGCGCCCACGCAGGTGCGGCTGCTTCCCGTCACGGACGCCGTCACGCCCTACGTGGAGGAGACGGCGCGGTTGATGCGCGAGGCGGGCGTGCGCGTGGACATCACCACCAACGAGCGGCTGGCGAAGCTGGTGCGCAACGCCGAGAAGGCAAAGGTGCCGGTGATGTGCGTGGTGGGCGAGCAGGAAGCGGCGGACGGGACGCTCACCGTGCGCACGTACGCGGACGGGGACCAGGGCGCGTTCAGCAGGGACGAGGTCATCAAGCGCGTCGCCGAC
>JAPOKE010000232.1 GCA_029977805.1 Phenylobacterium parvum | reverse complement strand
CCGGAGCGGCTGTGGGACGAGATCATGGAGAAGATGAAGACTGAACATGTCGTGGGCTGCGCCAACAACACCAAGGGGCAGCCCAAGCCCAAGACGGAGAAGAAGGGCGTGCTGCTCAACCGCGCGTACGCCGTGGTCACGGGCGGCGAGTTCGAGCAGAACAAGCTGCTCAAGCTGCGCGTGCCGCTCGACGAGCACGGGCGCGCGCAGGAGTCTAACCCTAACGCTAACGCTAACGCTAACCCTAACCCGCCCGGCACACTAGGCGGCCTTCGTGGGCTACTGCGAGTGGGTCTACCTGTACATCTTCACCTTCGAGCTCGTCGCCAAGGCCAGCCCGCACCCTCACCCGAACCCGAACCCCAACCCGAACCCCAACCCAAACCCGAACCCGAGCCCGAGCCCTCACCAGGTGGCGGCCCTGCTGTTCCAGTACGTGCGCATGATCGAGGCGGCTCCCGAGGAGCGCTGGCTAGGGTTGAGGTTCGGGTTAGGGTTAGCTCACCCTAACCCTGACCCTAACCCTAAACTGAAGACCTAACCTACCCC
>JAPOKE010000231.1 GCA_029977805.1 Phenylobacterium parvum | reverse complement strand
CGGCGAAAGGGGGGAGCAGTGGACGTTAAAATAAAAGCCAGTGTCGCGGCAGAATTTGCGCAGGTTGATGAAGTCATCGTGAACCTGTTGCAGTCAGATGTCGAAATGGTGGAGAGCATCGGCCACCACATCGTGGCAGCGGGCGGCAAGCGGATGCGACCGCTACTGGTGTTGCTCTCAGCCAAGGCTCTCGGCGGCATAGAAAACAGTCATATTCGCTTCGCCGCTGTCGTTGAGTTCATCCACACGGCCACCCTACTGCACGACGACGTCGTGGATCTGTCTACCCTGCGGCGAGGCAAACCCACCGCTAATGCCGCCTTTGGCAATGCGCCGAGCGTGCTGGTTGGAGATTTCATTTACACCCGCGCCTTCCAGCTAATGGTCGAGCTCAATCATATGCCCTTGCTGGCCCACATGGCGGAGACCACCAATACCATCGCGGCTGGCGAGGTGATGCAACTGGTGCACGCGGGCGACCCCGAAACACAGGCAGATCAGTATCAGGAAATTATTCGCCGCAAAACGGCCACCTTGTTCGCGGCCGCCTGTCAT
>JAPOKE010000230.1 GCA_029977805.1 Phenylobacterium parvum | reverse complement strand
AAGCTTCGGCAGGCTTTCGACCGTTCGTTCGGTTTCGCCGCGCGCGACGAAATCGCGCAGCCGGCGGATGATTTCCCCGGCTCGCAGCGCCTCGGCGGCGGCGCGGCCGACCGCATCAATAACCCGGTCGTTGCGACCCTCATCGCGTTCAAGCAGCATCTTGCTGCCCTTGAGATAGTTGGCGATGGCGGAGAGGGGCTGGTTCAGTTCATGGGCGAGGGCCGAGGCCATTTCACCCAGGGCGGTCAGCCGCGAGACGTGAACGAGTTCGCTCTGCAGTTCCTGCAGCCTCGCCTCGGCATGCTGGCGCTCGGTGAGATCGCGGATGAAGCCGGTGAAGAACCGCTGCCCGTTGGCCTGCACTTCGCCGACGGCGAGTTCGAGCGGAAAGGTCGATCCGTCGCGGCGTTCACCCACGACGACGCGGCCCTTACCGATGATGCGGCGCTCTCCCGTCTGGTAGTAGCGATCCAGATAGCCATCATGAGCTGCGCGGTAGGGCTCAGGCATCAGGAGCCGCACGTTGCGACCCGCGATGTCCTGCGCCTTCCAGCCG
>JAPOKE010000022.1 GCA_029977805.1 Phenylobacterium parvum | reverse complement strand
GTCCACCCGAGCCGCGCCTGGGCGTCCTGTCGGGCGATCCGGCGGTTGAAGGCGACCCCGTCCTCGTAGGGGGTCTCCGACACCTGGCCCGGGAAGGTCCGGTAGGCCAGGGTCATGAACCAGACGTCCAGGCCGATGACGATGGCGAAGAAGCCGACCACCACGCCCAGGACATGCCAGCCGGTCAGGGTCCAGCCGCCGGCGGGGGCGGCGGTCTCGGTCGCGGGGGAGGCGGTCATGGGCGGGCTCCGGGGTCAGTGATGAAGGTGGACTTCACGGTCATGACGCCCTCCGGCAGGGTCACGGTGAAGGCGACCGGCAGGCTGGTCCCGGCTCCCGGCTGCTCGGGCAGGGTCACGAAGACCCGGACGGCGCGGACGGTGTTGGTCTCGATCCGGGCGCTGACCTCGTCGGTGGCGGCGGGCGCCGCCGGGGTCTTGAGGAGGGCCCCCGCCGGACCGGAGAAGCGGATCCGGGCGTCGGCGTCCGCGAAGCTGCGGTTGGCGATCTTCAGGGTGTAGCCGTTGCGGACCGAGCCGTCGTGCAGCCGCACGGCGATGGGGTTGCGGTCCCTCAGAACATGGACGTCGAAAGCCTGGCGGTGGGCCAGGCCCCAGAGCATCAGCCCGGAGACCAGGACGAGGGCGCCGGCATAGACGAGGGTGCGCGGCCGCACGAGGCGGTAGACGGCCGGCTGGCCCGCAGCGCGCGCCGCAACGGCCTTGTCGGTGTCATAGCCGATCAGGCCGTGAGGACGGTCGATCCGGTCCATCATCTCGTCGCAGGCGTCCGCGCAGAGGCCGCAGTTGATGCACTCCAGCTGGGCGCCGTTGCGGATGTCGATGCCCATGGGGCAGACCACAACGCACTGGCCGCAGTCGATGCAGCCGCCCCGCCCCTCCCAGGTCGCGCCCTTCTTGTGCGCCCCCCGGGGCTCGCCCCGGTCGATGCGGTAGGTGACCTGCAGGGAGTCCTGGTCGATCAGGGCGCCCTGGATGCGCGGCCAGGGGCACATGTAGGTGCAGACCTGCTCGCGCATGGTCCCGGCGAAGACATAGGTGGTGAAGGTCAGGAGGGCGCAGAAGACATAGGCGGTGGCCGGCGCCTGGCCGGTCCAGAACTGCACCAGCACGGTCGGCGCGTCGTGGAAGTAGAAGATCCAGGCGCCGCCGGTGCCGAAGGCTATGCCCAGCCAGACCAGGTGCTTGCCGGCCTTCCGCCAGGCCTTGTCGAGGGACCAGGGCGCCGCGTCCAGCCGCATGCGGGCGTTGCGGTCGCCCTCGAACATCCGCTCGACCTGGATGAAGAGGTCCGTCCAGATGGTCTGGGGGCAGGCGTAGCCGCACCAGAGCCGGCCGAAGAGGGAGCTCGCCAGGAAGAGGGCGAGGGCCGCCATCACCAGCAGGCCGGTGATGAAGTAGACCTCCTGGGGCCAGAACTGCAGGTCGAAGATGTAGAATCGGCGGCCGGCGAAATCGACGAGGATGGCCTGGTCGGGCAGGGCGCCGGGGCGCTCCCACCGGATCCAGGGGGTGATGTAGTAGATGGCCAGGGTGACGGCCATCAGCGCCCACTTGATGTTCCGCCAGCGCCCGTGAACCTGCTTTGGATAGATGGGCGTCCGGGGCTTGTAGAGGCCGCCGCCGGAGTCTCCCCGGCGGCGGGCCTTCTCCGCCGCGGAGGCGGGACCGGCTTCAGGCGGACCGGCGCGGGTCCGGTCGATGACGACGGTCATGGCGCAGGCTCACTGTCCGGCGGCGTTGGCGTGGACGTAGACGGCCAGGGCCTTGACGGTCTCCGGGTCCAGGCGCCCGGACCAGGCGGGCATGACCCCGCCCCTGCCGTTGTGGATCTGGGCCTGGATGTCCGCCCGCGTCGACCCGTACAGCCATTCGCGGTCGGTCAGGTTGGGAGCGCCCTGCAGGGGATCGCCCCGGCCTTCCGGGCCGTGGCAGGAGACGCAGTTGGCCGCATAGACGGGCGCCGCCCGCTGGACCGCCGCCGCATTGGCCGGCCGTCCGGAAAGCGCCACCACGTATTCCGTGAGGTCGCCCACCTGGCCGGGGGTGAGGATCTGGTCCTTGCCGAAGGCGGGCATCTTGGAGAAGCGCGCCTGGGGATGGCCCGAACGGATGCCGTACTGGAGCGTGCGGTGGATGTCCTCCAGCGTCCCGCCCCAAAGCCAGACGTCGTCGCGCAGGTTGGCGTAGCCCTTGCCGCCCGTGCCGCCGACCCCGTGGCAGGTGGCGCAGTTGTCGCCGAAGACCGACTGGCCGACCGCCAGGGCGTGGGCCTGGAGCTCGGGATCGCTCTCGATCTCCTGGAGGGAGGCATTGGTCAGCCGGGCGTTCTGCTGGCCGCGGAGGGCCTTCAGCCTGGCCAGGTCCTGGACCAGTTCGGCCCGGTCCGACTTGCCGAGCATTCCGCGGGTGTAGCCGGTCAGGCCCGGCCAGGCGGGCATGAGGATCCAGTAGCCGATGGCGAAGACCACCGAGGCGTAGAAGATCCAGAGCCACCAGCGGGGCAGCGGATTGTCCAGTTCACGGATGCCGTCCCATTCGTGCCCGGTGGTGGGAACCGGTCCGGTATCCTTGTGGGTGTCAGGAGCCGACATGCTCGTCCTCGTCATCTCTCAGCGGCAGGTGGGCCATGTCTCGGAAGGCCTCGCGGTTCTTGGGCCACAGGGCGTAGGCGACCCCGGCGAGGAAGATGACCACGAAGTAGAGTGTCCCTCCCTGCTGGGCGAAGCGCGCGACCTGCTCGTAGGTCAGGCCGCTCATCTCTGGTTCTCCGGCGCGCCGGCCTCGTAGGTGCGGAAGTCGACCAGGGTTCCCAGCATCTGCAGGTAGGCGACCAGGGCGTCCATCTCGGTCAGGCGGTCCGGATCGCCGTCGAAGTCGCGCCGGTTGACCTTGTCGCCATAGTAGCGGGCGAGGCTGGCGCCCGAGGCGGTGGGATCCACCTGGGCCTCGAGGTCCGCCCGGGCGTTCTTCAGTGCGGTCTCCGTGTACGGAACGCCAACCCGGGTCAGCGTGCGCAGGCGGGCCTCGATGTCGTCGACCTTGAGGTCCTTTTCGGAGAGGAAGGCATAGGGCGGCATGACGGATTCAGGCACCACCGAGCGCGGGTCGGTCAGGTGCTGGACATGCCAGGCGTCGGAGTACTTTCCGCCCACCCTGGCGAGGTCGGGTCCGGTGCGCTTGGAACCCCACTGGAAGGGGTGGTCGTACATGCTCTCGGCCGCCAGGCTGTAGGGGCCGTAGCGCTCGACCTCGTCACGCAGGGGGCGGATCATCTGCGAGTGGCAGACATAGCAGCCCTCCCGCACATAGATGTCCCGGCCGGCCTGCTCGAGGGGGGTGTAGGGACGGACGCCCTTCACCTTCTCGATCGTGCTCTCCAGGTAGAAGAGGGGCGAGATCTCGACGAGGCCGCCCACCGACACCACCAGGAGGATGCCCAGCACCAGAAGGAGCGAGTGGCGTTCAAGCTTGGAATGGTTCTTCCACATTTTCCCGTTCCCTTCAGGCCGCGGCCGCGACGATGGGTCCGGAGGCCTCGGGCAGGACGGCGGGCGCCGGCTGCCGGATGGTCCGGTAGATGTTGTAGGCCATGATCAGGGCGCCCGAGAGGTACATCAGGCCGCCGAGGGCGCGGACGATGTTCTCGACATGCTTGGCGGAGACGGTCTCCACGAAGCTGTTCGCGAGGAAGCCCTGGGGGGTGTACTCGCGCCACAGGAGGCCTTCGCCGATCCCGGACACCCACATGGCCGCGATGTAGAGGAGCAGGCCCAGGGTCGCGATCCAGAAGTGCCACTCGACCAGGGCGTTGGAGTAGAGCCTGTCCTTCTTCCACAGCCAGGGCACGAGGCAGTAGACCGCCCCGAAGCTGATGAAGCCGACCCAGCCGAGGGCCCCGGAATGCACGTGGCCGATGGTCCAGTCGGTGTAGTGGCTGAGGGCGTTGACCGCCCGGATGGACATCAGCGGCCCCTCGAAGGTGGACATGCCGTAGAAGCCGACCGCCACCGCCATCATCCGCAGGACCGGGTCCGTCCGCAGCTTGTCCCAGGCCCCCGACAGGGTCATGAGCCCGTTGATCATTCCGCCCCAGGACGGCATCCACAGCATGACCGAGAAGGTCATGCCCAGGGTCTGGGCCCATTGCGGCAGGGCCGTGTAGTGCAGGTGGTGCGGCCCGGCCCAGATGTAGATGAAGATCAGCGACCAGAAGTGGACGATGGACAGCCGGTAGGAATAGACCGGCTTCTCCGCCCGCTTGGGCACGAAGTAGTACATCATGGCCAGGAAGCCGGCGGTCAGGAAGAAGCCCACCGCATTGTGCCCGTACCACCACTGGGTCAGGGCGTCCTGGACGCCGGCGAAGGCCGAATAGCTCTTGGATCCGAGCAGGCTGACCGGCAGGGACAGGTTGTTGACGATGTGCAGCATCGCGACCGTCACGATGAAGGCGAGGTAGAACCAGTTCGCCACGTAGATGTGCGGCTCCTTGCGCTTCCAGATCGTGCCGAGGAAGACCAGCAGGTAGGCGACCCAGACGACCGTCAGCCAGAGGTCCACGAACCACTCGGGCTCGGCGTATTCGCGGCTCTCGGTGATCCCGGCCAGGTAGCCCACCGCCGCCATGACGATGAACAGCTGGTAGCCCCAGAAGACGAACCAGCCGGCGAGGCCGCCCGCCAGTCGCGCCCGGCAGGTGCGCTGGACGACATAGAAGGACGTGGCGATCAGGGCGTTGCCGCCGAAGGCGAAGATCACCCCTGAGGTGTGAAGGGGCCGCAGGCGGCCGAAGTTCAGGAAACCGAACTCGGGAAAGTAGAAGATCCGGGGCCAGGCCAGCTGCAGGGCGATCAGGACCCCGGCCAGCATCCCCACGATGGCCCAGAACAGGGTGGCGATGGCGCCGGCCCGTATGACGCCGTCCTCGTAGCGACCGGGATCAGGCCGGTAGCGGCCATTGGCCACCCCGACGGTCAGCGCCGTCGCCCCGGCGAGGGCCGCGAGAGTGAAGATCCACCCTTCCAGCCTGAAGAGGGGGTCCGGCGACAGGGCGGTCGCCATGAGTCCGAGGAAGGCGCCTGCCGCCGAGAGGATCAGGAGCGCCACCGCCCCCGGCGGCGAATCCTGCTGGGCCAGATTTTCCGACATTGCCCGCTTTTCCCTGTTGGTCCTGGCGGGGGCTTGCCGCAGTGCGGGAGGAGCGGCCTTGATCTAGCGCAAAGGGGCCGAGGGGGACGGGTCTTCCGGACACGGAAAATCAGGGCTTTTTTAAGCCTGTTTCCAAACCCTCGATTAAGCCCGTCGCCGGTATCCCTGTGTCATCTGGAAACAGGGGCAAGGCCAATGTCGGTTCACAGCAAGAAGCGTGCCAAGGTGATCGGGAACGGAAACCTCCCAGCCCTCGCATTCGCGGCCCTGGTGGTCGGGCTCTTGGCCCTCTGGCCCTTCTCGCCGGCTTCGGCCTCGACCACCGCGCCCTATGTCGGCGACATGGTCCGGCAGGACCAGGACCGCGTGGCCACGGCGCCGGAGGTCCGGGCCATCGCCGGCTTCCGAATCCACAAGACCCTGCGCATCTTCCGTCCCGCCGCGACCTACGCGGCCCGGCCGGCCCTGCGCCCCGCCGCCGGTTCGGTCAGGATCGTCCTGACCCCCCGCAGGCTGGCCGCCAACACCGCGCCTGGCCAGCTGGGCATCAATCCCTCTGAGGACGTGCCGGTCGCCCGCGACCTCATGGTCCGCACCACCTGGGCCGAGGCCGTCGAGCCGACCGCCCAGGACAATCCCTTCACCCTCGTCGGGAATCGCGGCGGCCTCGTCAACGCCACGCAGACCGAGGTTCGCGGCGGCGAGGTCTGGCTGACCGCCGACGCCGGTCGCCGCGAGACGGCCCGCCCGGGCGTCAACGCCACCGCGGCTCCCTGAACGGGCGCTGCCCGACGCTCCGGTAACGGAGGTCCTGCGGCATCCCGCCTTTTTCACGCGGGAGTCACCCTGGCCGGCCCGGGCGGCTCACGCCGCCGGGACTCGCCCCCGCCATCCTGATCCCGCCTGAAGCCGTATGGTCGGCTCCGGGCAGGACAGGAGAGCCAACAATGTCCCCCCGGCCCGCGGCCCAGACCCGCCGCTTCCCCCACCGGTCCCCTTCCAGCTTCGGGCCCCAGGCCGCATGGATCGGCCTCGCAGCCAGCCTTGTGATCGCCGGCGCCTCCGGCGCCGAGGCCGCCGTGCGGCCCCTTTCGCGGGATCCCGCCTGCGCGGCGTCGACCGGGTCCTGCGCAAAGGCCCCCGCGATCCGGAGAACGCCCGCCGCCCCAGCGGCCGACGCCGCCCTGGGGCCCGCGGCGCGCCTCATCCTCACCGCTGACCGAAGCGTCCCCAGGGTCCTCGAGGGCGCTGCACCGGGAGTGCGCCACGGCAATCCCTTCACCCTCGTCGGAAACCGCACTGGCCTGGAGTCCGCCGCCCATGTCGAAGTGCGTGGCGGCGAGACCTGGCTGGTCCCGGCGCCGGCCCGCGCAACGGGCCTCGCGGCTTTCCAAGACGGAGCTTCGTCTGTAGCTTCCCGCTAGCTGATCCAGCTTCCGGGGCCCTTCATGACCTTCCGCAGGAAACCGGCAGACGGCCCTACGGGCTCGGGCGTCCTGGGCCTTGGACTCCTCCGCGAGGCCGCCTGGATCGCCGGCGGCGAACGGTCCGGGACCGCCTGGATCGAGGTCGCCAACCCCGCCGGGGGCCAGGTCCTCGGCCGGATCCCCGACCTGGGCGCAGGGGGCGCACAGGCGGCGGTCGAAGCCGCGCGGGCCGCCCTGCCCGCATGGCGCGGCCTGACCGCCCGGGAGAGGTCCGTCCTCCTGCGGCGCTGGCATGACCGCGTCCAGGCCGCCCGGCCGGACCTCGCCCGGCTTCTGACCGCCGAGCAGGGCAAGCCCCTGGCCGAGGCCGACGGCGAGATCGCCTACGCCGCCGCCTTCATCGAATGGTTCGCCGAGGAGGCCCGCCGCGCCTATGGCGACGTCATCCCGGGCCACCAGGCCGACCGACGGATCCTGGTCCTGAAACAGGCCGTCGGGGTGGTCGCGGCGGTCACGCCCTGGAACTTCCCGGCCGCCATGGTCACCCGCAAGGTGGCCCCCGCCCTGGCGGCGGGCTGCACCGTCGTGCTCAAGCCCTCGGAACTGACCCCCTTCACCGCCATCGCCCTCGCCGCCCTCGCCTCGGAGGCCGGCATCCCCGACGGGGTCTTCAACGTGGTGACCGGCGCGCCGGCGCCCATCGGCGAGGTCCTGACCGGCTCTCCGGACGTCGCCAAGTTCACCTTCACGGGCTCCACCGCCGTGGGCAAGCGGTTGGCGGCGGACTGCATGGGCACGGTCAAGCGCGTATCCCTGGAGCTGGGCGGCAACGCCCCCTTCATCGTCTTCGACGACGCCGACCTCGACGCGGCGGTCGACGGCCTCATGGCCTCCAAGTTCCGCAACACCGGCCAGACCTGCGTCTGCGCCAACCGGGTCTATGTCCAGGACGGGATCCACGACGCCTTCGCCGCCGCCGTGGCGGCCCGCGCCGCCGCCCTGCGCGTGGGCGACGGCCTGGCCGGCCCCACGGACCAGGGACCGCTGATCAACCCTGCGGCCCTCGAGAAGGTCGAGCGCCACGTGGCCGACGCCCTGGCCGGCGGGGCGCGGGTGCTCGCCGGGGCGCGGCGCCTGCCGGGCGAAGGCCTCTTCTATGCGCCGACCGTCCTCGCTGGCGTCGCGCCCGGGGCCCTCCTGAACCGCGAGGAAACCTTCGGGCCGGTGGCCGGACTGGTCCCGTTCTCGACCGAGGCGGAGGTCCTGGCCCTGGCCAACGCCACCCGCGCCGGCCTCGCCGCCTATGTCTACACCCGCGACGGGGCCCGCGCCTGGCGCATGAGCGAAGGCCTGGAGGCGGGGATGGTGGGCCTGAACACGGGCCTGATCTCCACCGAGGTCGCGCCTTTCGGCGGTGTGAAGGAGTCCGGCCTGGGCCGGGAAGGATCACGGTATGGCCTTGACGAGTACCTCGAGACCAAGACGGTCTGCCTTGCGGTCTGACCCCAGGGCGCGCGGCGAGCCGGCGCAGGGGAGGCCTTTGCGGTGAAGACAGGGTCCAGGCTCGCCATCTACCATCCGCCGGGGCGGATCGGCCTGAAGGCCAACCCCTTTGGCAAGGATGTCGCAAACCTGCAGCTCTACCGGGCCCTGGCCCGGTATGGCGGGTATGCCCGGCTGGACCTCCTCTCAAACCTTCCGGTCGCGGATGCGGATGTGGCCGCTGACCTCTTTCCGGAAGGCCGGCCGCCATGCCAGGTCGCCGGCGGCAGCATCCTGTCCGCGGAGGCGCCGGCCGAGGGCGGGATCCTGTTCCGCGGCCAGCCGGACCTCGACCCCCTGGCCTGGATCCGCCGCAAGGCGACGGGCGACCGGGGCTACAGCCTCGTGGGCCTGATCCACACCCTCGCCCCGCCGGCCATGCGCCAGATCATCGCCGGGGCCCTGACCGCGCCGGTCCAGCCCTGGGACGCGGTCATCTGCACCTCGCCGGCCGTGCGCGACGCCCTCTCGCGGATGTTCGACGGGTGGGGCGACTTCCTCGGCGAGCGCTTCGGCGGCGAGCTTCGGCCCCGGCCCCAGCTTCCCGTCATTCCCCTCGGCGTCCCCGTCCAGGAGATCCGCGAAAAGGCCGACCGGCCCGGCGCCCGGGCGCGTGTGCGCTCGGACCTCGGGATCGAGGGCGACGAGGTCCTGGTGGTCTGGGTCGGTCGCCTCTCCTTCTTCGAGAAGGCCTTCCCCCAGCCCATGTTCCGGGCCGTCGAGGAGGCCGGGCGGCTCACCGGCCGGCGCATGCACTTCGCCCTCGCCGGCTGGTTCCCCGGCGGCGAGGCGGACAGGGCCCGCTACGAACAGGCCGCCGCGGCCTACGCCCCCTCCGTCCAGGTCGACTTCCAGGACGGCAACGATCCCGAGGTGGTGGCCGACCTCTGGGCCGCCGGGGACATCTTCCTGTCCCTGGTCGACAACATCCAGGAGACCTTCGGGATCACCCCGCTGGAAGCCATGGCCGCCGGCCTCCCGGTGGTGGCGAGCGACTGGGACGGCTATCGCTTCACCGTCCGGCACGGGAGCGAGGGCTTCCTCATTCCCACCCTGGGCGGACCCCCCGGCGCCCTCGGCGAGGCCCTCGCCGCCCGCCACGCCATCGGCCTGGATTCCTACCAGGGCTTCGTGGGCGCCGTGGCCCAGCACACCGCCGTCCATGTCGGCCGGGCGGCCGAGGCCATCGCCGAGCTGACCCGCAACCCTGACCTGCGCCGGCGCATGGGAGCGGCGGGACGGGCGCGGGCGAAGGAGACTTTCGACTGGCCGGTCGTCGTGCGCCAGCTCAACGGGCTTTTCGAGGAGCTGGCCGCCCTGCGCGCCGCCACCCCGGGAGGGACGGAGTCCCACCGCCTGCATCCCCTGCGCGGTGATCCCTTTGCGGATTTCGCGGGCTTCGCGACCCACGACCTTGGGCTGGAGCGGCGGCTGCGCCTGCGGCCCGGCGTCGACGCCGGAGACCTGGCCCGGTCCGCCGGCGTTGAGCTCGACGGCGCCTTCCGCATGTGGCGGGCCCCGGCCGAGGACGCCGCGGCCATCGTCCAGCGGCTCTCGGAGGCGGGCGAACTGACGGTAAGGGACATCCTCCTCGGCTTTCCGATGGAGCGCCGCCGGGCCGTGCAGATGTCGCTGGCCTGGCTGGCCAAGCTCGGCCTCATCGACTGGCTGTCCGGCCCCGCCTGAACGGCCTCAGGCGCGGGCGGGCTCCAGCCAGGCGGCGCGCAGGCCCTCCGCAGCCGATGCATCCACGCCGAGGGTGGAAAGATAGGCCTCCACGGACCCCGCCTCCCGACGGATCGCGGCGAAGGCCTCTTCGAGATAGGTCCGGTCCACGCCCAGGAAGGCCCGGACCGCCGTCTCCGAAGGCCTCCGGCCCAGGCTCTCGGTCATGGATTCGGTCACCTGGGCCAGTCGGGCCTCGATCCGCGCCGCCAGGTTGGTGAGCTCGAAGTCCGCCAGCATGTCCGCCTCGGCGACGCCCAGCAGGTGGTGGGTCAGGGCCGCCAGCAGCCCGGTCCGGTCCTTGCCGGCGGTGCAGTGGATCAGGACCGGACGGCCGGCGCCGAGGGCCTCGAAGTAGCGGGTGAAGAGCTCCAGGTGTCGGGGCTCGAAGGGCGCCCTCCGGTAGTAGTCGCGGAAGAAGGCCCGGGCGCTCTCTGCTGACAGGTCGGTCTCGCGCAGGAAGGCCACGTGCGGCGGCTCGGCCTGGTCACCGGCGTCGCAGTCGATGACGGCGCCCGCAAAGCCTTCGGGACGGCGCGAGGGCTGGTTCGCCCGCTCGGTGGGCCGCCTCAGGTCGACGACGGCGGCGAGGCCGAGGCCCGCGATGCGCTCGAGGTCGGCGTCTGTGGCTCCGCCGTGGTGGGCCGAGCGCCAGAGGCGGCCGCGCACCACCCGCCGGCCGCCGGGGACGGCGTAGCCGCCATAGTCGCGGAAGTTCTCGACGCCTTCGAGGGGCAGGATCCGGTCTTCAGGGCTCATGGGAAGGCGCCTTGGCTTGGCCTTGCGGCGGTTTCGGGAGGGTTGGCGGAGAGGAAGGCCTCGACGCCCGGGGCGACGGCGGCGAGGCCCTTGTATCGGCGGAAGTCGGCGGGGGCCGCCGCCCAGGCCTGGCCGAAGGCCGCCAGGGCGGGGGGTTCGGCCGCGAGGGCCTGCAGGGGCCTCAGGTGGATCCGGATGGTGAAGAGGACGCCGCCGGTTTCAGGCAGCCGCCGGAGGGTCTGGCGCTCGCAGCGAACGAAGAAGCCCCGGCCCGAGCCATCGGGACGACGACGGGCCGCCAGGGCCCGCGCCGCCGCGGCCTCGGGGGCATGGAGGTCGCCCTGCGCCGTGACCGTCCAGTTCCGCCGCTCGACCACGGCGCCGGCGGGAAGGTTGTCGAAGATCCTCCGCACACGGAGCAGAAGGTCATTGGCGAAGCCTGGAACGGGATGGTGCAGCGCCTCAAGGGATCTGCCGAGGGCCTGGTCGGCGGTGAAGAAGGAGCCCGCGCAGAGGCTGAGGGCCGTCGCCGTCCAGTCGCCCTCCCGGGACTCCATGAGGACGAGGTCGTCCGGGACCCGGCGGGCGGCCCACAGGAGGGGCGGCAGGTCTTCGCCGGGCAGCCGGATGCCCAGGGCGCCGGCGACCAGGGCGGCGGCCTCGGCCTGCCCGGGGCGGGAGCCTTCGACCTCGCCCCAGACCCGCCGGGGAACCCGTTTCAGGAGCGCATCCTTGCGCGCCCAGGGCCGGGCCTCGCCGCCCTCGAGCCAGCCGGCCGGGTCGATGCGCCTCAGCCCGATCCCGAAGCCCGGCGGCCCCGCCCAGGGCGGATCGGACATCAGGGGGTCGGCGCGAAGGGTCATGGCGAGGCGACACTAGCACCATTTTCCCGACGGGACGGTTCCCTCGGGACGGTTCAGGCTCTAGCTTCCCCCCGCTTGCTCGAGGAGGATGGCGCATGGGCGTGGAAGCCGTGATCTGGGATTTCGGCGGGGTGTTCACCTCCTCGCCCTTCGAGGCCTTCAACCGCTATGAGGCGGAGAAGGGCCTGCCCCGGGACCTCATCCGGACGGTGAACGCCACCAACCCGGACACCAACGCCTGGGCCCTGTTCGAGCGCGCGGAGATCGACGCCGAGGGCTTCGACCGCCTGTTCCACGAGGAGAGCACGGCCCTGGGCCACCCCGTGCCGGGGCGGGAGGTCCTGCCCCTGCTCTCCGGCCACCTTCGCCCGGCCATGGTCGACGCCCTGCTGGCCTGCAAGGCGGTCTTCAAGGTCGGCTGCATCACCAACAACATGGCCTCCAGCCACTCGCCGGGCTCGGACACGCCCATGGTCAGCGCCATGGGGCGGGTCATGCCGCACTTCCACGCCATCATCGAGAGCTCCAAGGCGGGGGTGCGCAAGCCCGACCCGCGGATCTACCTGATGATGTGCGAGCAGCTTCAGGTGGAGCCGGCGGCCTGCGTCTACCTCGATGACCTCGGCATCAACTGCAAGCCCGCCGCCGCCCTCGGCATGACCGCCATCAAGGTGGTCAGCGAGTCCCAGGCCCTTGCGGACCTCGAGCGCGCCACCGGGCTGACCTTCGGGAGGCTGGCGTGAGCCGGACGGTGCGGATCGGGGCCATAGACGCCCTCGAGAAGCTGCCCCTCTGGAGCGACCTTCCCGGCGGCCGGGACGCCATCTCGCGCACCTTCGTCTTCGCCGACTTCAACGCCGCCTTCGCCTTCATGGCCCGGGTGGCGCTCAAGGCCGAGCGGATGGACCACCATCCGGAATGGTCCAATGTCTGGAACCGGGTCGAAGTGACCCTGACCACCCACGACGCCGGCGGCGTCACCGCCCTCGACGTGGAGATGGCCGGCTTCATGGACACGGTCGCTGCGGAGCTCGGGGTCCGCTGAACCGGCGTCAGTTGATCAGGACGTTGAGGACCAGGAAGCGGGCGCCCGGCTGGCCCAGGGTCTGGTCGACCTGCTTCTGGAGCTGGGGGACCAGGATATCGAGGTTCGGCGGGAAGCCCGGCCTCAGGTTTTCCGTGTAGAGGGTCAGCCGCCGCGAAAGGTCCGCCCGCAGGCGGGGGACCAGCATCTGCACGCGGGCGCGGACCTTCGGGTCGGGCGCATCGACACCGCACTCCAGCGAGATCACGCCCCGCGTCCGGTTGGATCGCACCAGGTTGGCGTTGATGACCGGCAGCCGCACGAAGCTGGCCTGCTGGGCGCCGCCCGCGGCCCCTGGCGGGGGACCCGCCGCCGCCGCGGGGAAGGCGGCGAGGATCGGGAGGAGGGCCAGGAAAACGCGCCGGTGCATGGCCGCCTTCTCCCAGATCATGGTTAGCGATCTCTTTACGCGGCCACCCGCAGACTCGCGTCCGATTCGGATCATCCCCGGAGGCCCGCCTTGCACCGCTTCACCACAGACGCCGGCGAACTGGAGGGCAAGACCGTCCTCGTCACCGGCGGGACGGGTTCCTTCGGCCGCCGCTTCATCGAGACCGTCCTCGCCCGCACCACGCCGCGCAAGCTGATCGTCTTCTCGCGGGACGAACTGAAGCAGCACGAGATGCAGGTGGACATGGCCGCCCGCTTCACCCCCGCGCAGATGGCGCGGATGCGGTTCTTCCTGGGCGACGTCCGCGACCGCCAGAGGCTGACCCTCGCCCTGCGCGGGGTGGATGTCGTGATCCACGCCGCGGCCCTCAAGCAGGTGCCCGCCGCCGAGTACAACCCCTCCGAGTTCATCCAGACCAACGTCCTGGGGGCCGAGAACATCGTCTGGGCGGCGCTGGCCAACCGGGTGAAGCAGGTCATCGCCCTGTCCACGGACAAGGCCTGCAACCCCGCCAACCTCTACGGCGCGACCAAGCTCGCCTCGGACAAGACCTTCGTGGCGGCCAACAACCTTTCCGGGGACATCGGCGCCCGCTTCGCCGTTGTCCGCTACGGCAATGTGGTGGGCTCGCGGGGGTCCGTCGCGCCCCTGTTCCAGAAGCTGATCGCCGAGGGCGTGCGCGAACTGCCGATCACCGACCCGCGCATGACCCGGTTCTGGATCACCCTCAACCAGGGCGTGGACTTCGTCCTCTCCTCCCTGGCCCTGATGCGCGGCGGCGAGATCTTCGTGCCCAAGATCCCCTCGATGAAGATGACCGACCTGGCGGCCGCCATGGCCCCGGACCTGCCGATCCGCGTGATCGGGATCCGGCCGGGCGAGAAGCTGCACGAGATGATGATCTCCATCGACGACGCCCGGCATGTGGTCGACCTCGGCGACCGCTACGCCATCGAGCCCGCCTTCGTGGAGTTCTCGCGCCAGTCCTTCGCCGCAGAACACCCGACGGTGGCGGACGGCTTCTCCTACGCCAGCGACACGAATGACGAGTGGCTGAGCCACGAGGGGCTCCTGCAGCTTCTCGCGGATGGCGCCAGGGCCGGCGCCGCGCCGGCCGGGGCCTGACGTGCCGGCCGGGTCCTTCCTTCCCTACGGCCGGCAGGACATTGACGCCGATGACGTCGCCGCCGTCGTCGAGGCCCTCGGCGCGGACTTCCTGACCACCGGGCCCCGGGTCGAGGCCTTCGAGCAGGCCTTCGCCGCGGCCGTCGACGCCGCCCATGCGGTCGCCTGCGCCAACGGCACGGCGGCCCTCCACCTGTCCATGCTGGCCCTGGGGATCGGGCCGGGGGACAGGGTCGCTGTCCCCTCCGTCACCTTCCTGGCCACCGCCAACTGCGCCCGCTTCGTCGGCGCGGAGGTCCTCTTCACCGATGTGGACCCCGGGACGGGCCTGATGACCTCCGGGACCCTCCGCGAGGCGCTGGAGCGCTCGCCTGGCCCGCTGCGGGCCGTCCTGCCGGTCCACCTGCGCGGCGACGTCGCGGACCTGAAGGGTCTCGCCGCGCTCGCCCGCGAGGCCGGCGCCGTGCTGGTGGAGGACGCCCCCCACGCCCTCGGCTCGGCGGCGGACTTCGGGGACGGCGCCGAGGCCGTCGGTTCCGGACGCTGGTCGTCTGCGGCGACCTTCTCCTTCCATCCGGTCAAGACCATCGCCACCGGCGAGGGCGGCATGGTGACCACCCCTGACGGCGACGTCGCCGCCCGGCTCCGTCGCCTGCGAAGCCATGGCATGGAACGCCTGCCGGGCGCCGACCCCTGGCTCTACGAGATGCGCGAGCCCGGCTTCAACTATCGCCTGCCGGACATCCTCTGCGCCCTGGGCCAGTCCCAGCTCAGGCGCCTGCCCGACTTCGCCGCACGGCGGCGGGCCCTCGCGGAAGGCTACGCCGCGGCGCTGGCGCCGCTGGCGCCTCACGTGCGCCTGGCCGCCACCCCGGCCTGGAGCCGGCCGGTCCTGCACCTCCTCACCGTCCTCATCGACTTCGAGGGCCTTGGCCGCACCCGCCGGCGTGTGGTGGAGGCCCTGGCGGCGGAGGGGATCGGGACCCAGGTTCACTACATCCCGGTCCACGCCCAGCCTTACTATGTCGGGCGCTACGGACCCCTGGACCTCCCCGGCGCCGCCGCCTGGTACCGCCGCTGCCTCAGCCTGCCCCTGTTCCCCGCCATGGCCGACACCGATGTCGATCGGGTCTCGGCCGCCCTGTCCCGGGCCCTCGGCCTCGCCTGACTCCCCAGGCCGTCGCCGGTTAAGGGGTCAGGGGCGGCTCCGCCCCATTGAGGCCACAGGCGCACCGGAATAGGGTCGAATCTCAGCGAAAGGGAACAGACGCGACCCATGGCCCGGATCACCCTCGTGGACGACGACGAGAACATCGTGACCTCGGTGAGCCTTGCGCTCGAGAGCCAGGGCCACGCGGTCAGGGCCTATCATGACGGCGCCTCGGGCCTTGCGGCCCTCGAGAACGATCCGCCGGACCTGGTCATCCTCGACGTCAAGATGCCCCGCATGGACGGCATGGAGGTCCTGCGCCGCCTGAGGCGCACGTCGGACGTGCCGGTCATCATCCTGACCTCCAAGGACGACGAGATCGACGAGCTCCTCGGCTTCAACCTCGGCGCCGACGACTACATGCACAAGCCGTTCAGCCAGCGCCTCCTCATCGAGCGGGTGAAGGCGGTCCTGCGCCGGGCCGGGGCGCCCGACGGGGACGGGGAGGAGGAGGGCGAGGCCGCCCCGAAGGCGCTCAAGCGCGGCCGGCTGACCCTCGACCCCGCCCGGCACGACTGCCTCTGGAACGGACGGCCGGTGAAGCTGACCGTGACCGAGTTCCTGCTGATCCAGGCCCTCGCCCAGCGGCCAGGCTTCGTGAAGAGCCGGGACAACCTGATGGACGCCGCCTACGACGACCAGGTCTATGTCGACGACCGGACCATCGACAGCCACGTCAAGCGGATGCGGCGCAAGTTCCGGGAGGTCGACCCCGAGTTCGACGCGATCGAAACCCTGTATGGCGTCGGATACCGATACCGCGAGTCCTGAGCCGCCGCGCCGCCGGTGGCGAGCGCCGCCGTCGTCGCGCCTCGGCCGGCTGATCCTCGCCCTGAACCTGCTCGGCCTGGTCATCCTGATCGCCGGCGCCCTCGTGCTGAACGAGCTGCGGCGGGGTCTCGTAGAGGCGCGGATCGACAGCCTGACCACCCAGGGCGAGCTCATCGCCACCCTGATCGACCAGGCGGCCACGGTGGGCGAGCCCGTCCCGGCCCTGGACGCCGGCCGGGCCAGCGAGATCCTGCGCCTCCTCGCCAACCCGGGCGTGCAGCGGGCGCGGCTCTTCGACGCCCAGGGCCAGGTCCTGGCCGACAGCGACTGGATCGCCGACCGGGTGGAGCAGAAGCCGCTTCCCCCCGCGCGGCCGCGCGGCTCCGCCCCGGCCAGGCGCCCGGACCGCCCCCAGGCCTCCCCGGGGCGCGCAGCCCTCCAGGCCGAGATACAGGCCGCCCTGGAGGGGCGTCGCGTCTCCGGGGTCCGCCGGGCGGATCCCTCCGGCCGCGTGGTGTCGGTGTCCTTCCCCATCCGCCACGTGCAGGCGGTCCTGGGCGTCCTGACCGTCGAGGCCGGGGACGTCGACAGCATCATCGCCCGCCAGAGGGCGGCCCTGGCGCCCTTCATCCTGCTTTCCATCGGGGTGAGCCTCCTGTCCTCGGCCCTGCTCACCAGCCTGATCGCCCTGCCCGTCCGCCGGCTGGCCCGGGCCGCCGACCGGGTCCGCCTGTCCCGGGTCCGGTCCATCTCCCTGCCCGACCTGTCCCGCCGCACCGACGAGCTGGGCGACCTGACCCGCGCCCTCGAGGCCATGACCGACGCCCAGTCCGAGCGGATGGGCGCCATCGAGCGTTTCGCCGCCGATGTCGCGCATGAGATCCGCAATCCCCTCACCTCCCTCCGCTCGGCGGTGGAGACCCTCGACCTGGTGTCCGACCCCGAGGCCAAGGCCCGCCTGGGCGGCGTGATCCGCCAGGACATCCAGAGGCTGGACCGGCTGGTCACCGACATCTCCAACGCCTCGCGGCTGGACGCCGAACTGTCGCGCGAACCGCCCCGGCCCTTCGACCTGGGTCGCCTGCTCTCCGAGATCGTCCAGGCCTACGCGGCGGCGCGCCGGGAAGGGGAGCCGGCGATCCTCCTGTCGGGGATCGAGGGCGAGACGCCGGTGCTCGGCCGCGAGGGCCCGGCCGGCCAGGTCTTCCGGAACCTCATAGACAACGCCCGGTCCTTCAGCCCGCCGGGAGGGACCGTCCGGCTGTCCCTGACGCATGAGGACGGGACGGCCGTCGTCCGGGTCGACGACGACGGCCCGGGCATTCCGCCCGAGAACCTCGAGACCGTCTTCGAGCGCTTCTACACCTCCCGGCCGAAGGGGGCGGCCTTCGGGGGCAATTCCGGCCTCGGCCTGTCCATCGCCCGCCAGATCGTCGAGGCCCAGGGCGGGACCCTTGCGGCGGAGAACCTCAGTGACCCGGAGGGGAACCGGACCGGCGCGCGGTTCGTCGTCCGACTGCCCCTCCGTCCCGGCGCATGAAGCCCGACCCTGCACCCGTCCTCCACGCCGGCCTCCTGGCCCTGCGCTCGGGCGGCCGCTGGCGCGGCGTCCTGGTCCTGGGCCCCTCCGGATCCGGGAAGAGCGACCTCGCCCTTCGGGCCCTCGACGCCGGGTTCCGGCTGGTGGCCGATGACCGGACCTGCGTCTGGGCGAGCGCCGGGCGCCCCTATGGCCGGGCGCCGGAAACCCTTTCCGGACTCCTTGAGGTCCGGGGCCTCGACCTGGTCCGCATTCCCGCCCTGGACTTCTGCCGGATCGACCTGGCGGTGAGCGCCGCCGCGCCCGGTTCCACGCCCGAGCGCCTGCCCGATCCCGACGCCCTGGAGGTCGCCGGGACGAGGGTCCCCCACCTCGTCCTGCGCCTGACAGACGCCTCGGCGCCACACCGCCTGAGGGAAGCGCTTTGGCGCCTTGGAGGCGAGGGGGAAGAGTCGTATCAAGGCGGCCTTCCGGCGCCTCCGGCGTCTGCAACGGGTGGGTCAGCCCCTTGAGAGACATCTCATGATCGGCCTTGTCATCGTGACCCACGGCCGCCTCGCCGAGGAGTTCCTCCTCGCCATGGAGCACGTGGTCGGCCCCCAGTCGGGCGTGGCCGCCATCTGCATCGGTCCCGAGGACGACATGGAGCGGCGGCGGCGGGACATCCTTGCGGCCTGCAGCCGGGTCGACGCCGGCGCCGGGGTCATCCTGCTCACCGACATGTTCGGCGGCACCCCCTCCAACCTCGCCATCTCCGTGATGGAGCAGACCCGGGCCGAGGTGATCGCCGGGCTCAACCTGCCCATGCTGATCAAGCTGGCCAGCGTGCGCTCCCGGCTGGACCTCGCCGGCTGCGTGGCCCAGGCCCAGGAGGCCGGGCGCAAGTACATCTCCGTCGCCTCCTACGTGTTGGCGGGCGACAAGTGACGGCCCGCGCCAGGGTCGAGATCATCAACAAGCGCGGCCTTCACGCCCGCGCCTCCGCAAAGTTCGTGAAGACCGCCACCGGCTTCGACGCCGAGGTGCGCGTGGCGAAGGACGGGGCGGAGGTCGACGCCCGCTCCATCATGGGACTGATGATGCTGGCGGCGGGCCCCGGATGCTGCATCGACATCACCGCCGAGGGACGGGAGGCGGACGCCGCCGTGGCCGCCCTCGTCGCCCTGGTGGCTGCGCGCTTCGACGAGGACGAATAGCGCCGGAGGGGTCATGACGCCCGAGGTGGAGATCAAGTTCGCCTGCGGGCCGGAGACCCTTGAGGCCCTGGTCGCCCGCGCCCGGGGCCCGGTCCGCGACCGTCGCCTGGTCTCCGTCTACCACGACACGCCCGAGGGCGCCCTGGCCGCCAGGGGCGCCTCGCTTCGGCTGCGGACGGACAGCGCCGGCCGCACTGTCCAGACCCTGAAGACCGGGGAAGGGCTCGGCCGCCGGGAGGCGGAGGGGGAGGTCGCGCCCGGCCGCCTCGACACCGCCGGCGAGGAAATCTCCTCCCTTCTGTCCCCGGACGAGCTGGGACGCCTCGCCCCGCAGTTCACCGTCCAGGTCCGCCGGCGGTCCTTCGAGCTGGTCCGCGGCGGATCGCGGATCGAGCTGGCCCTCGACCAGGGGGAGATCCTGGCCGCCGGCGCCCGCGAGACGGTCTGCGAGGCGGAGCTGGAACTTGTCTCGGGCGCGCCGGGCGACCTGTTCGGCCTGGCCCTCGACCTTGCGGCGGACCTGCCCCTGACCCTGTCCCTGCGCTCCAAGTCCGACCGGGGACACCGGCTCGCGGGCCGCGACGCCCTTGCCCTGGCCCAGCCTGCGGGCCTGTCCTGCGCCGAGGCTCTCCGCCAGGCCCTGCTGGCCGCCCTGACGGAGACCTGCGCCCGGGTCCTCGCCGCCATGGGAGACCCCGCCCCCGAGGCGGTCCATGGGCTCAGGGTGGCCCTGAGGCGGCTCCGGAGCCTGCTGGCCGTCTTCCGGCGCCGGTTTGAGCCGACCGGGACCGAAGCGGTGCGGCGGGGCCTTCGGGACCTCTCCCGGGCCTGCGCCGCCGCCCGTGAGCTGGACGTCCTCGCCGCCGCCGCCGATCCCGCCGGCGCCCTGTCTTCAGAGCTCTCGAAGGCCCGCCAGGAGGCCGCCGCGAAATGACCCGCGCAGAACGCATCGCCGCCCTCAGGGCCGCCGCCCGGGAGCGCATCCTGGTCCTCGACGGCTCCTGGGGCGTGATGATCCAGAAGCGCGGCCTGGACGAGGCTGACTACCGGGGCGACCGCTTCGCCGGCCACCCGGGCCAGCTCAAGGGCAACAACGATCTCCTGTGCATCACCCGGCCGGACATCATCACCGAGCTGCACGACGCCTATTTCGGGGCCGGGGCGGACATCTCCGAGACCAACACCTTCTCGGCGACCACCATCGCCCAGGCGGACTACGGCCTGGAAGGCGCCGTGCGCGACATCAACCTGGAAGGCGCGCGCCTCGCCCGCGCCGCAGCCGACCGCTGGACCGCCGCCGAGCCGCACAAGCCGCGCTTCGTCGCCGGCTCCATCGGGCCCCTCAACAAGATGCTGTCCATGTCGCCGGACGTGAACGACCCCGGCGCCCGCTCGGTCACCTTCGAGGAGGTCTACCAGGCCTATCGCGAGCAGGTCATCGCCCTGAACGAGGGCGGCGTGGACCTCTACCTGGTCGAGACCATCACCGACACGCTGAACTGCAAGGCGGCCATCAAGGCCATCCTCGACCTCGAGGACGAGGGCTACGAGCCCCTGCCCATCTGGATCTCGGGCACCATCACCGACCGGTCGGGCCGCACCCTCTCGGGACAGACGGTGGAGGCCTTCTGGAACTCGGTGCGCCACGCCCGGCCCTTCGCCGTGGGCCTGAACTGCGCCCTCGGCGCCGACCTCATGCGGCCGCACATCGCCGAGCTGTCGCGGGTGGCCGACACCCTGGTCAGCGCCTATCCCAACGCCGGCCTGCCCAACGCCATGGGCGAGTACGACGAGCAACCCCACGAGACCGGGCACTCGCTGCACCAGTGGGCCGGGGACGGCATCGTCAACATCGTCGGCGGCTGCTGCGGCACGACGCCGGACCACATCGCCCATGTCGCCAGGGCCGTTGAGGGCCTGGTCCCGCGCCGGCCGCCCGAGCGCCCGCGCGCCATGCGCCTGTCCGGGCTGGAGCCCCTGGAGCTGTCATGAGGCCCACCTTCGTCAACATCGGCGAGCGGACCAACGTCACCGGCTCCGCCCGCTTCCGAAAGCTCGTGGCCGAGGGGAACTATCCCGAGGCCCTGTCCGTCGCCCGCCAGCAGGTGGACGCCGGCGCCGCCATCATCGACGTCAACATGGACGAGGGCCTGCTCGACTCCGTTCGGGCCATGACGACCTTCCTCAACCTCATCGCCGCCGAGCCCGACATCGCCCGGGTTCCGGTGATGATCGACTCCTCCAAGTGGGAGGTGATCGAGGCGGGCCTGCGCTGCGTGCAGGGCAAGGCCATCGTCAACTCCATCTCCCTGAAGGAGGGCGAGGCGGCCTTCCTGAAGCAGGCCCGGGCCTGCCTGCGCTATGGCGCGGCGGTGGTGGTCATGGCCTTCGACGAGCAGGGCCAGGCCGACACCCTGGCGCGCAAGACCGAGATCTGCGCCCGCGCCTACCGGATCCTCGTGGACGAGGTCGGCTTCCCGCCCGAGGACATCATCTTCGACCCCAACATCTTTGCGGTCGCCACCGGGATCGAGGAACACGACAACTACGCCGTCGACTTCATCGAGGCGACCCGCTGGATCAAGGCCAACCTGCCCCACGCCCGGGTCTCCGGCGGGGTCTCCAACGTCTCGTTCAGCTTCCGGGGCAACGAGCCGGTCCGCCGGGCGATCCACGGGGTCTTCCTCTACCACGCCATCGCCGCGGGCCTGGACATGGGCATCGTCAACGCCGGCGACCTGCCGGTCTATGACGACATCCCGGCCGAACTGCGCGAGGCGGTGGAGGACGTCATCCTCAACCGGCCGCGGCGGGACCCGGCCCTGACCAACACCGAGCGGCTGGTGGAGCTGGCGCCGGCCTACAAGGGCGGCAAGTCCGAGGCGAAGGGGCCGGACCTCGCCTGGCGGCAGGCCCCGGTGGCCGAGCGCCTGGCCCACGCCCTGATCCACGGGATCACCGAGTTCATCGAGGCCGACGTCGAGGAGGCCCGCCTCGCCGCCGCCCGTCCCCTGGAGGTCATCGAAGGCCCCCTGATGGACGGCATGAACCGGGTCGGCGACCTGTTCGGCGCGGGCAAGATGTTCCTGCCCCAGGTGGTGAAGTCGGCGCGGGTCATGAAGCAGGGCGTCGCCTGGCTCCTGCCCTTCATGGAGGCCGAGAGCGCCGGCCAGGAACGCCAGAGCGCCGGCAAGATCCTGATGGCGACCGTCAAGGGCGACGTCCACGACATCGGCAAGAACATCGTCGGCGTGGTCCTGCAGTGCAACAACTACGAGGTCTTCGACCTGGGCGTCATGGTCCCGGCCGACCGCATCCTCGACGAGGCGGAACGCCTGAAGGTGGACATGGTCGGCCTGTCCGGCCTGATCACCCCCAGCCTGGACGAGATGGTCTTCGTGGCCTCGGAGATGGAGCGGCGCGGCTTCCGCATGCCCCTCCTGATCGGCGGCGCCACGACCTCCAAGACCCACACGGCGGTCAAGATCGCCCCGGCCTATCCTTCGGGCTCGACGACCTACGTCCTCGACGCCAGCCGGGCCGTGGGGGTGGTGTCCGCCCTCCTTTCCCCCACCGAACGCGAGCGGTTCACCGCCGAGACCTCCGCCGACTATGCCCGGGTGCGCGAGCAGTTCGCCCGGGGACAGGACAGCCGGGGCCGGATGAGCCTGGCCGACGCCCGGGCCCGGGCCTTCGCCACGGACTGGACGAAGACTCCGCCGCCGCGGCCGTCCTTCACGGGGCTGAGGACCTTCGGGGACTGGGACCTGTCGGACCTGGCCGAACACATCGACTGGACGCCCTTCTTCGCCAGCTGGCAGCTCTTCGGGCGCTATCCCGCCATCCTCGAGGACGAGGTGGTCGGCCAGGCGGCGCGCGACCTCTACGCCGACGCCCGGCGGATGCTGGACCGCATGATCCAGGGGCGCTGGCTGACCGCCAAGGCGACGGTCGGCTTCTGGCCGGCCCAGGCCGAGGGTGACGACATCCTGGTCTATGCCGACGAGGGGCGCACCGAGGTCGCCGGCCGCTTCCACACCCTGCGCCAGCAGATGGTGCGCAGCGAGGGCGACCGGGCCAACCTCGCCCTCTCCGACTTCATCGCCCCGGTGGGCGGCCCGCCCGACTGGCTGGGGGGCTTCGCCGTCACGGCGGGCCATGGCGAGATCGAGATGGCCGAGCGCTTCCGCCGCGACGGCGACGACTATTCCGCCATCCTCGCCACCGCCCTGGCCGACCGCCTGGCGGAGGCCCTGGCCGAGGCCCTCCATCGCCGGGTCCGCACCGAGCTCTGGGGCTACGCCCCCGACGAGGTCTTCGACCTGGAGTTCCTGATCGGCGAGAAATACCGGGGCATCCGGCCGGCGGCGGGCTATCCGGCCCAGCCCGACCACACGGAGAAGGCCGAGCTGTTCCGGCTCCTAGAGGCGACGCCCAGGACGGGGATCACCCTGACCGAGAGCTTCGCCATGGACCCGCCCTCCAGCGTGTCCGGCCTCTACTTCAGCCACCAGGAGAGCCACTATTTCGGCGTCGGCCGGATCGACCGCGACCAGGTGGAGGACTACGCCCGCCGCAAGGGCTGGGACCGCGCCACGGCGGAACGCTGGCTGGCGCCGATCCTGAACTACGCTCCCGGGGGGTGACATGGCGGGGACGGGGGTGGACAGCCGGGACTTCAACCGCCTTTGGGCCGCCCAGGCGGTCTCGGCCTTCGGGGCGCGGATCGCCCGGGAAGGCCTGCCCATCGCCGCCATCACCACCCTCGCCGCCTCCCCGGCCTCGCTGGGGCTCCTGTCGGCCCTGACGGGGCTCGCCTCCCTGGTCCTCGGACTGTCTGCGGGCGGCTGGGTGGACCGCCAGCCGAGGCGACGCGTCCTGGTGGCCATGAACCTCGTCCGGGCCGCCGCCCTGGCCGTCATTCCCCTGGCCGCCGTCGCGGGGGTCCTGACCCTGCCGATGATCCTGTCCGCGGGGACCCTCATCGCCGGCGCCAGCACGGTCTTCATCATGGCCGAGCACGCCATCCTGCCCGGACTGGTGGCGCAGGAAGACCTGCTCGGCGCCAACGCCCGCCTGTCGGCGACCGACTCCGTGGCGGAGATCGGCGGTCCCGCCCTGGCCGGCCTGCTCTTCCATCTGCTGACGGCGGCCCTGGCCGTCGCCGCAACGGCGGCGACCTGGCTAGTCTCGGCCCTCCTCCTTCTTCGGATCCGCAGCGAGCGCCCGCCCGCCCCAGGGTCCGTCGACACGGAGCCGGGCCTGTCCATCCTCTCCGGGTTCCGGACCGCCTGGGCGGACCCGGAGGTCCGGGTCCTCTTCCTCATCCAGCTGGGCTGGGGCCTGACCGGCGGTGGCCTAGGCAGCCTCTATGTCCTCTTCGCCCTCAAGACCCTGGAGCTGCCCACCGGCCTGCTGGGCCTGGCCATCGCCTGCGGGGGCCTCGGAGCCCTGGCCGGCGCGGCGGCGGGACCGGCCCTGGAGCGGCGGCTGGGGGCCGGGCGGACACTGACCCTGGTCCTCTTGCTGGGCGGGCTGGTGAACCTGGCCATCGGCCTCGCCCCCTCCGGCCTCCGGGGCGGCATGACGGCGCTGGTCGCCACCCAGTTCCTGGGCGACCTCTTCGGGGTGACCGCCATGATCCTGATGTCGAGCCTGAGACAGGCGCGGGTCGCCGCCGACCACCTTGGGCGCGTGTCGGGCGTGTTCGAGGCCGCAGCAGGCGGAATGGCGGTGGTCGGCGCCCTCGGCGGCGCCCTGCTGGCGGAGGCCGCGGGCGTTCGCACGGCCATGCTGGCGGCGGCCGGGCTCAGCCTCGTCCTGCCGGTCCTCTGCGCCGCCAGCCCCCTGGCGCGGGCGCGGCTGCCCTCGGCCTGACACCCTCAGCTCAAGCTCAGCACATCCGGGGTTATCGGGAGTATGCCGAGC
>JAPOKE010000229.1 GCA_029977805.1 Phenylobacterium parvum | reverse complement strand
CGCCCGCGACTGGCAGCGGCAGGTCGGCAGCGGCAGACAGGACGGCCGCGTCCAGCGCTCGAATTTCGATCTCGCCGGTCGGCAGGTTGGGGTTCACCGCTTCCGTGGCGCGGGCGACGACCTTGCCGGTGACGGTGACGACGCTTTCGGCCCGCAGCCCCTCGATCACCTGAAAGACAGGCCCGTCCACTTCGGTCACGATCTGCACCATGCCATAATGGTCGCGCAGATCGATGAAGACCAGATCGCCATGATCGCGCTTGCGATGCACCCAGCCCGATACGCGGACCTCATTGCCGGCATCGGCGATGGTCAGGGCGCCGCAGGTGTGGGTGCGATAGGCGTGCATGGCGTTTTGATCTTTCAGAATCGTTTTACGGAAATGACAAATTGTTGCGGCCCGGCTATGGGCTTGCCTTGTCGACCTTTCGACCAGCCCGCCGGACGCGGGCCAGCCCATAATAAGATCGAAGACCATATGCAAATTCATCCGCTGATTACCGACAGCAAGACGCTTTCAGATTTTTGCGCCCGCATTGCGAATTCCCCCTATGTCGCC
>JAPOKE010000228.1 GCA_029977805.1 Phenylobacterium parvum | reverse complement strand
GGTCAACGCGCACATCGGCGCCGAGGGGCACCCCTCCATCGCCGAGCTCCGCGCGGGCTCGGACGCGGTCGTGCTCGCGTGCGGCGCGACCAAGCCGCGCGACCTGCCCGTGGAGGGGCGCGCCCTGGAGGGCGTGCACTTCGCCATGGAGTTTCTGCACGCCAACACCAAGTCGCTTCTCGACAGCGGCCTCGCCGACGGGAAGTACATCGACGCGAAGGGCAAGAAGGTTGTGGTGATCGGCGGCGGCGACACCGGCACGGACTGCATCGGCACCTCGCTGCGTCACGGGTGCGAGTCCGTCGTGAACTTTGAGCTCATGACGCAGCCCCCCGCGACGCGCGCCAAGGGCAACGAGTGGCCGCAGTGGCCGCGCATCTTCCGCGTGGACTACGGCCACGAGGAAGCGGCGACGCGCGACGGGAAGGACCCGCGCACGTACGAGGTTCTGACCAAAGAATTCGTCGCCGCCGCCGACGGGTCGGGCAAAATCGCGGGCGTCAAGACCGTTGGCGTGGAGTGGATCAAGGACCCCGCGACGGGGCGCATGTCCTTTCAGGAAGT
>JAPOKE010000227.1 GCA_029977805.1 Phenylobacterium parvum | reverse complement strand
AAAGGCAAAGGCTCGCCCGAGTTCTGGGTGGCCCGGGTCAAGCCTGGCCGGATCATGTTCGAGATTGACGGTGTTCCGTGGGATCTTGCCAAGGAAGCTCTGACGCTCGCCTCGGCCAAGCTGCCCCTCGACACCCGCATCGTTCGCCGTCTCGGCGACGCTGACTAAGGGAGAGGCTGATGGCAACCGTTAAGGCCGAAGAGCTTCGTGCAAAGACCGCAGACGAGCTGAAAGACCAGCTTGTCGACCTGAAGAAGGAGCAGTTCAACCTGCGCTTCCAGACGGCTGGCGGCCAGAATGAAAACCCGGCGCGCGCACGTATCGTTCGCCGCGAGATCGCCCGCATCAAGACCGTTCTTGGCGAAAAGTCCAAGACGGCTGCAGCGGCGCAGTAAGGAAGTCGAGTTATGCCGAAGCGAGTCATGCAGGGCACGGTGGTCAGCGACAAGAACGACAAGACGGTTACCGTCCTCGTCGAGCGCAGGATCATGCACCCGGTTTATAAGAAGTTCATCACCAAGTCGAAGAAGTTCGCGGCACATGATGCCGAGAACCGCTGCAAGCAGGG
>JAPOKE010000226.1 GCA_029977805.1 Phenylobacterium parvum | reverse complement strand
ACAATGTCGCAGTGTAGGGTCATCGCCATCTCTCTATCCTCTCGGCGCCCTAGAGCTTGGCGGCCTTCTCCACCGCTTGCTCGATGGAGCCCACCATATAAAACGCCTGCTCGGGTAGCTGATCATAGTCGCCCGCAAGAATGCCTTTAAAGCCGGCAATCGTGTCCTTCAGGGAAACGTAGACCCCCGGGGATCCGGTGAACACCTCTGCAACGCTGAAGGGCTGCGACAAAAACCGCTCGATTTTTCTCGCTCGCGCAACAATCAGCTTATCTTCTTCGGAAAGCTCGTCCATACCCAGGATGGCGATGATGTCCTTCAGCTCCTTGTAGCGCTGCAATACGGTCTGAACGCCCCGCGCCACATCATAATGCTCCTGACCAATAATCAGGGGATCCAGCTGTCGGGAAGTCGAATCCAGTGGATCAACCGCGGGGTAGATGCCTTTTGCGGCAATATCGCGGCTCAGCACCACAGTGGAGTCGAGGTGAGCAAACGTTGTCGCGGGAGAGGGGTCAGTCAGGTCGTCCGCTGGCACATAAACCGCTTGGATTGACGTGATGGAGCCC
>JAPOKE010000225.1 GCA_029977805.1 Phenylobacterium parvum | reverse complement strand
GATGGAGTTTGACGTTCCCGTCGGCACCGCCGGCGACTGCTACGACCGGTACCTCATCCGCATGGAGGAGATGCGGCAGAGCATCCGCATGATCATGCAGTGCCTCAACCAGATGCCCGAGGGCATGGTCAAGGCGGACGACCGCAAGGTGACCCCGCCGTCCCGCGCGCAGATGAAGAACTCCATGGAGTCCCTCATCCACCACTTCAAGCTCTACACCGAGGGCTTCAACGTGCCCCCGGGCGAGACGTACACCGCCGTCGAGGCGCCCAAGGGCGAGTTTGGCGTCTACCTCGTGTCCGACGGCACCAACCGCCCGTACCGGTGCCGAATCCGCGCACCCGGCTTCGTGCACCTTGGCGCGCTCGACATGATGGCAAAAAAGCACATGCTTGCGGACGTCGTCACCATCATCGGCACTCAGGACATTGTGTTCGGGGAGGTCGATCGCTGATGCGGGGAATGTGGGAGCGTGTAATCCGCGAAGCTCAAAAACCAAGTTGCGGGGGGCGACCCGGGCGCCCGGAAGCGAGGGCAGGACCGCAACCCGTACGCTCCGCACAGAGCTA
>JAPOKE010000224.1 GCA_029977805.1 Phenylobacterium parvum | reverse complement strand
CATCCTGGCGAGGCCCAAGCCCGCGCCGCCCAAGCCTGAACCCACGAAGGTCGAGGAGCCCATGGACACCGCGGAGGGCGACGCCGCGGAGCCCATGGAGACGGAGGGCGGGGCCCCCGAGGGCGACGCCCCGCCCGCGGCGGACGACCTCGATTAGAGACTGAGACCCGAGCGGTGAAGCGGGAGAAGACAGAGCGCGGCGGCGCGAGAGGGGGCGGAGGGCGCGGCGCAGGTGTCCACGGTCCTGGCCTCCCTGCGCGAGGCGGAGGCC
>JAPOKE010000223.1 GCA_029977805.1 Phenylobacterium parvum | reverse complement strand
AGCCGGGTCGAGCTGCTCTGGGATGTTCGTCGCGGCGATGACGATGATGCCTTCGTTCTGCTCGAACCCGTCCATCTCGGTCAATAACTGGTTCAGCGTTTTCCTCGATTGCGTCTCAAACGCTTTGCGCGAAGTTCCGACGGCGTCGATCTCGTCGATGAAGATGATGCACGGCATCTTCGCCTTGGCTGCTTTGAACAGCTGCCGCACTCTTTTCGAGCCGACACCAACGAACATCTCCTCGAACTCCGAGCCGGCGCGGTAGAAGAAAGGCACGCCCGCCTCGCCGGCCACGGCGCGCGCCAAAAGCGTCTTCCCCGTACCGGGCGGACCGGAGAGCAACACGCCCTTCGGCAGCTTACCCCCGAGCTTCGTGAACAAATCGGGGTTCTTCAGGTACTCGACAATCTCCTGAAGCTCCGCCTTCGCTTCGTCGCATCCCTTGACGTCGTTGAACGTCTTGCGCGACTGCTCGCTGATCGCGCCCGCGTCGTACTCCTTCGGGTCGAACGAGGACTTGCCCGCGGCGTCGCCGCCGACGCCCGGGAGCGAAGGACGCTTGCCACTCGCGTCGGCG
>JAPOKE010000222.1 GCA_029977805.1 Phenylobacterium parvum | reverse complement strand
GAGCGACGCGCGGGTAACGCGGAGGCCCGGGGCGACGAGCTGCAGAAAAACCTCGACACATCGCAGGCGGACAAGGCGGACCTGGAGAAGCGCCTCGCGACGGAGAAGGCTGAGCACGCCGCCGCGCGAGACGCCGCCGCCGAGGCCGCCGCCAGGGCCGCCGCGGAGAAGGCTGCGCTGGAGAACTCCTTAGCCGACGCCGACGCCGCGAGACGCGCCGCGGAAGAGGCGGAAAACGCCGCGAGGCTCGCCGCGGAAGAGGCTGACGCGAGGGCGGCGCAGAGCTCGACGGCCGCCGCCGACGCCAACGCGCGAGCCGACGCCGCCGACGCGGAGAGCGAGGCCGCGCGCGAGGCCGCCGCCGCGCCACGCGGGGCGATCGTTCTCGTGCGCTCCCGTGGGGCGCTCGCCCCACTCGCTCAGCCACTCGCTCCGGGACGCGTCGGCGTACGCGGTGCGCTCCTTGATGTCCCCCATGAGCTCGTCGGGGTCCCACTCGCGCCGCTGCTCGACGCGCGCGCCCGTCCGAGGGTTCGACACCGTCACCGCGGGCGCGACGCTGATGTCGGTGCGGGTCA
>JAPOKE010000221.1 GCA_029977805.1 Phenylobacterium parvum | reverse complement strand
GCGATCAGTTCTCGAGCGGATTTGTCGCCGCCAACCCGAACTCAAAAATTCCGGCGTTGGTCGATCACAGCACGCCCACCCCAACCCGCGTGTTTGAATCGGGCGCGATCCTAGCTTACCTCGCCGAAAAACACGGCCGCTTTTTACCCAAAGACCTCAGCGCTCGGGCGGAGTGCTGGTCCTGGGTGTTCTGGCAAATGGGCAGCGCGCCCTTTCTGGGCGGCGGATTTGGCCATTTTTATGCCTATGCCCCCGAGCGTCTGGAGTACCCTATCAACCGCTTCACCATGGAGGTGAAGCGCCAGCTCGACGTACTGGATCGCAACCTCGCCGAGCGCGAATACATCTGCGGCGATGAATACACGATCGCAGATATGGCCATCCACCCTTGGTACGGTGCGCTCGCCATGGGCATGTTGTATGAGTCGGGGGAGTTCCTTGATGTGGATTCATACAAAAACGTTCAGCGATGGACCAAAGCCCTGCAGGAGCGGCCCGCGGTGAAGCGCGGGCAACGCGTGAACCGGGTCTGGGGTGATGAGGCCAAAAGACTCCCAGAGCGTCACGCCGCGAGCGAT
>JAPOKE010000220.1 GCA_029977805.1 Phenylobacterium parvum | reverse complement strand
ACGGGCGCCTCCCTCTCGATCTCCTCCCTGTCCCACGTCCAGGACTCCTCGCCTACAGGTGCCTTGAAATCCGGATTTAGTTGGGGTAGATCACGCACCTCGCATCGTCCGCTCCGGACGAGGTGCTGGTGGAGCGCGTGACGGGAAGGAGGAGCGACCCGGAGACTGGGGCCATCTATCACCTGAAGTTCAAGCCGCCTCCGGCCGAGGTGGTCGACCGGCTGGTGCAGAGGAGCGACGACACGGAGGAGATGGTGGTGCCGAGGCTCAAGACGTATCACGATAACGTCAGGCGGACGGGAACAGGAGCATGGACGTGTACGACGGCGACGACGGCGACGACGGTGGGGAGCCTGCCAGCGACGAACCCGACGACGCCCGCGGCGACGGCGACCTTCACGGTGGGGAGGTTGCCGAGGAAGGGCCCGAGGACGTGGTCGTCGTCGGGAAACATGGCGAGGATGGAGTCATCCATCGCCGATACCCGCGCCGCGGCCCGATACGACCTCGGGAGGCGAACGACGCGCCGCGCGCGGGGCGGATCTGACGCGCGGGATCCCGACGAAACGTCTTTTCTCG
>JAPOKE010000021.1 GCA_029977805.1 Phenylobacterium parvum | reverse complement strand
GGAGCTGTCGGCGAATGCCGACTGAGGGGGTCAATCCCCCTCGCCGCAGACCCCCTCCGGCCCGCATTCGCGGTCCACCTCCCCCTGGGGGGAGGAATGTGGGGCTCTGGGGGCGGTCAGGCGTTGCGGGCCATCAGGCCGCCGTCCACGGGGATGGTGACCCCCGTGATGAAGCTGGCTGCGGGCAGGCAGAGGCTGACGGTCATGTGGCCCACCTCGGCGGGATCGCCGTAGCGGCCCAGCGCCGTGCGTCGCTTGGCGTAGGTCGCCCGGTCGGCGTCGGGAATGCGGTCCGTCATGCCCGTCAGGATGGGGCCGGGGCAGATGCAGTTGACCGTGATGCCCTCGCGGCCGAGCTCCACGGCCAGGGCCCGGGTCAGGCCGGTGACCCCCGCCTTGGCGGCGGCGTAGGGGCTGTCGCGACTCGTGGCGCCCAGGGCCTCCGTCGAGGCGATGTTGACGATCCGCGGGGCGTTCGACTTCCGCAGCCAGGGCAGGGCCGCCCGGATGGTCAGCTGGTGCGCCGTGAGCAGCACCGCCAGGGACTTCGCCCAGGCGGCGTCATAGTCGGGAGAGTCGATGGGGCTGAAGGCCGAGATGCCGGCGTTGTTCACGAGGATGTCGAGGCCCCCGAAGGCGAGGGCGATCTCCTCCGTCACCCGCCGGACCGCCTCGGCGTCGGAGACATCCAGCCTCCAGGCCCGGGCCGACCCTCCCGCCGCGCGAATGGCCTCCGCCGTCGCCTCAGCCGCCTCGCCGTTGAAGTCGGTGACGGCGACGTGCGCGCCCTCGGACCCGAAGATCGCCGCCGTGGCCCGTCCCATGCCGGAGCCTGCGCCGGTGACGTGGGCGATGGAGCCCCGAAGCGAGCGGCTGGGGTCGGGCATCTGGGTCATGGAAGTCTCTCCGGTCGCCGTGGCGGTGGACCGGAGTTTGGACCGGATCGGTGCGGCTTCACAACCGCCGGGGCGTCAGCTGCCGGAAGGCGTCGAGGCGTAGGTGATGTAGCCGCGCTCGACCATGCGGCGCAGGGCCTCGTAGGCGCTCGAGAGCTCCTCGTACCGGGTGCGCAGTTCGGCGAGGCGCATGACCTGCCGGGTCTCGAACCCGGTGGGGTTCTCGGACATGGCCAGGGCTTCCTTGACCCACTGGGCCCGGGCGAGGGCGGCGGCCACGGCCAGGCGCTGGAACTTCTCGGCGTCGGCGCTGCCGAGGGTGGCGTGGATCACCTCGCGGTTCGAGGCGAAGACCGTGTAGTCGATGTGCTCGAGCTGCCCCCGCAGGCGGCGCTGGGCCGCAAGGTCCATGTCCTCCTGGGGCTCGAAGTGGTCGGAGCTGTAACGCGTGAAACCGGACTTGCGGGTCGACATGACGGGTCTCCTGCGGAGCGCTGGAATCACTCCGCAGGATCAGGATGGGCCGACCGCGTTAACTTTCAATTGAAACGCCGGTCAGCTGACGAGGTCCTCCCGGATGGTCTTGCGGGCCATCCAGAACAGGCTTGCGGCGATCAGGGTGCAGCAGGAGGTGGTGATGATGGCCCACCGCACGCCTTCGGCCTCACCCATCCCCAGGCCGGTGGCGAAGAGATCCGAGAGGGCGCCGACGATCAGGGGGCCGGCGCCCAGGCCGACCAGGTTGATGATGAAGAGGAGGACCGAGGCGGCGGTGGCGCGCATGTGGGGCGGCACCAGGCTCTGGCCGGAGGCGTAGACAGGCCCGTACCAGAGCGAGCCGACCAGGCCCGGGATGAGCATGACCAGCATGGTGCCGATGGCGGTCGGCTGGAGATAGCCGATCACCGCGAAGACGGGGGAGATCAGGGCGGCGACGGCCGGCACGGTCATGTAGGCGCGGATGTCCCGGGCCCCGGCCCGGTCGGCGAGGACGCCGCCCAGCCAGCTGGAGAAGACCCCCATCACCCCGCCGAGGATGCCCAGGACAAGCCCGAGGAAGCCGACGGACTTCAGGCCGAAATGCCCGGCGAGCTCGGCCACCTCCTGGGGGTGGTTGCGGAGGTAGAAGGAATAGACGAAGGCGCCGTTGCCATAGCCGATGAAGGCCAGGGTGGCGGCGCCGAAGGCCACGAGCCAGAAGCTGCGCTTGCGCGCCAGGTAGGTGAGGGTGGCCGCGAAGCTGCCCTCGGTCTTCTGGGTCTCGGCCATGCGCGCCCGGGCGACCTCGGAGAGCTGCTTGCGCGGCTCCCGCAGGGTCAGGAAGACCACGGCGGTCAGCAGGAGGCCGGGCACGCCGGCCAGCAGGAAGGCCGTCCGCCAGCCGAAGGTGTCCGACATCACGCCGCCGAGGGACGAGCCCAGCAGGGATCCCAGGGGCGTTCCCATGGCGAAGAAGGCGAGGGCGGAGGCGCGCTGGGACTTGGGCACGTAGTCGGCGATCAGGGAGTGGGCGGTGGGCGTGCAGCCCGCCTCGCCGACGCCCACGCCGATCCGCGCCAGCAGGAGCTGGGCGTAGTTCGTGGCGAGGCCGCACACGACGGTGAACCCGCTCCAGACGGCGAGGGACACGCCGATGATGGTGACCCGGTTGCTGCGCTCGGCCAGGCGGGCGATGGGCAGGCCCAGGAAGGTATAGAAGATGGCGAAGGCCAGGCCCGTCAGCAGGCCGAGCTGGGTGTCCGAGAGCTTGAGGTCGCGCTTGATCGGCTCGGCCAGGATGGAGACGATCTGGCGGTCCAGGAAGTTGACGGTGTAGACCGCCAGCAGGAGGACGAGGGCGTAGCGGCGGAAGCCGGCGGAGACGAGGGGAACGAGGGGAGCCTCCTCGGACTCGACGACATCCTCTGGCGAGGTGGAAACGATGGACACCCTGATCCTCCCGGGGCGATTGTTATTGTTGCCTCCGGTCTAGACGGCGCCGCCGCCCGGGGGCAAGTACCATCCCCGTGAGCGGGCCGCCGACCGGCCCCGGCGTCCGGAGGCGAGCATGCTGGAACTTGTGATCGGGTCGAAGCGCTGGTCGAGCTGGTCCCTGCGGCCCTGGCTGGCCCTCAAGCGCACGGGCCAGCCCTTCCATGAGCGGCTGATCGCCCTCTACCAGGCGGATGGCGCCACCCGGGCCCAGATCCTCCCGCACTCGCCGTCCGGCCGGGTTCCCGCCCTGAAGACCGGGTCGATCGTCATCCCGGAATCCCTGGCCATCTGCGAGTACCTGGCCGAGGCCTTCCCCGAGGCGCGGCTGTGGCCGGAGGACCCCGACCTGAGGGCCCTGGGCCGGGCCGCGGCGAGCGAGATGCACGCCGGCTTCCGCGCCCTGAGGCTGGAGTGCCCGATGGACCTGGCCCGTCCGGTCGAGGCCGTCCCGCTGTCCGACGACGCCCTGGCCGACATCGCCCGGGTGCGGGCCCTCTGGACCGACCTCCTGGCGCGCAGCGGCGGGCCCTTCCTGCTGGGCGAGTGGTCGAACGCCGACGCCTTCTTCGCGCCGGTGGCCACGCGCTTCCGGACCTATGCCGTCGATCCCGGCTCGCCGGTCCTGGCCGCCTACATGGAGCGGCTGCTGAACTGGCCGGACTTCCGGGAATGGGAGGCGGCGGGGCGCCTGGAGACCTGAGCGCCCGCCGCCCGCCCGGTCAGCCCATCTTGTAGACGCAGACCTTGTTGCCTTCGGTGTCGCGGAAATAGGCGCCGTAGAAGGTCGGCATGCGCTCGCCGGGAGGGCCCTCGCAGGTCCCGCCATTGGCGAGGGCGGCGGCGTGGACCTGGTCGACCACTTCGCGGCTGGGGGCGGCGATGGCCGGCATGACGCCATTTCCCGCGGTCGCCGGTCCCTTGTCGTAGGGGACGCAGACGCCCAGCATGGCGCCCGTGCCGTTGGAGTAGAGCTCCATCCGGTCGCCCGACATGGCGGGCTTGGCGCCCAGGGGGGCGAGGGCGGCGCGATAGAAGGCCTTGGCGCGTTCGAAGTCGCTGGCGCCGAGGGTGACATATCCGAGCATGGGGAATCCTCCGTGTTTCGTCCTGCAGTCTAGCGGGCCTTGAGGACCGCGTAAGCCTCCAGGGCCCGGGCCCGGGCGAGGTCGTGGTCGACGACGGGCGCGGGATAGTCGCGGCCCAGGCGGATCCCCGCCTGGTCGAGCACCAGGGGCGGGGCGGTCCAGGGCGCATGCAGCCAGCGGTCCGGCAGGCGGGCGAGCTCGGGGACCCAGCGGCGGACATAGCGGCCGTCCGGGTCGAACTTCGCCCCCTGGGCCATGGGACTGAAGATCCGGAAGTAGGGGGCGGCGTCGGCCCCGCTGCCGGCCACCCATTGCCAGTTCCCGGCGTTCGAGGCGTGGTCGGCGTCCACCAGGGTGTCCCAGAACCAGGCCTCGCCCTCCCGCCAGTCGACGAAGAGGTGCTTGGCCAGGAAGGAGGCGCAGATCATGCGGACCCGGTTGTGCATCCAACCCGTGGTCCAGAGCTCGCGCATGCCGGCGTCGACGATGGGATAGCCGGTCCGGCCCCGGCGCCAGGCGGCGAGGCCCCCGGGGTCGCTGCGCCAGGCCACGGCCTCGAAGCGGGGATCGAAGCTGGTGCGGGCGAGGTCCGTCCCGCGGCTGCTGATCGCCGCGTTGAATTCCCGCCAGCCCAGCTCCGCCAGGAACTTCTCGGCGTCGGCCTCGGGCGCGGCGCCCCGTTCGACGGCGTTCAGGGCCCCCCGCCAGGCGGCGAAGGGGCTGATCTCCCCGAAGTGCAGGTGCGGCGAGAGGCGGGACACCCCGGGCCGGGCCGGGAAGTCGCGGGCGTGCCCGTAGCCGGCGAGTCCCCGGGACAGGAAGGCGGCCAGGCGCTCCCGGGCCCCCGCCTCGCCGGGCGTCCAGGCGCTGAACCCCGTCGACCAGTCCGGATCCCGGGGCTGGAGCCGCCAGGCCGAAAGGTCGTCTGAGGCCGGCCAGCGGTCGGGGGCGGGCAGGCGGGGTGGCGGCTCGGTCCGATCCGGCGCCTCGACCTGTCCCCGGGCGGCCCGCCAGAAGGGGGTGAAGACGCTGAAGGCGCCGCCTGTGCGGGTCCGCACCACGTCCGGGCGGACAAGGTGGGCGCCGTTCCAGCGGCCGACGGACAGTCCCGCCGCCGAAAGCTGCGCCTCGAGGCGGTCATCGCGGGCGGCCAGGCCCGGGTCGTGGAGGTCGTTCCAGTGCGCCGAGCCCGCCCCGGCTTCCTTCGCCAGCTCGGGGATCAGCTGCGCCGGGTCGCCGCGCCGAAGGACAAGGCGCGATCCGTGCGCCTCCAGGTCGGCGGAGAGGTCGGCGAGCGACCGGTTCAGCCACCAGAGGGAGGCTGCGCCCATGCGGCGGACGTCCGGCCCCTCGTCGAGGATGTAGACGGGCAGGAGGGCGCCGTCCCGGAGGGCCGCCATGAGGGCGGGGTTGTCGATGAGGCGCAGGTCGCGCCGGAACCAGAGGAGGGCGGTGGTCATGCCCCTCCATGCGCCCGGGGGCCGGGGTGTTGCAACCGTCCGGTCCGGCGTCAGCCCCAGACGTCGCGGGCTCCCGGCCGGGTCCGGGCGGGCGGCGGCGGCGCCGAGGGCGGCTTCCACTTCGGCTTTTCGAGGGGCCTGGAGAAGACCCAGCCCTGCCCCAGCTCGACGCCCAGGTCGCGGGAGAGGCGGGCGACGCCGTCGGTCTCGACCATCTCGGCGATGGTCCCCACGCCCAGGTCGCGGCACAGGGCCACCAGGTGCTTGACCACCAGGGCGTCGCGGGAGCCCTCGGTCATGGACTGGATGTAGCGGCCGTCGATCTTGATGAAGTCCACCTCCAGCCGCCGGAGGTAGTCGAGGGACGCCGCCCCGGCGCCGAAGTCGTCGAGGCAGACCACGTGCCCGGCCTTGCGAAGCCGGGCGATCAGGATGTTGGCGCGGTCGAGGTCGCTGATCTTCCGGGTCTCGGTGATCTCGAGGATCAGCCGGCTGCGGATGTCCGGGGCGGTCCCGACCAGGCCGAGCATTTCCTCGAGGAAGCCCTCGATCATCAGGGAATGGGCGCTGAGGTTGGCGGCGATCCGGGTCGCCTTGGGCTGTGACTGGAGCTCCCGCACGATGCTTCGGACCACGGACAGGTCGAAGGCCTGGATCATCTCCAGGTCCTCGGCCAGCTGGATGGTGTCGGCCGGGCTCGTGTCCTTCGAGAAGCGCGCAAGGGCCTCGAAGTGGTGGAGCTCGCCGGTCTCTAGGGAGACGACGGGCTGGTAGGCGAGCTGGAAGGCGCTCCGGGCGACGATGTCGCGGAAGCGGCTGGAATCCCTCAGGGTTCGCGCGACGGTGTCCTCGAAGCCCGCCGCCGCCGCTGCGCCGCCGGCCTCGATGAACCGGTCCAGGGCCACGCGCATGGTCCGCATGTTCCGGGAGGATGCGGCGCCGTCCATGGACAGGCGGGCCAGCTGGGGGCGTTCGCGTCCGCCTGTGGCGGCGCCGACGCTGTCCAGGAGCCGGCCCGGGGGAGAGTCGCTGGGCCGCATGACGGCGAAGCGGTCGGCGCTGACCTCGGCCCCGCCGACGCCGGCGAACGAGTCCGCCCTCAGCACCGCCTCAAGGGACTGGCGCGCCTCCTCCGCGTCCTCGGGCTTGAGGCGGGCCAGCCGGTCGCGGAGGCCCTGGACCTCGACGAGGTCGAGGCTGAGCACCAGGCCCGCCCTTCCGGCCTCGTCCAGCAGGTACTCCGCCGAGGCGGCGAAGGACTCCGGCGAGGTGAACCCCCGGGCGTCGCGGGAAAAGGCCGGGACGCCTGAGGGTGCGCCAAGGCTGAGGGCGCAGGAGAGCCGGGCCCCGAGCTGGGGCAGCCGGAAGACGGAGAGGCTGGCGCCGGACGGCGCGCCGGCCTGGTCGCGCGGCGCCAGCTCCACCCGGATGGGTCCCCGGCGCTCCCCCGCCGCCAGGTCCTTCCGGAGGGTGGCGAGAAGGGCGGCCTCCGACAGGCTGAAGAGGCTCGCCCAGTCACGTCCGACGAGCCCGGAGTCAGGCCGGCCGCTCAGTCTTTCCGCGGCCCCGAGGGCGAAGACGATGACGCCCTGGGCGTCGATCTCGAAGACAAGGTCCGCCCCGGCGAAGGCGAGGCCGAGCAGGCGGACGGTGCTTGCGTCCTCCGTGCGCGGGGAGGGAAGGGTCAAGGCCGCTCCCCATTCGTCTGCTTCGTGCGGGCTGTCGCGCCTGTGAGACGCATGTGCCTCCACTCCCAAGTCGCCCGGCGTCGGCCGCGGCCAGGGGCCGGTTCCGGGACGTATCCCCCTTGTGCCTCCCCAAGGTTAAGACCTCGCGAGCACCTCGTGGGACATCTGCGACAAGATGTCGCAGGTTTCGGCCTGGTGCCCGCTGCCGGACTCGAACCGGCACGCCGATGGCGACGGATTTTAAGTCCGTTGCGTCTACCGATTCCGCCAAGCGGGCCCTAGCTTCACTCTAACCCGGCCCTGCGGAGCGAGCCACCCGGGGTCAGATCAGCCCCTGGGCCCGGAAGCTGGTCAGGCCGTCGCGGCCGACGATGACGTGGTCGTGGACGGACAGGCGCAGGACCCGGGCGGCCTCGATGACCTCGCGGGTCATGGCGATGTCGGCCTGGGAAGGGGTGGGGTCCCCTGAGGGATGGTTGTGGGCCAGGATCAGGGCGCTGGCGGACAGCTCCAGCGCCCGGCGAACCACCTCGCGCGGATAGACCGGGGCGTGGTCGACCGTGCCCTCGTTCATGGCCTCGTCGGCGATCAGCTGGTTCCGGCGGTCGAGAAAGAGGACGCGGAACTGCTCGCGGGGCTCGTGCGCCATGGCGGTGCGCAGATAGGCGGACAGCTGGGTCCAGGAGGTGATGACCGTCCGGCGGGCGACGGGCTCGCGGCTGATGCGCACGGCGGCCTCGTGGGCGAGCTTGAGGTCCAGCGCCGCCTGCTCGCCTAGGCCCCGCACCCGGACCAGGTCCTCGAGCGGGGCGCCGAAGACGCCGGCGAGGGAGCCGAAGCGCGCCAGCAGGGCCTTGGCCAGGGGCTTGACGTCGCCCCGCGGCAGGGACCGGAAGAGCAGGAGCTCGAGCAGCTCATAGTCCGGCAGGGCGGCGGGACCGCCGTGCCGGGCGCGGTGACGCAGGCGCTCGCGGTGCCCGGCGTGCGGCGAGGCCGGGACGGGAGCGGACAGGAAGAGCGGCGCGTCCTGGAGATCGGTGGGGGGCATGGCGGGGCTCCGGCAGGCCCCGCAATGTTCTCCAATTGTTCGCGTCCTGCAAGCCTATCCTTCGACCTTCACCCGGGTGACGTTGTCGCCGGAATTGCGGTCGATGCGCTTGTTGTAGGGATCCACCCCGGCGAAGGCCGGCTTGTCCCTGACGGTCAGGGTGATGACCTGCGTCCCGTCCTTGAGGGTCCGGGCCGCGAAGTCCTGCACCGAGGCCCGGGTGAAGCCCGGCTTGCCGGGTTCGGCGGTGAAGACGCCGACATCGAAGGTCTCGTCGCCCAGGGGGGCCGCTGTCTCCCTGCCCTTTCCGTCGGCGTAGAGCTTGCGGGCCGTCACCTTCAGGGTGACGTCGTAGCGTCCGTCCGTCCGCCGCTTCGCGCCGGCTTCCTCGGTCTTGAGGTCGTAGAGGGTGATCTTCTCGAACAGGTCGGTGATCAGGGCCTGGGCGCGGGCGTCGTCGCCGGCCTCGCGGCGCAGGGCGTCGACGAGGTCGCGGGCGGTGGGGTAGGGCGCGCCCTTGAAGGCGTAGCGGGCGAGGAGCGAGCGCAGGGCGGCGTTGACCCTGGCCTCGCCGATCTGGTCGCGCAGCAGGTACATGACCAGGGAGCCCTTCCGGTAGTGGATGTAGGGCTGGTTCTCCACCCGGATGAGCGGCGTCTCCTCGACGGCCTGGCCGCCCCGGGCAGCGAGGTAGCTGTCCAGTTCGTTCCGGAGGAACTTGCGGATCCCCTCCGGCCCGTAGGTCTGCTCCATGATCAGCAGGGCCGAGTACTGGGCCAGGGTCTCGGACAGGACGGTGGCGCCCTGCATGTCCGCGCCGATGACCTGGTGCGCCCACCACTGGTGGGCCATTTCGTGCGCGGTGACGTAGGTGGCGAAATCGATCTTGTCGGGCTTGTCCGGGTCCGCCGTGAAGCCGATGGCCTCGGAGTAGGGAATGGTGTTGGCGAAGGCCTGGGCGAAGGTCGCGTAGCCCGGGAACTCGATGATGCGGGCCTGGCGGAACTGGTAGGGACTGAAGTTGGCCTGGTAGTAATCGAGGCTGCGCTTCATCGCCTCCATCATCCGCCCGACATTCCAGGTGTGGCCGGGGTGATGGTAGACGGCCAGGTCGACGCCCTTGTAGGTCTCGCGCCGGATGGCGTAGCGCGCCGACTGGACCGAGAAGAAGTTCAGGACGGGCGCATCGGTCCGGAACCGCACCGTCCGGCGGGCGCCGGAGGTGACGTCCGACACGACGTAGCCCGGGGCCACAGGGGTCTGGTCGGCGACGGTGGCGACGGTGATGTCAGCCCGCACCCAGTCCGCATCCCCGACATAGTTCCGTACCCGGGCGCCCTCGTCCTCCAGCCTGGCCGGGCGCAGTTCGGGCGGCAGGCCATACTTGCGGCGCTTGGTGCGATCGTCGAGGAGGCCGGCCCTGGACATGCCGAGGATCGGCGCGAAGGCGTCGTTGGACACGAAGGTCCCGTTGTCGACGAGGCGGGTCGTGTTCCCGGAGTTGCGGAAGCCCTTCTGCTCCAGGGTGGTCGTGAACTCCAGGCGGGCGGTCTGGCCCGGCGCAAGGGGCTCCGCCAGGTGCAGGATGCGGTAGTTGAACCGCCCGAAGGTCTCGGTGCGCGCAGGTCGCGACAGGACCAGCCGCTCCACCTTCAGGTCGCGGTCGAAGCGAACGTGGACAGCGCCGATCGGGGCCGCCGTGTCATTCACCAGGTCGTACGCCCCACGCACGGCGAGCCGGGGCGCGTGGGGATCCAGGTCGAGGTCCAGGGTCACGTCCGTGACAGAGGGCTGGGGAAGGGCCTCGTACTTCAGGAAGCCCTTTTCGAAGTCCGCCAGCCAGACCTCGCCCTCCTTCTGGGTCCGGTAGGGATTCCAGACATTGGTGTTGAGGAAGATGAAGCCGCCGAGGCCGGCGAAGACCAGAAGTGCGCCCGCGGCGGCGAGCCCCGTCGGCCCCCTCAGGCGCCGACCGAGACGGGCGATCCGGGCCCGCGCCCCGTCCCTGGCGCCGCGGGCCCAGAGCCCCTGGGTCAGGACCAGAAGGAAAACGGCGAAGGCGGACCAGTAGGCCCGGAACCAGGCGGCGAAGCCCGCGAAATCCCCCTGGCCGTTCATGTCCGAGAGGGGCACGCCGGGGCCGCTGGCGTAGTTGTAGAGGTTGTGCTCGAACCCGGCCGTCGCGAGGCCCATCTGCAGCACGAGGTAGACCGCCATCAGGGCCCACCCGACGTACTTGTTGGGGGCGAGGGCCTGGAGGAAGACGGCGAGTACGGCGAGCAGCGTCCAGTCCGCCAGGGTCGGGAGCACGTACCAGCCCAGGTACTGCCCCCAGTCGGGGTGCGGGAAGCCCAGGAGGGCCTGCGCGGCGGCGGCGGCGAGGGCGCTGATCACCAGCATGGCGCCCAGGACGAGCACGAGGCCCAACACCTTGGGGACCATGAAGGTCCAGTCCGGCGCCGAGGTGGAGTCCACGATGTCCGCGATCCGCCGCTCGCGGTCGCGCCAGACCAGTTCGCCGGCGTAGTAGATGGCGACCAGGATCACCACGAAGCTGAAGGCGCCCTGCAGCTGCTCGATCATGCGGACCGTGGTCGGCAGGAAGGCCGACCCGTTCTGCTCGAGGCCGAGGAAGATGCCCCCGGAGGCGTTGAACAGGCCCAGCACGAGCAGGATGACGAAGGCCGGGCTGCGCAGGACCTGCGCCGCCTCGAACCTCGCCCGGTGGAGGGCCTGGATGACTGCAACCTTCAGGCCGGAGCCCGGTTTCGCGATCAGGCTGCGCGGGGTTTCCCGGGCGGGCGGCGCCTCGTCGTGGGCGGTCCGGGCAGGGCGCGCGCCGGCCCGGCGGGTCTCGAAACGGAAGGTCAGGCAGGCGGCGGCCAGTGCGACCAGGCCTACTGTGGTCCAGAGCAGGCGGTTGGCGAGAAGCACGCCGGCCAGGGCGGGCAGCCGGGTATTGGCGTCGAAGGTGGTGTAGTAGCGGATCTCCCGGCCCAGGGCGATGCCGCCGAAGGGATCGAGCCAGGCCGCGAGCTCGCGCATCTCGTTCCGCGTGGCCAGGGTTCCCATGACCACCCAGAGGATCAGCAGGGCGGTCGCCCCGATGTAGGTGGCCATCATCGACCGCGTCGTGGTGGCGAGGGCGAAGAACAGGGCCGCCGTCAGGAAGACCGAGGGCAGGGCGAGGGCGCCGTAGGCGTAGAGGTAGTCGCCAAGCCGGTTGGGACCGAGGGTCTCGGGATCGACCCAGGGCGCAAGGCTGCCGAGGAACATGCCGAGGGGCACGGCCAGGAAGACCAGGCCCGCCGCGGCGAAGGCGCCCGCGAAGCGGCCAAGCAGGTAGTCCAGCCGGGTGATCCGGGTGGAGCGGACAAGGGGGCCAAAGCCGGTCTCGTCGTCTCGGACGATGACATTGGCCACCAGGGCGGCCGTGACGAAGATGAAGAAGATCGACATGACCAGGTGGGTCATGGCGATGGCGGTGGGCGCGTTCTTGTGGACCCCGCCGCCGCCGCCGCCGACCTGGATGTTGTCGACGGTCATGGAGCCGAAGACGAGCAGGAAGAAGAAGGCCGAAGCCACCCAGAAGACGGGCTGGCGCAGCTGGTAGCGAAGTTCGAAGGCGGCGATGCGGCCGAGCATGATGGGCTCCTAGGCCGCCTGGCGGGCGGAATGCAGGGCCGCGAAGTAGACGTCCTCCAGGCCGCCCTCGACGGTCTCGAAGCCGGGGCCCGGCGAGGTCTCCGACAGGAGGTGGACGACGGTCCGTCCGGCCGACAGCCGGGTGGAGATCACCGGGGCGATGGCGGACAGCCCCGCAAGGTCGGCCTTGTCCACGACGCGCCGCCAGACCCGGCCCTCCAGCTCCCGCACCAGGCTGGCGGGGGAGCCTTCGCGCAGCAGCCGCCCGCCGGCCAGCACCGCCATCCGGGGGCAGAGGTCGGCCACGTCCTCGACGATGTGGGTCGACAGGATCACGACAACTTTCTCGCCGATCTCTGCAAGAAGGTTGAGGAAACGGTTCCGTTCCTCCGGATCGAGGCCGGCCGTCGGTTCATCCACGATGATCAGCTGCGGCTGTCCCAGCAGCGCCTGGGCGATCCCGAACCTCTGCCTCATGCCGCCGGAAAACCCCGCGACCGCCTTCTTGCGGACCGGCCAGAGGTTCACCTGCTGGAGAAGGGCCTCGACCGTCTCCCGGCGCTCGGCCGCCTGGGTCAGACCCTTCAGGACGGCCAGGTGGTCCAGGAGGTCGAGGGCGGAGACGCGGGGATAGACCCCGAAGTCCTGGGGGAGGTAGCCGAGCGTCCGGCGGAGGCGGGAGGGCTCGGCGATGACGTCGATGCCGTCGAAGTCGATCGCCCCGGAGGTCGGGGTCTGGAGGGCCGCGACGCAGCGCATCAGGGTCGACTTGCCCGCCCCGTTCGGTCCGAGGAGGCCGAACATGCCCGCCGGGATCTCCAGGCTGACGTCGTCCAGCGCCCGGGTCCCGCCCGGATAGACATGGGTGAGGTTGCGGATGGACAGCATGGGCGGCTCCTCAGTCTCGCGGCTGAGGTCGCCCAAGTGCAGGGCTTCGCGCAAGTTAAAGAAAAGTCAGCCGAATCCGGGCTCAGCCCGCTTCGATGGCAGGCTGGAACTGGCCCGTCGGCGACGCCGTGAAGACTTCGCAGCCGTCTTCCGTCACGCCGATGGAATGCTCGCACTGGGCCGAGAGGGACTTGTCGCGGGTGACGGCCGTCCAGCCGTCGGCGAGGATCTTCACCTGCCACTTCCCGAGGTTCACCATGGGCTCGATGGTGAAGAACATCCCCGGTCGCAGGACCTCGCCGGTTCCCTTGTGGCCGTAGTGGAGGATGTTGGGCGCGTCGTGGAAGACCTTGCCCAGGCCATGGCCGCAGAAGTCCCGGACAACCGAGCAGCGCTGGGACTCCACCCAGGCCTGGATGGCCGCGCCGATGTCGCCGGTGGTCGCCCCGGGGCGGACGGCGTCAATGCCCCTCTGGAGGGCCTCGTAGGTCACCTCGACCAGGCGGCGGGCCCGGGCGGGCACCTTGCCGACGCCGTACATGCGCGAGGTGTCGCCGTGCCAGCCGTCGACGACGACGGTCACGTCGATGTTGGCGATGTCGCCCTCCCGCAGGGTCCGCTCGGAGGGGATGCCGTGGCAGACGACATGGTTCACCGAGATGCAGAGGGTGTGGCGGTAGCCGCGATATCCAAGGCAGGCGGGCAGGGCGCCGTGGTCGAGGATGAACTCCCGGGCGAGGCGGTCGAGGTCCTCGGTCACCACCCCCGGCCTGACGTGGGGGGTCAGCATGTCGAGGCACTCGGCGGCGAGGCGGCCGGCGCGGCGCATGCCCTCGAAGCCCTCGGGTCCGTGAAGCCGGATTTCCCCGGTCTTGTGCTCAAGCTGGGCGATGTCGCTCTGGTTCATGGCTCTTATCCTAGCACGACTGCGTCACGGGCGCGACGCAGGGCCGGGGGCGTCGATCAGGATCCAGCGGCCGCCATCCCGGGCCAGGATGGCCGACCAGGCCTCCCAGCGCCCGCCCGCCTTCCTCTGGCGCCAGGCGCAGCGGTGCTCTGTGGGATCGCCCAGGACCTGGCAGTGGACGCCGCGGACCTGCACCTTCGCCCCCTGGACGGGGGCCAGGAGGGCTTCGAGTTCGGCCGGGGTGGGCGCGAGGGAGACGGCGGCGGCGAGCAGCAGGGCTGTGATCATGGGCGGAGGCTGGCGCCTGCGCCGCGGAAGTCAACCGCGCCAGGCGAGGGGGCGGACGATCCGGACCCCGCAGGGCGAAAGATCGCAGGCCCAGGCCATCACCTCCACCCCCGCGCCGGCGGCCGCCTCGAGTCCACGGGCGAAGGCGGGGTCGAGGTCGGCGCAGGCGCTGAAGGCCTCGCAGTCCGTCCGCTGGACGACGAACAGGGCGACGGCCCGGTCGCCGGCGGCGACCTGGTCGGCCAGCTCCTCGAGGTGGCGGGTCGAGCGAGCCGCCACGCAGTCGGGAAACTCGGCGAGGCCCGGCGTGCGCATCAGGTGGACGTTCTTGACCTCCAGCCAGCAGCGGCCCCGGCCCGGGTCCTCCAGCAGGAAGTCGACCCGGCTGGCCTTGCCGTACTTCACCTCCCGCCGGACCGAGGCGTAGCCGGCCAACCCCGGGATCGTCCCCGCCTCCAGCGCCTCGGCTACGAGGCGGTTGGGCAGGAGGGTGTTGATCCCCACGAGGCCGCCATCGGCCTCCAGCAGCTCCAGGGTGTGGGACAGCTTGCGCTTGGGATTGTCCGACACCGACAGCCAGGCCGGCAGGCCGGGGGCGTTGAGGCCCAGCATGGCGCCGGGGTTGGGGCAGTGGGCGGTCATCTCCGTCCCGTCCGCCAGGACGACGTCGGCGAAGAAGCGCTTGTAGCGGCGGAGGAAGGTGGCGGGGACCAGGGGGGCGGGGAAGTCCATGAGGGGCGGGTATAGGCAAGCCGGGCCCGAGCCGATAGATGTTCGCCGGAAACGGAGACGCGACATGGGCAGCCCGGGCGGAGACGGCGTGGTGACGGCGGCGGTGCTGATCATCGGGGACGAGATCCTGTCGGGCCGCACCCAGGACACCAACCTGCGGGACATCGCGCGCTACCTCGGCGTCCACGGCGTGGACCTCTGCGAGGCGCGCACCGTGCCGGACGTCCTGGACGAGATCGTCGACGCCCTGAACGCCCTGCGGGCCCGCTACGACTACGTCATCACCACCGGCGGGATCGGGCCGACCCACGACGACATCACCGCCGATGCGGTGGCGGCGGCCTTCGGCGTGGCGCTGGAGGAGCACCCGGACATCCTGGCCATGATGCAGTCGCGCTGGGGCGACCAGGTGAACGCGGCGCGCCGCCGCATGGCCCGGGTGCCGGTGGGCGGCGCCCTGGTGAACAACCCGGTGCAGGGCCCGCCCGGCTTCACCATCGGCAATGTCTTCGTGCTGGCGGGGGTGCCCCAGATCATGCGCGGCATGCTCGAGGACGTCGGGCCCCGCCTGCGTTCGGGCGCCGTGGTCCTGTCGCGCACCGTGCGGGTGGAAGGCTCGGGCGAGGGCGCCATCGCCGCGCCCCTGGAGGCGGTGGCCAAGGCCCATCCCACCCTGAGCCTGGGCAGCTATCCCTTCTTCACCGAGGGGCTCTATGGCTCCAACCTGGTCCTGCGCAGCCGCGACGGGGCCGAACTGGAGGCTACGGTCGGCGAACTGATCGCCGCCCTCCGCGCCGCGGGCATCGAGAATGTCCGCGAGGTCGAACCGGCCTGAGCCGCGACCGGTGAGCCTTTACCCCGTCATCATGTGCGGCGGCTCCGGGGTGCGCCTCTGGCCCCTGTCCCGACCGGAACTGCCCAAGCCCTTCGCCCGCCTGCTGGGCGGCCCCCTGACCGCCTTCCAGGAGACGGCGCAGAGGGCTGCGCCCCTGGGCCCCCTGGTGGTCATCGCCGGAGCCGACCACGGCGGCCTGATCCGCGAGCAGCTCTCGGCCATCGGGCTGGAGGCGGAGGTCCTGCTGGAGCCGGAACCCCGGGATTCCGCGCCGGCCATGGCGGCGGCGGCCATTCACCTGCTGCGTCGCGACGAGGAGGCGGTGATGGTGGTGCTGGCCGCCGATCACCATGTGCCCGACGCCGCGGCCTTCCGCGACGCGGTGACCGGCGCGGCCCCCTTCTCGCGCGCCGGACGGATCGTCACCCTGGGGATCGCGCCGACCTTTCCCTCCACCGCCTACGGCTACATCCGGCCCGGGCGGGGCGAGACGGTCCGCACGGTCGACGCCTTCATCGAGAAGCCTGACGCCGTCCGGGCGGCCGCCCTGATCGCCGAGGGCTGCCTCTGGAACAGCGGCAACTTCATCGTCCCGGCCACCACCCTGGCCTACGAGCTGGGCCGTCTGGCGCCCGAGGTGCTGGAGGCGGCGGAGGCGTCGGTGGAGACCGCGTCCGGGCCCGCGGACGGCCGTCTCCTGGGCGAGGTCTTCCGCTCCGCCCCGAAGATCTCGATCGACTATGCGGTGATGGAAAAGACCGCCCGCGCCATGGTGGCGCCCGCCAGCTTCGCCTGGTCCGACGTCGGCGCCTGGGACGCCGTCCACGCGCTCTCGCCGCGGGATGACGCCGACAACCGGCTTGAGGGGCGGGTCGAGGCCGAGAACGTCACGGGTTCCTACCTCCGCGCCGAGGCCGGGACGGAGGCGGTCGTGGTGGGCCTGTCCGGCGTCGCCGTGGTGGCGGATGGCGGGCGGGTGCTGGTGGCGCCCCTGGGCGACAGCCAGGCGATGAAGCGGGGGGTTGAGCGTCTGCAGGCCCGGGGTCCGGCGGGGTTCGCCAGCCTGTCCGAGGCCGCCGCCTGGTATGGCCTCTGGCTGCGGACCTCGGCCCTGCCGGTCTGGTGGTCCCTCGGGGCCGACCGGACCAACGGCGGGGTCGTCGAGGCCCTCGCCCAGGACGGGACTCCCCGGCCGGCGCCGCGCCGCGGCCGGGTTCAGGGGCGTATGATCTTCAGCTTCGCACAGGCTGGAATGATGGGCTGGAGCGGGCCCTGGCGGGAGGCGGCGCGACACGCCCTGGCCGCGCTCGAGCGGGATTTCCTGCGCCCCGATGGCCTCATCCGCACCCTGGTCGGCCTTGACGGGCGTCCCCTGGACGATGCGCCCCACGTCTACGACCAGGCCTTCGCCCTCCTCGGGCTGGCCAGCCTGAAGCAGGCGGGGGAATCGGTCGAGCAGGCCCTTGGACTGGCCCGCCGGATGCGGTCGGGCCTGGAGGCCCTGCGGCATCCCGCCGGGGGCTTCCGTGAGGCAGGGGACCACCCCTTCCAGGCCAACGCCCACATGCACCTCCTGGAAGCCTCCCTCGCCTGGGAGGAGGCCGGGGAGGCGGATTGGGCGGCCCTTTCGGACGAGATCGCGGGACTGGCCCTCGGGGCCTTCATCGACCACCGCGGCGTCCTGTCGGAGTTCTTCGACGACGGCTGGCGCAGGGCCGGCGGGGACGACGGTCGCCTGGTCGAGCCGGGACACCAGTTCGAGTGGGCCTGGCTTCTGGACCGCTGGGGCCGGGCCCGCGGCCGCGCCGACGGCCAGCTCGCCGCCCGGGCCCTGCACGAGGCGGGACGCCAGGGCGTGGATCCGCGCCGGGCCTGCGCCGTCAACGCCCTCTGGGAGGACCTCTCCGTCCGCGACGGCTGGGCGCGGCTCTGGCCCCAGACCGAATACCTGAAGTCCGCCCTGGTCCTGGGCGAGACGGAAGACGCCCTCCAGGCGGCGGCGGGGCTGCGCCGCTACCTCGACACCCCGGTCCGGGGACTGTGGCGCGATCGCCAGGGACCGACGGGGGGATTCGCGCAGGGGGATGCGCCAGCCACCTCGCTCTACCATATCGTGGGCGCCATCCGGCAGCTCGAGGAACTATCCCCAGCACTTTCGGCATAAGTGACGTTTTTTGGACGACCAGCCCGCTCCTGCGCTCGCCTTTTGTTGAGGTGTTCTTTAGGAGGGCGCGAGTCCGCCGATCCCTTAACGACTCCCCAAACCGCCTGCACGGCTCGGAGATGTTGAACCCATGACCGCGATCCCCGGCATTCATCCCGCACCCACCCGCCACGCCCGGCTGATCGCCTGGGTCGAGCAGATCGCGGCCCTCACGCGGCCGGACCGGGTCCACTGGTGCGACGGGTCGGATGCGGAGTGGGACGCCCTCACCCGGGAGCTGGAGGCCAAGGGCACGCTGAAGCGGCTGAACCCCGCCAAGCGGCCGAATTCCTTCTACGCCGCCTCCGACCCCGGCGATGTCGCCCGCGTCGAGAGCCGGACCTTCATCTGCTCCGAGAAACAGGTCGATGCAGGGCCGACCAACAACTGGGCCGACCCGACGGAGATGCGCGCCCGGCTCGCCAGCCTGTTCGAGGGCTGCATGGCCGGCCGCACCATGTACGTATGCCCCTTCAGCATGGGCCCGATCGGCTCGAAGATCAGCCAGCTGGGCGTCGAGATCACCGACAGCGCCTATGTCGCCATCTCGATGCGGGTCATGACCCGCATGGGCGCCGCAGCCCTGGAACAGCTGGGCGATGACGGCTTCTTCGTCCCGGCCGTGCACACCGTCGGCGCACCTCTCGCCGCCGGGCAGGCCGACGTCGCCTGGCCCTGCAACCCCGAGAAGTACATCGTCCACTATCCCGAGACCCGCGAGATCTGGTCCTATGGGTCGGGCTATGGCGGCAACGCCCTGCTGGGGAAGAAGTGCTTCGCCCTGCGCATCGCCTCCGTCATGGCCCGGGACGAGGGCTGGCTGGCCGAGCACATGCTGATCCTCAAGCTCACCTCGCCGCAGAACGAGGTGCGCTACATCGCCGCGGCCTTCCCGAGCGCCTGCGGCAAGACCAACATGGCCATGCTGCAGCCCACCCTGGCCGGCTGGAAGGCCGAGACCGTGGGCGACGACATCTGCTGGATGCGGTTCGGCGAGGACGGCCGCCTCTACGCCATCAACCCCGAGGCGGGCTTCTTCGGCGTGGCGCCGGGCACGGGCAACGAGACGAACCGCAACGCCGTGGCCTCGCTGCACGCCAACTGCGTCTTCACGAATGTCGCCCTCACCGATGACGGCGATGTCTGGTGGGAAGGCCTGACCAAGACGCCGCCGGCCAACCTGACCGACTGGAAGGGCCGTCCCTGGGCCCCTGGCTCCGGCGAGCCCGCCGCCCATCCCAACGCCCGCTTCACGGTTCCCGCCGACCAGTGCCCGGTGATCGCGCCGGAATGGGAGGACCCGAAGGGGGTTCCGATCTCCGCCATCCTGTTCGGCGGACGCCGCGCCAGCGCCGTGCCGCTGGTCACCGAGGCCTATGACTGGGCCCACGGCGTCTTCCTGGCCTCCAACGTCGCCTCAGAGGGCACGGCCGCGGCCGAGAACCGCATCGGCGAGCTCCGCCGCGATCCCTTCGCCATGCTGCCCTTCTGCGGCTACAACATGGGCGACTATTTCCGGCACTGGCTGTCCCTCGGCGAGAAGGCCGACGCGTCCAAGCTGCCGCGCATCTACTTCGTCAACTGGTTCCGCAAGGACTCCACCGGCCGCTATGTCTGGCCGGGCTTCGGCGACAACTCCCGGGTCCTGAAGTGGGTGTTCGAGCGGCTGGCGGGCCGGGCGCCGGCCCAGGATACCCCGATCGGCCGGGTGCCGACCGCAGAGTCCCTCGACCTGTCCGGCCTGAGCCTCAGCGCCGCCGACCTCGACCTGCTCCTCACCGTGGACCCCGCGGTCTGGACCGAGGAGGCGGCCCTGATCCCGCCGGCCTACGAGGCCTTCGGCGAGCGCCTCCCCCAGGAGCTCTGGCGCCAGCACAAGGCCCTGGAGGGACGCCTGCAGGCCGCCCGCACCACCGAGATGGTCGCCGAATAGGGAACCGGCCCGGGCGGCGGCCTCAGCCCCGCCCGACCCCGTGGTATTCGCAGTACCAGTCCGCGAACCGGCGGACGCCGACCTCGACGGGCGTCGTCGGGGCGTAGCCCAGGGCGCGGGTCGTATCGGAGATGTCCGCTTCCGTGCGGACGATGTCGCCCGGCTGCATGGGCAGAAGGTTCAGCTTCGCCGGACGCCCCAGGGCGTCGGACAGGACCTCGATGTAGGTCATCAGCTCGACCCGGGTCCCGGCCCCGATGTTGAGGATCCGCCAGGGCGCCACGCCGCTCGTGGCCGGGTCAGGGGCCTCGGCGCGCCAGTCCGGGTCCGGGGCGGCCGGCCGGTCGAGGGCGGCGATGACGCCGCTGACGATGTCGGCGACATAGGTGAAGTCGCGCTGCATCCGGCCCTGTCCGTAGACGTCGATCGGCCGGCCGGCGACGATGGCGTCGGCGAACCGGTAGAGGGCCATGTCCGGCCGGGTCCAGGGCCCGTAGACGGTGAAGAACCTCAGGCCGGTGCAGGGAATCCCGAACAGGTGGGCGTAGGCGTGGGCCATGGATTCATTGGCCAGCTTCGTCGCCGCATAGAGGGTCAGGGGGTGGTTGGCCGGCTGGTGCGGCGAGAAGGGCAGGGCGGCGTTGGCGCCATAGGCCGAACTCGTCGAGGCGAAGACCAGGTGCCCGGGGGCCGTCGCCCGGCATCCTTCCAGGACGTTCAGGAAGCCGACGACGTTGGAGTCCACGTAGGCTTCCGGGTGTTCCAGCGAGTACCGGACCCCGGGCTGCGCGGCGAGGTGGACGACGCCCCGGGGACGGACATCCCGGAACAGGGCGGCGGTCGCCTCCCGGTCGGCAAGGTCGATCCTGAGGTGGCGGTAGCCGTCCCGGGCCTCGAGCCGGGCCAGGCGGGCCAGCTTCAGGGCGGGATCGTAGTAGGGCGTGACATTGTCCACGCCCACGACGTCCTCGCCCCGGTCGAGCAGGGCCTGGACGACGTGGAAGCCGATGAATCCGGCCGAACCCGTGACAAGGATCATTCGGACGCGCCCGGCCTTCCAGGCCGGCCCCTTCGGGTCAACGGTTCGACACCACCCGCAGGGCCGGAACGCCCGCGGGCTTCTCGCCGCGGATCTGGGCGACAAGGTCGAACAGGGCGCGCCGGATCTCGTCCCCGTCGCCGCGGGCGGCGATGGCCTCGAGGCGGCGCAGGTGCGCGGGCGCAACGCCCATGGCCGTGGGCGAAACCACCTCAAGAACCTTCGGCGCGCAGGGAACGGAATGCTCCATCCCGTCGAGGAGTTCTTCGGTGAGCTTCTCGCCCGGCCGCAGGCCCGTGATCTCGATCTCGATGTCCTTGCCCGGCGTGCGGCCGGAAAGCGCGATCATCTGGCGGGCGAGATCGATGATCTTCACCGGCTCGCCCATCTCGAGGAGGAAGAGGCGCGCACAGTCGGGGTTCAGGTCGTCAGCACAGGTCGCCGTGGCGTGCAGCACCAGCTGGGTGGCCTCGGGGATGGTCATGAAGTAGCGGGCCATCTCGGGATGGGTCACCGTGACGGGGCCGCCGCGGTCGATCTGCGAGCGGAAGATCGGCACCACCGAACCGGCGGAGCCCAGCACATTGCCGAAGCGGACGGCGGAGAACCGGGTCTCGGAACCCTCCTGCTGGCCCTGGATGACCGCCTCGGCGAGGCGCTTGGTGGCGCCCATGACGTTGGACGGGTCCACCGCCTTGTCGGTGGAGATCAGCACCATCTGGGCGGCGCCGGCGATCCGCGCCGCCTCGGCCACGTTCCAGGTGCCCAGGACGTTGGTCAGGACGCCTTCGACCGGATGCCGCTCGACCATGGAGACGTGCTTGAGGGCCGCCGCGTGGAAGACGAGGTCTGGACGCTCGCCCAGCAGGCATTCGGTCACGCGGTCGGCGTTGCGGACGTCGACAAGCGCCGCCGTGCGGGACAGGCCGGGGAAGGTCTCGCCGAGCTCGCGGTCGATCTCGAAGAGGGCTGTCTCCGAGAAGTCCAGCAGGGTGACGTGACCGGCGTCGAGGCCCGCCACCTGGCGGCTCAGCTCGGCGCCGATGGAGCCGCCGGCCCCGGTGATCAGCACGCGCCGGCCCGAGATCAGGGTGCGCAGGGCGACCCGGTCAAGCTGGATCGGGTCGCGGGGCAGGAGCTCCTCGACGCTGATGTCGCGCATGGGGAGAAGGGCCACGCCGTCCTCGTGCGACAGGTCGACGATGGACGGCAGGCGAAGCAGGCGCACGCCGTCGTTCTTGAGCCGCCCGAGCTGGGCGGCCGTGAGGCCCCTGAGCCGTCCGGGTTCGTCCAGGAAGAGGATGGCGCGGGGATACTGGTTCCAGCGACGCAGGTCGGCGAGGGCGAGATCTAGTCTATCGATCGACTCGATGATGCAGACCCCGCGGACCTGCTGGCCGACCTCGCTGGCGTCCGGCGCGATGATGCCGACCGGAGTCCAGTTGGCGTCCCGCCGCTTGCCCGCCTCGCGCAGGTAGGTCTCGGCGGCCGAGGTCGGGCCGATCAGCAGGAGCTCGGGGGCCTGGGGCGCCCTGTCGCTGAGGGATTTCAGGGGGGCGAAGCTGTCGAGGGCCCGCTCATGCGCCGCCCGGCGCAGCATGCGGGCGCTGATGGCGCCGACCATCTGGAAGATGGGGGCCAGTGCCAGCATGGCCCGGCTGAGGTCGTGGGCCCGGTCGGCCGCGAACTGGAGAAGAAGGAAGCTCGCCGCCGTGAAGAGGGCGATGCGCGCGAGGACCAGGGCGTCCGGCGTCGAGACATAGCGCCAGGGCGACAGCTCACGCCGGAACAGCCAGCTGTAGACCGCCGCGACGGCGCCATAGGTGAGCGACTGCAGCAGGACTGCGCCCAGCACCCCGGCGTCAAGGGACAGGGACCTCCCGGCCGTGAGCACGAAGGCTCCAAGGAGGGCGGCCACCGCGATCGCGGAATCGGCCAGAAGACTGCGGGCCCGGTTGGCCATATGCTCCACGCAACAGCTCCTTACTAGCGACTTCCGGGCCCCCGAAGGGTGGCGGCGGCGAAGGTCGTTTCGCTCCTTGAACGTCAGTCCCGAAGTCTTCCGTCTCCGAGTCGTGACGAGGATCGCACAGCAAGATTAACGGCTTTCTGCATAGACGCCCATTTACCAAAAAAAGAAAGCCGCCGACCCGGGGGTCGACGGCTTTCCTGTGGGTTTCAGGAGGGTCGAGGGATCAGAAGGCGGCCTTCAGACCCACGACGACGCGGCCCGAGGACACCTTGAAGGGGTCGTCAGCCTTGTCGACATTGGTGTCCCAGTAACGCAGGTCGATGCCGAACACGTCGTTGATGGCGTAGCCGACGCCGAGGTTCCAGGTCTCGTAGTCCAGCGGGCCCTCGAGGGACTGGTGGCCGACGGCGCCGGAAACCGACAGCTTGTCGGTCACGGGCATGGAGCCGTTCAGCTCGACATAGGTGGCCTTGCCGGTCTGGTTGAAGTTCTCGGGGGTGTAGTAGACGGCCGCACCGACGGTGCCCTTGCCGGCCGGGATCGAGCCGGCGACCTTGCCTTCCCAGAAGTCGAGGTCGGCGCCGTCGGACTGGTTGGTGTAGCCATAGCGGACGATGCCCACGTCGAGGGACACGGGACCGACGGTGGGCTTGAAGCCCGCATACAGGTCGTACTCCATGTCCGTGGAGTCACCGAAGTCCACGTTGGACAGCCAGGTCCCGGCGTAGAAGATGCCGATGCTCATGTCCGCGCCGCCGTAGACCTGCGGGCCGCTGTCCGTCTGGCTGAAGCCGCGGAACACGTAGTCGGACGCCGCGCCGACGTTGAACGAGAACTCAGGCTTGTCCTGCGCCTGGGCCGCCGTGCCGAGGGCGAGGGCGGCGGTGGCGGCGAAGGCCGCGAGCTTGAACGACTTCATGGTTTGCAATCCCCTTGATTATCAGGCCTGACCCTGTGCCCGGAACATCCTCCCGGATCCCCCGCGTCGCCAGATGCCCCCCCGCCGGCCGGGGAGGACCCTGCCGGAGTGATGCTAAACCGGGCGACACCGGTGTCGGGCGCCGCTTTTTCGGGCGCCTCGACCAGGGATCAAGGCCCGCAAGAAGCGCCCAACGAGATTAACGGGGGGTGAACCGGGCTCAGCGCATGCCGAGGGGCGCGAACCCGAGATGGGATCCGGCGTCCACGAGCAGGGTCTCTCCGGTCACGTGCCGGGACTGGCGGGAGGCCAGGAAGGCCGCCGCCGCGGCGATGTCGTCAGCACTGGAGGCCACCTTCAGCGGGGTCGCCGCCGCCGAACCCTCGCGCAGCTTCGCCACGCGCTCCTCGGACATCCCCTTGCCGAACCAGGGCGTGTCGATGAAGCCCGGACAGACGGCGTTGACCCGGATCTTCGGGGCCAAGGCGCGGGCGAGGGAAATGGTCAGCGTGTTCATGGCCCCCTTGGACGCCGCGTAGGGCACGGAGGAGCCGATGCCCGCCACGCCGGCGATCGAGGACGTGTTGACCACCGCACCCGGCTGGGGCGCGGCTTCGAGAAGGCTTCTCGCGGCGCGGACCATCTGGAAGGCCCCCACCACATTGACGCCGTAGAGGTGCAGGAAGTCCTCGGCGGAGACGGCTTCGAGGTCCGCGTGGTTCTGGGCGAACTTGGTCACGCCGGCGTTGTTGAAGAGGGCGTCGATCCGGCCCAGGGGCGCTGCTGCGGCGGCGATGGCCCGGCAATCCGCGTCCTTGGAGACATCGCCCTGCACCAGGATGGCCCGGGCGCCCTCGGCGCGGACAAGCCCGGCGGTCACCTCGGCCTCCTCGGCGCTGCGCGCGTAGTTGATCACCACGTCGGAGGCCCCGCGGCGGGCGGTCTCCACCGCCAGTGCGCGCCCCAGCCCCGTGGAGGCGCCGGTAATCACAACGACAAAGTTCCCGAAATCCGCAATGCTCATGGGCAGGTCTCCTCCACTTTCCAGAAGGCATAGGCCGATCAGGCCCCTGCGGAAAGAGGCGCCGGCGGCGGAGGATTTCTTGGCCGGGCGCCAGAAGAATTGGCCTGCGCCCCGGCGCTGCGGTGGGGTAACCGGCCGTCGAATGGCCTATATGGCGGGTTGCGTCCCCCGGGGCGTGGTTGAAGAGGCGGTCGAATGACGGTGACGGCGGACAGGGCGACCCTGACCCACCTGCAGAGGCTGGAGGCCGAGGCCATCCACATCCTCAGGGAGGTCGTCGCCGAGGCGGAGCGGCCGGTCATGCTCTATTCCGTCGGCAAGGACTCGGCGGTCATGCTGCACCTGGCGGCCAAGGCGTTCTGGCCCGGACGGCCGCCCTTTCCCCTCCTGCACGTGGACACGACCTGGAAGTTCCGGGCCATGTACGAGATGCGGGAGCGGATGGCCCGGGAACTCGGCTTCGACCTCATCGTCCACCGCAACCCCGAGGCGCTGGAGAAGGGCATCAATCCCTTTGACCACGGCTCCGCCGTGCATACCGACATCTGGAAGACCGAGGGGCTGAAGCAGGCCCTCGACCTCCACGGCTTTGACGCCGCCTTCGGCGGGGCGCGCCGCGACGAGGAGAAGAGCCGGGCCAAGGAACGGATCTTCTCCTTCCGCTCGGCCCAGCACCGCTGGGATCCCAAGAACCAGAGGCCGGAGCTCTGGCGGCTCTACAACACCCGCAAGAACGCCGGGGAGTCGATCCGGGTCTTCCCGATCTCCAACTGGACCGAGCTGGATGTCTGGCAATATATTCAAGTAGAAAACATCCCCATAGTTCCACTCTATTTTGCGGCCATGCGCCCGACCGTAGACCGTGATGGGATGCTGATTATGGTCGATGACGACCGTTTCCCGCTCAAGGAGGGTGAAGAGCCGATGATGCGGTCAATCCGTTTTCGCACGCTTGGCT
>JAPOKE010000219.1 GCA_029977805.1 Phenylobacterium parvum | reverse complement strand
GCCAACGGCCCCTCCTATGTTAAGGCCATCGGCACCGCTCTCATTTGGCTTTATCATGGTGGTACCGTTGGCTGGATATGCTACGAAATACCTCATGTGCTCGTAATGCCTAATTGCGACGCCGTGCTCTACTCGACCCGGACGATGCGCAATATGTTTGGATTTCGACACGATTTTGATTCGTCCAACCCCGCCATCAGTTGCCCTGGGCGCCCGAAGATTCCCATCATTGACGATGGAGCTGGGTTTCGCATACCCATCGCCTTTGTGCGCGCTGGCCGACCGTCACCGCATGGGCTCATCCGCAGTATGGCTGCCATCGCCGCCACCGCCTTTCATCATGGCCCTGGACTCGCTCAGTCGACGCTATACCACCGACTCGGCTTTCCGTATCTCGATCAGTGGCGCCGCTGCCTCGATTCAATCACTGGACACGGGCTTCCCGCCGAGGCATCGCTCACTAGCGTTCCCGTCAGCGACGCCATCATTCGCGGTCGCTCTCGTGCTTTACCGTTTCATAAGAATCCTGATGGCGAACAGCCTGCCCCTGGCGCTGTTGTCTACATGGATGGTGCTGGC
>JAPOKE010000218.1 GCA_029977805.1 Phenylobacterium parvum | reverse complement strand
TTCGCCCGCCTCGTCGCCCGCGTTCGCGCGGAGCGGCGCGGCGATACACCGCGTGGTGTTCGAGGACGCGCGCGTCGCCATCCCGGGCTCGGGCCAGAGCGTCCCGGTGGCGACGTGGTTCCCCGACGCGTCGGGCGCGCCGGATCCACTCCGCCGCGACGAGATGTCGTCTCCCGGTGTGCTGTATTACCCGCACGCCATCTCCGTCGCGAAGATCGCGCGCGTTTTACTCAACACGCCCGAGTCCACGCCGCGGTGGCTGGACAGGAGCACGCCCCTGCTCGCGGCGCCCGGCGTGCGCGTCGCGGCGCGCGGCGAGACGGGTCGTTTGACGAATTCGTTTGACAAAGTCGCCGTGCT
>JAPOKE010000217.1 GCA_029977805.1 Phenylobacterium parvum | reverse complement strand
ACCAGCTCGCACAGCACCGCCGTCCGCTCGCCGTCCCCAACGCCTCCCGCTTCACGCGCGCCGGCCTCCTCGACCGCGATCGCGACAGTCAGCGACGTCGAGAGGACATCCGCGAGATCCGCGTCGGCGCGTGCGACGACGAGGTCCGCCACCAAGGCGGCGGCGTCGGCGGCGTCGACGGCGTCGACGGCGAAGGTTCGACTCGTGGTCGTGGTCGTTCGCGTCGCCGGGGGCGGCGGCGACGGCGGAGAGAACGCGCGGATCGCCGTCGTTCGCTCGGACTCCGCGGCGGCGGAGTCCCGCGCGAGCGTCGGCGTCGCCTCCCCCCCGGAGGACGCCGCCGACGACGACGGCGATCCCGAATCTTTCCCCAGCGACGCCGCCGACGACGGATCGGAGTCGGCCGAGGAAAAAGATCCGGCGTCGCCCGGCGGATCCGGGTCCGCCTCGATCGTCGTCGCCGGCGCGCCCGCCGAACTCCTCGAGGAGCTCGTGCGCCGCCGCGTCAGGGAGGCGCAGCTCGAGGCTGACGCCGCGAAGCTCCGCGTGCAACTGGACGCGGCGGAGTCGAGGCTTCGTCGAACAC
>JAPOKE010000216.1 GCA_029977805.1 Phenylobacterium parvum | reverse complement strand
ATGGTCAACACAAATTCGGCCCTCATGGCCGCCCAGTTCGACTTTGCCAACCAGGACCTGCGGATCGCCCGGCTCAAGGCTGACCAGCTGCAGAAGGACGCCGAACTCGCACGGTCCCGCAACCGGATCACCCTCATCCTCCTGGGCGGCTCGGTCCTGACGGCCGGGCTCATGGGCTTCAACTTCCTGTCCCTGCGGCGCAGCAGCCGGCGGATCGAGGCGGCGAACACCCGGCTCAATGACGCCAACGAGTCCCTGGAGCGGGCCCTCAAGGCCAAGAGCGAGTTCCTGGCCACAACCAGCCATGAGATCCGCACGCCCCTCAACGGCATCCTGGGCGTGACCCAGGTCCTGCTCGCCGATCCGCGCATTTCACCGGAGGTCCGCGACCGCGTGACCCTGATGCATGGCGCCGGCGAGACCATGCGGGCCCTGGTCAACGACATCCTCGACGCCGCCAAGATCGAGAGCGGGACCCTCACCATCGAGAAGGGCGACACCGATCTCGCCGGCCTCCTGGACGACGCCGTCCGGCTCTGGACGGACAAGGCCGAGGAAAAGGGCCTGTCCCTCCAAGTGGAGCGCG
>JAPOKE010000215.1 GCA_029977805.1 Phenylobacterium parvum | reverse complement strand
GTCGTTGTCGAGCATGACGGTGGGCGTGATGGCGAAGGCCGCGGCGCGCCCAAGCTCCGTGGCGGGACGGCCGTCGCGCTTCAGGGCCTCGCCCCGTCCGGCGGCCTCCAGGAGGGTCATGAGGCGGTCGAGGGCGCGGGGATTGTCGGCCCCGAAGGCGGCGCCCGAGGCGTCCTGGACGAAGAAGACGTCCAGGGCCTCGCCCCGCCGGGAGGTGTGGACCCGGGCGCCGAGGACGTTGGCGCCGGCCAGGTTCAGGGCGGCGGCCAAGTCGGCGAAGAGGCGCGGACGGTCGGTGGCCGCCACCGAGACCTCGGCGGCGTTCATGTCGGCCCGGATCCGGCAGGCGGTGGCCGACCCGCTCTCGGACGCCCGGCGGACCATGGCGCCGTGGGCGCGGACCTCGTCGTCGGTGAAGGCCGTGAAGTAGGCGTCCTCCATGGACTGGGCCCATTCGGTCAGGGCCGGGCTGGACTGGGCCAGGCGCATCCGGGCGTCGTAGGCGGCGTTCTCGTGGTAACGACGGATGGCGGCGGCGTCCTCCGCCCCGCGGCCGCCCCGGAACAGGGCCTCGGTGGCGCGGTAGAGC
>JAPOKE010000214.1 GCA_029977805.1 Phenylobacterium parvum | reverse complement strand
GTGTAGTGTTAGCTTAGTCTCTAAAACTCTCGCCTATTTCAACTAATCTACACTCTAATTTGTAGTCTTCAAATTACTTATAGGAAAAATAAATAAGTCAGCTTCTTACTTGATAGGTAATTCAGTAATTATCTGCTTGTAACATAGCTTTACAACATACTAGTTATCTAATAATTGTCTAACCATAGGTTACTCTATCCCAGTCCTCTCGTACTAAGGCAAGGTCTTAATATTTTTCATTTTAACAGCAGATAGGGACCAAACTGTCTCACGACGTTCTGAACCCAGCTCACGTACCATTTTAACGGTAGAACAGACCGACCCTTGGAAGATTATTCTCAACCAGGATATGGTGAGCCGACATCGAGGTGCCAATCAATTCTGTCGATGGGAACTCTTAAGAGTCATTAGCCTGTTATCCCCGGCGTACCTTTTATTCGTTAATCGATAACTTTATCAATAAAATTTATCGGGTCACTATGACAAGCAAGTAGAACACTCACTATTAAATAATATGTCTATTATATAATTAAGTTTAGTTTAATTCATTACAATAAACGCATACTAATTATGCTTTACTAAACCTTAT
>JAPOKE010000213.1 GCA_029977805.1 Phenylobacterium parvum | reverse complement strand
CTGCGTCGCAGACCGCACCGACGCGCCGTTCCAGCGCCGCCACTGGATCGAGGTCGTTCGCGCCAAGCAGCGAGCGGTGTGGCGCGGCGACTCGGAAATGGACAGCCCGCTCGCGATCGACCTGCTGCCGCACCTCGCGCCGCACCTGCTCGAGATCGCGAGCGCCATCCGCGAGATGGGCGGCGCCGCGGCCGGCCCGGTCCAGTCGCGGTGGGCCCTCCTCTCCGGCGCCGCCTCCGCCGACGGGTCGCGGCTGGCGCTCCTGATCGACGCGCCCTCGACCATCCCCTACCGCCGGCGCGACGCGTACGCGCTCGTGCTCACGGTTCGGGATCCGGACGCGACGGCGGAGGGCGGCGCCTTCCTCCCCAAGGCCCGCGTCCGCTCGGAATGGATCCGCCTGCAGCGCGCCGACGCGAATCACGGGCTCGGCGGGCTGTGGTGGTCGGGCGACGCGCTCTGCCACCACATACAGCTCGGCCGGCCCATCGACCTCGCTCCACCCCACTACGGCTACCCCTGCGACGAGTGCGAAAGCCGAGTTGGAAGGCGCAACGGCCGTTGTTCATGTTGTCTTATCTTATTGCCAGG
>JAPOKE010000212.1 GCA_029977805.1 Phenylobacterium parvum | reverse complement strand
GGCGACGCGTCCGCGCCAGCCTCCCCCGCGCTCGCCGCCTTGGCGGCGATGAGCGCCGTCTTGTGCTCCGCCTCGAGCGTCTGCATCGCGAGCGCGTGGAGCTCCTCGAGCTCGAGGGCTTTCTGAGCGACGGCGTTCGCCACCGCCTCCTCGAACTTGGCCTCGACGCGCGCCTTCTCAGCCTCCGCCTCGGCGGCGCCCGACGCCGCCGCCGCCGCCGCGCGCCGCGCCTCGAGCTTCTTCGTCGCCTCCGCCGCCGCGGAGCCCCAGTCCGCGCTCGTCCGCTCCGCCAAGGACGTCTTCGCCGGCACGTGCGGCGGCATCACCGTCACCCTCGTCGGCCACCCGTTCGACACCGTGAAGGTGCTGCTGCAGACGCAGCCCGCGAACAACCCGATCTACACGGGTCCACTGGACGCGGCGAGCAAGGTGGTCAAGGCAGAGGGCTTCGCCGGGCTCTACAAGGGCGTGACTTCCCCCCTGGCGGGGCAGATGTTTTTCCGCGCGACGCTGTTTTTCGGCTACGCGCGCGCCAAGGAGTTCGTGGGCGTCTCCCCCGACGACCCCCTGAGCTACTGCCGCGCGGGCGCGCTC
>JAPOKE010000211.1 GCA_029977805.1 Phenylobacterium parvum | reverse complement strand
CCTACCTGAAGGGGCGGATCGGGCGGGACCCCAACGCCGGGGAGCTCTACGTCGCCCACTTCCTGGGACCGGCGGGCTCCGCACGGCTCATCGAGACCCTGGAGAGCCAGCCCATGGCCCCGGCGGCGGCCTTCTTCCCGGATGCGGCCAGGGCCAACCCGACCATCTTCTACAAGGGGGGACGGCCCGCCACCGTGAAGGAGGTCTACGCCGACCTCGTGCGCACGGGCGGCATCACCGTCATGCCGGTCCAGACCCAGCAGGCCGGCTACATCCAGTACGCCGACGACCGGAAGGAAGAGATCCGCCGCGAGCAGCAGGCGCTGATGGCCCTGATCCTCGGCGGCCGGGACGACGGGACGGCGCTTGGCGGCGACGGGGGCTCGGACCTCGGCGGCCGGCTGGGCGGCTCGCTCTTCTCCACCGAGATGCTGCGCGTCCTCGCCAGCGCCTCCGCCACGGCTGAGTCCGCCACGCGCAGGACCGGGGAAGACGTGAGCCAGGGCTAGGGGGCCGAATCCCCGAAGGCTTTCCGAGGCGCCGTTGACCCCCTCACCGGGCTTCGCCCGGAGCTCCCCCTTGGGGGAGCAATTG
>JAPOKE010000210.1 GCA_029977805.1 Phenylobacterium parvum | reverse complement strand
TCCCAGATTTCTTGCGCCGAGCTGTCCTCTTCAAGGAGCTGTACCAGCTGCTCCTCCTGCTAGAGCGCCTTGGACAGGGTCATCCCCACCTCGAACGGGATCAGCTTGGACATGCGGTCTGCCAGCCCGTAAGGCTTACCCTGTACCCGCGCCACATCACGCACCACCGCCTTGGCGGCCATCGTGCCGAAAGTAATGATCTGCGACACCGCCTGACGGCCATAAGTCTGCGCCACATACTCAATGACTTCGTCGCGGCGCTCCATGCAAAAATCCACGTCGAAGTCGGGCATCGAGACCCGCTCGGGGTTCAGGAAGCGCTCAAAAAGCAGATCGTATTCAATCGGGTCAAGGTCGGTGATCTCCAATGCATAAGCCACCAGAGACCCGGCACCCGAGCCTCTACCGGGGCCGACCGGGATATCCTGCTCCTTGGCCCAGCGGATGAAGTCCATGACCACCAGGAAATAGCCGGGAAAACCCATCTGGTTGATGGTATTCAGCTCAAACTCTAGCCGCTGGCGATAGGGTTCCAACTGCTGGTCGTTCCATTTGGGAAAACGGCGCTGCAAACCCTCATGAGAAAGTCGGCCGAGGTATTCC
>JAPOKE010000020.1 GCA_029977805.1 Phenylobacterium parvum | reverse complement strand
AGGGCGCCCGCCCGCAACCGCCAGACACGCTTGTTTTCGCATCGTTTCGGCGCCCGGGCGGGGTCGCCTGGTTACGCATCAGACTGAAGTACCATCCCTCTGCGTCGAGATGAGCATGGGTCGGTCTGGCGCTCCCGACAAAATTCCTCCAGTAGAGTTTCAGGTGGCGGGGAGTGTTCCAGTGAAATCAGTCTTCAAGTGGGTCTTAGGCAAGGCCTTGCTCTATGTCTTGTTGGTCTTGGCCCTGACCATTGGGACCCTGGCTCTCCCGAAAGTCCTCGACCGGATCGGCCATGACGGCCTGGCGCGGGAATTGATGTCGCCCAAGGCGCTTGCTGACCAGTTCGCCCAGGATCGAAATGCAGCCATCGCCAAGGCGGAGCAACTTCATGCTCGAATCTCCCGAGCCTCTTCCAGTGAAGTGGCGGGGATGCTGGCTTCAGCGCACGCAGAGCGGGAGGCGTTGAGCGAGAAATTGCAGGCCCCCCAAGGCCTCCTCGCTTCGGTCAGCCCCCGTGAGATACTTTCCCGCAAGAACCTCGAACTGCAGCTTGCAGTCGTCGACGGTGAGATCATCCTGCTGGAAGCTGCGAAGAACCGGAACAAAGAGGCAGAAGCTCTCCAGAAATTTCAAAATACATCTGCTCAACCCCTTGAGGCCGCCATTCGCGCCTGTGACCAAGCGCAACGGGACTTGAAGTCGTTCCAGTCACAGCTTGTACTCGAAAAGGTCGCGAGGAATCTCGTCTTCCACGATGAAGCGCGGCTTCAAAAGGCGGCCAACGACAGCTGTCGACGCTCCCAGGAAGTCCTCACGGCCTACAATGCAGCGATCAGCCACATTCGGCAGGCCAAGGATGCGCTTGCGACCGCCGACGCGGCCTACCGTGACGCGTCCGAAAGGGCGAAAGCTCCGATCACAGACGTGACGCTGAACCTTACACCGACCCTCAGCAGCATCCTGGTCACGGCAGCTCTCTTGGTGGCGGGCATTCTCGCCCCCCCGCTCGTGATAAGGTTCGTACTCTACTTCATCCTCGCCCCGCTTGCGCAGCGTAGGCCGCCCATAGACCTGCGCCCCGGCGCAGAAGTCTCCTACCCCAGCCTCATCCAGGCTTCAGCGACCTCTGTGCCCGTCACTTTGGAAGTCGATGAGGAACTGCTCGTTCGCCAGGGTTTCCTCCAGTCCACCTCGACAAAGGGCCACAAGCGCACGCGGGCGCTCCTGGACTGGCGCCATCCCTTGAGCAGCCTCGCCAGCGGCCTTTCCTTTCTCACCCGGATCGTCGGTGAAGGGGAGACCACGACCATCTCGGCCGTCCGGGATCCCCTCGCCGAAGTCGCGGTGCTTGATCTCACGCATCGCGGCGCTTGCGTCCTGCACCCCCGGGCCCTTGTCGCAGTCGTCAAAAAGACGGACCGACGCCTGCGGATCACAAGCCACTGGCGCCTCTTCTCACTGCATGCCTGGCTGACCCTGCAGCTTCGCTACCTGATGTTCCATGGCCCCTGCCTGCTGGTCTTGAAGGGCGGTCGCGGCATCCGGGTCGAACGCGCTGAGTCTGGGCGTCTCTTTGGACAGGACCAGCTTGTCGGCTTCAGCCCCGACCTTGCCTACACCGTCGCGCGAACCGAGACCTTCTGGCCCTACTTCCTGGGCCGGGAGGCCCTGTTCAAGGACCGCGTGGACGCCGGCGGCGGCGTCCTGATCGTCGAAGAAGCGCCCCTGGGCAGCGGCCGGGGAGGCCCGCGAAGGGGCCTTGAGGGCGCCCTCGATGTCGCCCTCAAGGCCGTGGGGCTCTAGCGGGACCGACTCAGATCTGCTTGGCGCGGCCTTCCCAGTAGGGGGCGCGGACCTTGTTGCGCTGGATCTTGCCCGCCGCCGACCGGGGAAGGTCGGTGACGAAGTCGAGGCTGCGCGGGACCTTGAACGAGGGCAGGCTGCGCCGGCCGAAGTCGAGGATCTCCTGGGCAAGGGCCTCGGAGGGCGCATAGCCCGGCTTCAGCATGATCACCGCCTTCACCTGCTCGCCCCATTCGTCGTGCGGGACGCCCACGGTGGCGGAGTCGGCCACGGCCTCGTGCTTGATCAGCTCGTTGTCCACTTCCTGCGGGTAGATGTTCACGCCGCCGGAAATGATGGTCTCGGCGCTGCGGCCGGTGAGGAAGAGGTAGTCGTCCTCGTCGAAGTAGCCGACGTCGCCCATGGTGAAGAAACCGTCCACCCGGCTGGCGTTGGTCTTGGCCTCGTCCTTGTAGTAGCTGAAGCCGCCGCCCGGGGGCAGCTGGTGGTAGATGGTCCCGGCCTGGCCGTTGGGCAGGTCCCTGTTGTTCTCGTCGAGGATCCGGACCTGCAGCAGGGTGGGGCGCTTGCCGACGCTGCCGGGCTTCTTCAGCCACTCATGCGAGTCGATGGTGAAGCCGGCGCCGCCCTCCGAGCCCGCATAGTACTCGGACAGGATGGGGCCGAACCATTCGATCATGGCCTGCTTGACCTCGGGCGGGCAGGGCGCGGCGCCGTGGACGATGTACTGGACATGGTCGACCGGGTAGCGCGCCTTGACCTCTGCGGGCAGGGCCAGGAGCCTCTGGAACATGATGGGCACGAGGTGCAGGTGCGTCACCCGGCGCTCGTGGATCGTCTTGAGGACGTGCTCGGAGTCCCACTTGTCGATGAAGACCAGGGGCGCGCCGGCGCCCATGGCGGCGCGGACGTCGAAGGCCAGGGGCGCGGCGTGGTAGGCGGGGCCGGCGCAGAGCTGGACCGAGCTCTCGCTGTCGTAGCCGCGCATCAGGTACATGGCCGGCGGGGTCGCGACGGGATTGGGGCGGTGCACGCCCTTGGGCCGCCCGGTGGTGCCCGAGGTGTACATCATGGCGTTGCCGAGGACCGGGTCGTCGATGTCGCCGCCGTCGAAGGCGTCGAGGGCGGACTGGTAGTCCTCGAAGCCGTCGATGGCCCCGTCGACGGCCAGCCTGACCAGCAGGTCCGGGCATTCGGCGGCGGCGGGTCCGACCGCGGCGACGCGGGCGTCGCCGACCAGGGCCTTCGCCTCGCAGTCCTTGATGATGTAGGCGATCTCGTCGGCGGTCAGGTGCCAGTTGACCGGGGTGATGCGGATTCCCGAGCGCAGGGTGGCGGCCAGGGCCTCGACGAACTCGACCCGGTTCGAGCAGACCAGGGCCAGGGAGTCGCCGGCCTTCAGGCCGCGGGCGCGCAGCAGCCGGGCCAGCTTGTTGGCGTTGGCGTTGACCTTGGCGAAGGTGTGGGCCGTGCCGTCCGGATCATAGACGGCGACCTTGTCCGGATGACGTCCGGCCCAGCAGGCGGTGGTCATCCCCACCTGGCCGGCGGCCTCGAGGCGCGCCATGAACCCGGGGTCCAGCAAATCGTTCATTCAAATTCCTCCCGGGAGCGCCGCATTCTCCGGCGTACGCCCCAAACACAGATCTCAATCGACCAGGCGCCGGCGAGGCGAACGGGGCCGCAATAGACCCCGGACCGGGATGTTCCCGACCTGCCCCGCCACAATAGACAGCCCCCGGCCGCCCCGACAACCGTCCGGGGCCGACGGGCGCCGGGTCAGGCGCCCCGGGGCGCGGCCCGGCTCCAGGCCAGGGCGCCGGCGGCCGAGGCGACCGCCGAGGCGAAGGTCCCCCAGGCGATGTCGATGACGCTCACATGGACCGGCCAGACCGCGAGGGTGGCCTGGTTGGTCAGGTCGTAGGTGGCGTAGGCGAAGGCCCCGAGGGCCGCGCCCCTCCGGGCGGCGGCGGCCGGACCGCCCCCGGCCAGCACCGTCGGGCGAACGGCCAGCAGGACAAGGCCGGTCACATACATCAGGTAGAAGGCGCCCGCCGCCTCGAGCCTCAGGCCGGGCCCCAGCAGCGGCCCGAGGGCCGGCTTGTAGAGCCGCTCGAACATCTGGGTCAGCCAGAGCGCATCCAGGACGCCGAAGGCGCCGCCGACGCCCAGCCAGGTCAGGATCCAACGCATGCCGATGCCTCCATTGCTTGCGAGGATCGCAGGCTGCACCAGTCTGGGCCCGGCGGCGAGTCCCCCGGCGAGCCGGGCCCCTTGCATCCCCGGGGGCTCTGGGGTCAATGGAGCGGCCGCGCGCTGCGGCCAGGTCCCCAGGAGTCTCCCTTGCCCGAGGTCGCGTCCTCTTCCGCTCCCGCCCGCCGGATCGTCGTGATCGGCGCCGGGATCGCGGGGCTTTCCGCCGCCTGGCGCCTGGGAGAGGTCGCCGACGTGACCGTCCTGGAGGCCGACGGCAGGCTGGGCGGCCACGCCAACACCCTCGACGCGCCCGGCCCCGGCGGCGAGACGCCCGTGGACACCGGCTTCATCGTCTACAACGAGCCGAACTATCCCAACCTGACGGCGCTGTTCCGGCACATCGGCGTTGAGACGACCGAGACCGACATGTCGTTCGGCGTCTCGCTGGACGGCGGCGCGCTGGAGTATTCCAGCACCAAGTTGCTGGCGCAGAAGCGGAACCTCCTGCGCCCACGCTTCTGGCGGATGATCGCCGACATCCTGAGGTTCTACCGGCGTGCGCCCGATGACCTGAAGCGCCTGGAAGGGACGGGGACCTCGCTCGACGCCTACCTGCAGGCGGGGCGCTACGGGGCCGCCTTCCGGGACGACCACCTGCTGCCCATGGCCGCGGCCATCTGGTCGACCCCCCTCGACCGGATCGGGGACTATCCGGCCGCCTCCCTCATCCGTTTCTTCCTGAACCACGGGATGATGACCGTGACCGGCCGGGGCCTCTGGCGGACCGTGACGGACGGCAGCCGCGCCTATGTGCGCCGCCTGGTCCCCGAGATCCGGGCCGACATCCGGACGGGCGCGCGGGTCGCGGGGATTTCCCGGAGCGAGGCCGGGGTCCGGGTCCGCCTGGCCGACGGCGCGACCCTGGAGTTCGACCAGGCCGTCCTGGCGGTCCACGGCGACACGGCCCTGTCCCTGCTGGAGGACCCCACCCCGGAGGAGACCGACCTGCTGGGCGCCTTCCGGTACGCCCGCAACCGCGTGATGCTGCACCGGGACCCGGCCCTCATGCCCCGGCGGCGCGCCGCCTGGACCGCCTGGAACCACATCGGGTTCAGCGACCGGCCGGGCGAGGGACCGGTGACCTACTGGATGACCTACCTCCAGAGCCTGAAGGGCGCCGGGGACCTCTTCGTCACCCTCAACCCGCCGGACGGTTTCCAGCCCCGGGACCTGGTGGCGGAGATTCCCTACGAGCATCCGCTCTACGACGGGGCGGCGATCGCGGCCCAGGCCCGCCTCTGGTCGCTGCAGGGCGCACGCCGGACCTGGTTCTGCGGCTCCTACTTCGGGCACGGCTTCCACGAGGACGCCCTGCAGTCCGGACTGGCCGTCGCCGAGGACATGGGCGCGCCGCGCCGTCCCTGGAGCGTGCCGGACGAGTCCGGCCGGATCCACCTGCCCGCCACGGCGGGCGGGAACTGAGCGCCATGACCGCCTCGGGCATCTACGCCGGGGTCGTCACCCACGCCCGCCTGCGGCCGCGGCCCCACAGGCTGCGCTACAGGATCTTCATGCTGCTGCTCGACCTGGACGAGCTGGAGGCGCTCGACGCCCGCCTGAAGCGGTTCGCCGTAGGCCGGTTCGCCCTGACCGGCTTTTCCCCGAGGGACCATCTGGACCACAGCGGTCGCGACCTGCGCGGCCAGGTCCAGGCCATCCTCGAGGCGGCCGGCCTGGAGGGCGGCGGCCCGGTCCGCCTCCTCGCCATGCCGAGGATCCTGGGCGGGACCTTCAATCCCCTGACGGTCTGGTTCCTCCACCGCCGGGACGGCGCCCTCTCGGCGGTGCTCTACGAGGTCAACAACACCTTCGGCGAGAGCCACAGCTACCTGATCCCCGCCGCCCCGGAGGCCGACAGCGGCGAGGTCCTGTCCCAGGCCATCGACAAGGGTTTCTACGTCTCGCCCTTCATGGACATGGACCTGCGCTACGCCTTCCGCATCCGCCCGCCCGGCGAGCGGGTCTCGGTCTCGATCGACGTCTCCGACGACGAAGGTCCCGTGCTGGCGGCCGCCTTCGCCGGCGAGCGGCGCGAGATCACCGACGCCAACCTCCTGTCGGCCTGGCTCGCCCGGCCCATGACCAGCCTGGGCGTCCTGGCGGCCATCCACTGGGAAGCCCTTTGGATGTGGCTGAAGGGCGAGCCGATCCGCCATCGCCCGCCGCCGCCCGCCAGGCCCGTCACCCTCGGCCCCGCCGCCATCCGCGAAGCGTGAACGGCGGTCGCCTGCGGTCCGCGAAGGTGATCCGGTCACCGGCGAATCGAGGGCTGCAGGCCGCCCAGGACCCCGGCAGGGGAAGGGCGTCCAGCAAGAGGAGCCTTCCATGAACAGGACCAGCATCGCCCTGGCCGCCGGCCTCTGCGCCTTCGCCGTCCCCGCCGCGGCGTCGGCGGCCAGCCTCACCGTGATCGTCGAGGGCGTGGCGCGCCCGGGCGGCGCGATCCGGCTGGCCCTGGCCGCCTCGGAGGCGGCCTACGCCGACCGCGCCCCGTCCTTCCGGACGCTCGCGGCGCCCGCCGTGGCGCCCGCGACCCGGATCGAGATCAGCGACCTGCCCCCCGGGCGCTACGCCTTCCGCGTCTTCCACGACGCCAACGGCAACGGCCGGCTGGACACCGGCGCGATGGGGCGTCCCACGGAAGGCTGGTCGGCCTCCAACGGGGCGGCGGGCGCCTTCGGCCCCGGCCCCTGGTCGAGGGCCGCCTTCGAGGTGCGTCCGGGCGCCCAGGCCGTGACGGTCCGCCTGAGATAGACTTCCCGCGCATTGAATCCGCCGCCGCCGGCCCCACCTGTCCCCAGGATGCGGCGGACGCGGAGGCGACGGTGGTCGAATGGGTTCTCGCGGTCATCGCCGCCGGCGGCCTCGCGGGCGTGGCCGCCCTCATGTTCGCAGAGAACCTGTTCCCGCCGATCCCCTCCGAGGTGATCCTGCCCCTCGCGGGCTACGCCGCGGCCCGTGGCGACCTGCCCCTGGCCGGCGTCATCCTGGCGGCGACGGCGGGGGCGGTGGCCGGGGCCACGGTGTGGAAGGCGGCGGGACGCCGCATCCCCGAGGCGGGCCTGAGGTCCTGGGTCGATCGTCACGGGCGCTGGCTCGCCCTCGAGGTCCGCGATCTCGACCGCGCCCAGGCCTTCTTCCGGCGCTGGGGCGGCCTGGCGGTCTTCCTGGGCCGGCTCGCGCCCGGCATCCGCACCCTGATCTCCCTTCCGGCCGGGATCCTGCGCATGCCCTGGGGCGTCTTCCTGGCCTGGACCACCGCCGGCACCTTCCTTTGGACCCTCGCCCTGACCCTGGCCGGGGCGGCCCTGGCCTCGCGCCATGACCAGGTCGCGGCCTGGCTGGACCCGGTGACGGAGATCCTGCTGGGCCTGCTCCTCGTCGCCTATCTCTGGCGGGTCTGGCGGCGCGGGAAGCGCGACCGGACCGCCTGAATCCGCTTTCCACCCCCTCCGGCCCGTGCTTTTCAGGTGGTCGGGAAAGGGAGGAGCGACATGGCTTCGCGCAAGGGCGTCTGCCTCGTGATCGGCGCCGGGGACGGGCTGGGATCCGCCGTCGCCCGGGCCTTCGCGGCCGAGGGCCTCACGGTCTGCATGACCCGCCGGCCAAGGAACCTCGAGGTCCTCGAGGCCGTCGCCGCGGAAATCCGGGCCGGGGGCGGCGAGGCGCACGCCTTCGGCTGCGACGCCCGCGAGGAGTCCGAGGTGATCGCCCTCTTCGACCGGATCGAGGCCGAGGTCGGCCCCCTCGAGGTGGTGGTCTTCAACATCGGCGCCAACGTGCGCTTCCCGATCGTCGAGACCACGGCCCGGGTCTTCACCAAGGTCTGGGAGATGGCCTGTTTTGCGGGTTTCCTGGCGGGCCGGGAGGCGGCCCGGATCATGGCGCCCCGCGGGCGCGGCACCCTCATCTTCACCGGCGCCACCGCCTCGGTCCGGGGGCGCGAGGGCTTCGCCGCCTTCGCCGCGGCCAAGGCGGGCCTGCGCGCCCTCGCCCAGAGCATGGCCCGGGAGCTCGGACCCGAGGGCGTGCACGTCGCCCACGTGGTGATCGACGGCGCCGTGGACGGGACCTTCATCCGCTCCATGCGGGGGGAGGTGGACGATCTCCTGGCCCGGGACAGCATCCTTAAGCCCGCCGACGTCGCCGCGGCCTACGTGAACCTGCACCGCCAGCCGCGCTCGGCCTGGACCCACGAAATGGATCTCCGGCCCTGGTCGGAAACCTGGTAGCCGGAGGAGGGAGCCCCCATGACCCGCACCGTTGATTTCATCTTCGATTTCGGCAGCCCCAACGCCTACCTGTCCTGGAAGGTCCTTCCGGGCATCGCCGCCCGGACCGGGGCGAAGGTGAACCTCATCCCCTGCCTCCTCGGGGGGATCTTCAAGGCGACCGGCAACCAGTCCCCGGCCCAGGCCTTCGGCCACATCAAGGGCAAGCTGGCCTACGAGACCCTGGAGACCCAGAGGTTCGTGAAGCGCCATGGCCTGTCCGCCTATCGCTTCAACCCGCACTTCCCGGTCAACACCCTGCTGATCATGCGCGGCCTGGTGGCGGCGCGCCGCGCGGGGGTCGAGGACGCTTACCGGGACGCCGTCCTGTCGGCCATGTGGGAGCAGGGCCTGAAGATGGACGACCCGGAGGTCGTTGCCGGCGTGCTGTCGGCGGCCGGGCTGGACGCCCGCGCCCTGCTGGAGGCGACCCAGGACCCCGAGGTCAAGGCCGAGCTCGCCGCCAACACCGACGCGGCCGTCGCCCGGGGCGTGTTCGGCGTGCCGACCTTCTTCGTCGGCGGCGAGATGTTCTTCGGCAAGGACCGGCTGGGCCAGGTCGAGGAGGAACTCGCGAGGGCCTCCGCCTGACGCCGGCTTGCCAGCCCCGGGCGCAGGCCCGAGACTTGCGGGCATGATCATGCGCCTTCGCCTGTTGCCGCCCCTTCTCGCCGCCCTGATGGCGGCGGCTCCCGCCCTCGCCGCCGACCGCACGGACCCGGCGCGCCTGTCGGCCATCACCCGGGAGCTGGCCTCGGACGCCTATGCCGGCCGCGCCCCGGGCGGCCCCGGCGAGGGCCTGACGGTCGCCTACCTCGAGAAGGCCTTCCGCGACCTCGGGCTGGAGCCTGCGGGCGAGGGCGGAAGCTACACCCAGGCCGTGCCCATGGTCCGCACCCAGCTGGCGCCGGATGGCCGCTACGCCGTCTCGGGGCCGAAGGGCGAGGCCGTGCTGGCCTCGGGCCGCGACATCTCGGTCATCTCCCTCCTGCCCGTGGACCGCATCGCGATCGAGAAGGCCCCGATGGTCTTCGTGGGCTACGGGGTGACGGCGCCGGAACGGGGCTGGGACGACTTCAAGGGCGTGGACCTGAAGGGCAAGGTCGCCGTCTTCCTGATCAACGACCCGGACTTCGAGGCCGTCGCCGGCGACCCCGTGGCCGGCAAGTTCGGCGGCCGGGCGGCGACCTACTACGCCCGCTGGACCTACAAGTTCGAGGAGGCGGTCCGCCGCGGCGCCGTGGCGGCCCTGATCGTCCACCAGACCGAGGGCGCCGGATACGGATGGTCGACGGTCCTGGCCTCGGCGGGCGAGGGCTACGACGTGGCCCGCAGGACGCCCTCCGCCGAACGCCTGCCCCTGCAGGGATGGCTCTCCGCAGAGGCCGCCAGCCGTCTCTTCGCCTCCGCCGGCCTGGACCTGGAGGCGCTCCGGCGGCAGGCGCGCTCCAGCGGATTCCGGCCCGTGGACCTCCGCGGCCTGTCCTTCTCCGCCTCGGTCGGGGTCAGTTTCAGCCGCTTCGAGAGCCGCAACGTGATCGCCCGCCTGCCCGGCCGGACCCGGCCGGACGAGAGCATCATGATCGCCGCCCACTGGGACGCCTACGGAGAGGGTCCGCCGGACGCCCAGGGACGGCGCATCCGGCCCGGTGCAGTGGATGACGCCCTGGGCGTCGCCGGCGTGCTGGAGGCGGCCAGGGTGCTCCGGGCGGGGCGACGGCCGGACCGCTCGGTCCTGTTCGCCCTCTGGACGGCGGAAGAGAGGGGACTCCTGGGCTCCGAGCACTTCGGCGCCCACCCGACGGTCCCCCTCGAGAAGATGGCCGCGAACCTGACCCTCGACGTCCTGCAGACCGCGGGGCCCGCGCGGGACGTGGTCCTCGTGGGCGCAGGGCAGTCGGAGCTGGACGATCTTCTCGCGGCGGCGGCCCGCCGGCAGAAGCGCACGGTGACCCCGGACGCCCGGCCGGAAAGGGCCCTCTTCTTCCGGGCCGACCATTTCAGCCTGGCCCGCCGGGGTGTCCCGGCCCTGTTGCTGATGGGGCTGGGCGGCGGCGCGGACCTGGTGACGGGCGGCCGCGCGGCCGGCGACGCCTGGGTCACCCGCTACACCGACGACTGCTACCACAAGACCTGCGACGCCTGGAGCCCGGACTGGGACCTGCGCGGCGCCGCCGCCGACGTCGACCTGGTCATCGACATGACGCGGGCCCTCGCCCGGCCGGGGACCTGGCCGGACTGGCGGCCGGGGTCGGAGTTCCGCGACCTGAGGGCCCGGACGGCGTCCGCCCGCCTCCGCTGAAGCGGACGTTGCGGAAACCTGCGTTCGGGGCCATGTTTCCGCCCTTGCCGCGCAACTGCGGCGAACGGACTCGGAGCCTCCGACGTGAACTTCTCCCGCAAGACCCTTTCCCGCGCCCTGCTTGTCGCGGTCGCCCCCCTCTTCCTCGCCGCCTGCGGCGTGAACGCCATCCCGACCAAGGAAGAGGCGGCCAAGTCCCAGTGGGCGGAGGTCCAGAACCAGTACCAGCGCCGCGCCGACCTGATCCCCAACCTGGTCGAGACCGTGAAGGGCTATGCGGCCCAGGAGCGCAACGTCCTGACCGAGGTCACCCAGGCGCGCGCCTCGGCCACCCAGGTCAAGGTTGACGCCGAGACCCTGACCGACCCGGCGAAGTTCCAGGAATACTCGGCCGCCCAGGACAAGCTGTCCGGCGTGCTCGGCCGGCTGATGATGATCCAGGAGCGCTATCCGGACCTGAAGTCCAACCAGAACTTCCTCGCCCTCCAGTCCCAGCTCGAGGGGACGGAGAACCGCATCTCCATCGCCCGGCGCGACTACAACGAGGCCGTCCGCAACTACAACCTCGAGTTCAAGACCTTCCCGAACTCGTTCTGGACGGTGGTGCACCGCAACTCCAAGCCGATGCAGATGTTCGCCGCGAGCGAGGCCGCCCAGGCGGCCCCGACGGTGAGCTTCAGCCCGGCCGGGCCCGCGCCGCAGGCGCCTGCGACCGCGCCCGCGCCCGCCCAATGACCCGGACCCGGGGGGCGGGACCGCTTGTCGTCGCGGTCCTGGCCCTCGTCGCCCTCGCCGGGGCCGCCTTCGCGGCCCCGACCTTCCCGCGCCTGTCAGGCCGGGTCGTGGATGCGGCAAACCTCCTGTCGCCCGAGGCGGAACGGTCGCTGACCGCGCGCCTGCAGGCCCTGGAGGAGTCCACGGGCCGGCAGATGGTGGTCGCCACCATCCCGGACCTGCAGGGCTATCCCATCGAGGACTACGGCTACCAGCTGGGCAGGTCCTGGGGCATAGGCGACGCCAAGCGTGATGACGGCGTCCTGCTGATCGTCGCGCCGAACGACCGCAAGGTCCGGATCGAGGTGGGCTACGGCCTGGAGCCGATCCTGACCGACAGCCTGAGCTCGGTGATCATCCAGAGCCGCATCCTGCCCGCCTTCCGCAGCGGTGACATGGAGGCGGGGATCGTCGCCGGGGCAGAGGCCGTGGCCGCCCAGCTCGCCCTGCCCGAGGGCGAGGCCAAGGCGAATGTCCGCAAGGCCGCCGAGGCGGCGCATGAAGGCGGAGGCTCGCCCCTCGTCACCCTCATCGTCCTGGTCCTGATCTTCTGGGTCCTCGCCTCGGTGATGCGGGGCGGCGGCCGCTCGGCCCGGGCCTTCCGCCGGGCGGGCCTCGGCGGCCCGGTCATCCTGCCGCCCATGGGCGGCGGCTGGCGGGGCGGCGACTGGGGCGGCGGAGGCTTCGGCGGGGGTGGATTTGGCGGCGGCGGCGGCGGCTTCGGCGGCGGCGGTTCGTCGGGCAGCTGGTGAGGGGGCCGGTGACATGCTGACCGAAGCCGAACGCGAGCGCGTCGAGGCCGCCGTGGCCCGGGCCGAGACCCGGACCCGTGGCGAGATCTTCTGCATCGTCGCCCCCGAAAGCGGGGACTATCGCGAGACGCCCCTGGCCGTCGCGGCCTTCGCCGCCCTGGCGGCGCCGGTCCTGCTGCTGGCGGGCGGGATCCAGGTCACCGTGCCGGGCCTGATCCAGGGGGGCTGGACCGCAACGGCGGTGGGCGCCGCCGCCGGGCTCGCCGCCCGCGAGGCGGTGATGGGGGTCATCCTCCTGCAGGTCTTCCTGTTCATCCTGGTCCTCATGCTGGCCTGGCTCCCGCCGGTCCGCCGGTTCCTGACGCCCGCCAGCCTGAAGCGTGATCGCGTGCGCCGCCGGGCCTACGAGCAGTTCCTGTCCAAGAACCTCCAGGCGACCCGCGAGCGGACGGGCGTGCTGATCTTCGTGTCCGAGTGGGAGCACATGGCCGAGCTCATCGCCGACGAGGGCGTGGCCTCCCGGGTCGACCCGAAGGTCTGGGACGAGGCCATGTCGCACCTGGTCCGGGGCGTGAAGGCGGGGCGCGCGGCGGAGGGCTTCGAGGCGGCGGTGGAGATCTGCGGGGCCGTCCTCGCCGAGCATTTCCCGCCCCGCGAGGGCGACAACCCCAACGAGCTTCCCGACCACGTCGTCGTGATCCGCTGAAGGGGCGCTCTGGCGCCCGGGCCCGGGGCCGACTACATCCGTTGGCGGGAGCAAACGGAGGACGGGCATGGCCTACACCCTGAGCGTCAATGGTCGGAACCGGCGGGTGGATGTCGAGCCCGACACCCCGCTCCTCTGGGTCCTGCGGGATTCCCTGGGCGTGCTTGGTCCCAAGTTCGGCTGCGGGATCGGCCAGTGCGGCGCCTGCACCGTCCACATCGACGGGACGCCCGTCCGGTCGTGCTCGCTCCCCGTGGAGGCGGTGGGCAAGGGCAAGGTGACCACCATCGAGGGCGTCGGCGACACCGAGGTCGGCGCCCGCGTCCAGAAGGCCTGGGCGGAGCTGGATGTCGCCCAGTGCGGCTATTGCCAGCCGGGCCAGATCATGTCGGCCACGGCGCTCCTGTCGTCCAATCCCAAGCCCAGCGCCGAGGAAATCGACGCGGCGATGAGCGGCAACATCTGTCGCTGCGCAACCTACAACCGGATCCGCGCCGCCGTGCGCCTGGCGTCCGGCCAGACCGGGGAGGCCTGACCATGGCGGATGGCGCACAGACCGGCGCTTCGCGGCGCGAGGTGATCCAGCTGGCCGCCGGGGGCGGCGGCGGACTCGTCCTGGGCTTCACCCTGGCGGGCAAGGGGGAGGCGGCGCCTGCGGCGCCGGCCCGGCTCAACACCTATGTCAGCATCCGGCCCGACGGCTGGGTCGAGGTGGTCAGCAAGAACCCGGAGATCGGCCAGGGGGTGAAGACCTCCATGCCCATGATGATCGCCGAGGAGCTGGACGCGGACTGGTCGAAGGTCCGCACGGTCCAGGCCGATTCCGATCCCACCCTCTATGGCCGCCAGTTCGCCGGCGGCTCCATGTCGACCCCGCTGCACTGGGACGAGCTGCGGCGGGTCGGGGCGACGGCCCGGGCCCTGCTCATCGCGGCGGCGGCGAAGTCCTGGGGCGTGGACCCGGCGACCTGCAGCACCGAACCCGGAAAGGTCGTCCACAAGGCCTCGGGCCGCTCCGCCGGCTACGGCGCCCTCGCCACGGCCGCCGCGGCCCTGCCGGCCCCGGAGCCCCGCAGCATCAAGCTGAAGGATCCGAAGGACTTCCGGATCATCGGCCGGCCCATGGCCCAGGTCGACACCCCGGCCATCGTGACCGGCAAGCCGCTGTTCGGCATCGACGTCGTGCTGCCGGGCATGCTGTTCGCGACCTACGAGAAGGCGCCCGTCTTCGGCGCCGGCGTCGACTCCGCCGACCTGGACGCCGCCCGGGCGGTGAAGGGCGTCCGCAAGGCCTTCATCGTCCAGGGCGCCAACGCCCCCGACGGCCTGTCGCCGGGCGTCGCGGTCGTCGCCGACAGCTGGTGGCGGGCCCGCAAGGGCCGCGAGAAGCTGAACATCCGCTGGAAGGCGGTCGAGGGTCCCCTGCTGTCGAGCCAGGACCTGGAAGCGCGCATGGCCTCCACCGCGCGCTGGAGCGTAGACCGGATCGAGCGGCACGACGGCGACGTCGACGCCGCGCTGAAGTCGGCGGCGCGCACCGTCGAGGCGACCTACCACTATCCCTACCTCGCCCACGCCCCCCTTGAGCCGCAGAACTGCACGGCGCACTTCAAGGACGGCCGGATGGAGATCTGGGCCCCGACCCAGAACCCGGAGTCCGGCCGGCAGCTCGTGGCCAAGACCCTGGGCCTGAAGCCCGAGGACGTGACGGTCCACCTCGTCCGCAGCGGCGGCGGCTTCGGGCGGCGGCTGTCCAACGACTACATGGTCGAGGCGGCCTGGATCGCCCGGGAGGCCGGCGCGCCGGTCAAGCTGGTCTGGACCCGCGAAGACGACATGCGCCACGACTTCTACCGGCCGGCGGGCTGGCACATGTTCGCCGGCGGCCTGGACGCCGCCGGGAACATCGTCGCCTGGCACGACCACTTCCTCACCCCCGGCCAGGGCGTGCAGCCGGCGAGGTCGGCCGGCATGTCGGCGACGGAGTTCCCCGCCCGGTTCACGCCGAACTTCCGGTACGGGATCTCCATCCTGCCCAGCCCCGCGCCGACGGGTCCCCTGCGGGCGCCCGGGTCGAACGGCATCTCCTTCGCCGTGCAGGGCTTCCTTGACGAGCTGGCCCACGCGGCCGGCGCCGATCCGCTGGAGTACCGGCTGCGGCTGCTGGGCGACAAGGGCATGGTCGGGACCCCGGGGCGCGACGGCTACGACGCCGCCCGCATGCGCGGCGTCCTGAAGAAGGTCGCCGAGGTCTCCGGCTGGGGCCGGACGAGGATGGAGCCGCGGCAGGGCCAGGGCGTCGCCTTCCACTTCAGCCACCTGGGCTATTTCGCCGAGGTCGTGCAGGTGCGGGTGGCCGCGGACGGACAGGTCAAGGTCGAGAAGGTCTGGGTGGCGGGCGACGTCGGCCGCCAGATCGTCAATCCTTCGGGGGCGATCAACCAGGTCCAGGGCTCCGTGCTCGACGGACTTTCCGGGGCCCTCGGCCAGGCGATCACCCTCGAGGGCGGCGCCGTGGTGCAGGGCAACTTCGACGACTACCGCCTGATGCGGATCGCCGACGCCCCGCCCGTCGAGGTCCATTTCGTCCTGTCGGACAACCCGCCGACCGGCCTGGGCGAGCCCGCCCTGCCGCCGGCGCCCCCGGCCCTGTGCAACGCCATCTTTGCGGCGACCGGCAAGCGGGTCCGCCGGCTCCCGGTCGACCCGGCCCTGCTCGCCGCCGGCTGACCCCGGCGGCGTCCTCCCTCAGTGGGGGATGTAGGTGCGCAGGACGTCCTCGATGATGCGCTCGAGCTGCTCGAGCGTGTTGCAGGTCTTGGCCACGTGGCAGAACCGCTCGTAGCGGTTCATGACGCTGTCGCCCTGGCTCCAGTAGCTGTCGGGCTCGGGGTTCAGCCAGATCACCGCCCGGGACCGCTGCTGGATGGTGGCGAGGATGTCGAGGCGGGGGTTGGCGTAGTTCGAGCGGGCGTCGCCCAGGATGATCACCGTGGTGTGCCGGTCGATCCGGTCCAGGTGCTGGTCGGCGAAGTCCTCCAGCGCCCGGCCATAGTCCGTCTGCTGGAAGCCGATCTGCTTGAGGACCTCGAGGATGGCGGTCTCGACGGGATGGTCGTCGAGCACCTTGTTGACGCTGATCATCCGCCCCGAGAAGGCGAAGGCGTCCAGCCGGTCGACCACCTCGTTCAGTGAGTAGAGGAAGGTCAGGAGGAACTGGGCGGCGGCGGCCACCGACTTGGAGACGTCGCAGATGGCGACGATGGACGGCTTGTCCACCTTCTTGGTCTTGAAGACGATGTCGAAGGGCATGCCGCCGTAGCCCATGGACTTCCGCAGGGTGCGGCGGACGTCCAGGTGTCCGGTCCAGGCGACGTTGCGGCGGCGCGAGTAACGGTCGGCCAGGCGCTTGGCCATGCGCTTGACCAGGGCCTGCATCATGGCGAGGTCGACGGGGTCGATGCCGCCCTCGGAGTTCAGCGCCTTGCGGGCCAGCATCTCCTCGCGGAGCATCTTGCCGCTGCCGCTGGCGTAGAGCTCGTGCTGGCGCTCGACATAGGCCGAGGCCTGGGCCGCCAGGGCCTTGCGGGCGGCCTCAAGGCGATCGGCGGCGGCCTCGCCGGGTCCGCCCAGGCGGCGGGCGGCGGCCAGGATGCGCTCGATCTCCGAGAGGCCCATCTCCTCCAGCAGGCGCCGGGTCAGGCGCGCCCTCTGGGTCGACAGGCGGATCTGCGAGACCTCGGCGCGCTCCGCCGCGGCCTCCATGGCCTGGGCCAGGGCCGCCCCGTCCCCGTCCAGCAGCATGCGCGCCAGGTCGGACTCCTGCGCCTCGGGGGGCAGGCCCTCCAGGGGATCCCCCGAGCCGGAGGGCGGCGGCGGGGCCGGAGCCACCGCTTCGCTGCGGCGGTCGAAGAAGGTGTCGAAGACGCTCTCGAACCGGGCCACCTCCTCGCCGGACTTGGCCAGGGTGGCGCACAGGGCGTCTCGGAAGAGCTCGCGGTCGGAGAAGCCCACCACCTCCACCGTGCGGTGGGCGTCGATGGCCTCGGCCGGCGAGACCCGCACGTCCGCGGCCCTCAGGGCCCGGAAGAAATCCTCGAGCGCCGCCTGCACGACCGCCTCAGCCCGCCGACTGCCGGACGAGCTCTGCGATCTGCGGCTCGACAGCAGCGATGTCCTGCTCGAACTTCAGGAGGACGTTCAGCGTGTCGCGGACCACCTCGCCCTCAAGGGCGCCGGCGTTCAGCAGGATCAGGGCCCGGGCCCAGTCCACCGTCTCGGAGATCGAGGGCGACTTGCGCAGGTCGAGGCCCCGGAGGGACTGCACGAAGCCGACCAGCTGGTTGTTCAGCTTCGCCTCGATGCCGGGCACGCGGCTGGCGACGATCTTCTGCTCGAGGGCCGCATCCGGCAGGGGGATGTGCAGGTGCAGGCAGCGCCGCTTCAGGGCGTCGCCCAGGTCACGGACATTGTTCGAGGTCAGGAAGACGATGGGCGGGGTCTCGGCCTTCAGCACGCCGATCTCCGGGATGGAGACCTGGTAGGCGGACAGGACCTCCAGCAGGAAGGCCTCGAAGGCCTCGTCCGACTTGTCGATCTCGTCGATGAGCAGGACGCAGCCGGCGCGCTCCTTCAGCGCCTTCATCAGGGGGCGCGGCTCGAGGAAGGGCTCGGAGAAGAACAGGTCCCCCATGCCGTGCAGGCGGTCCATGGCGGCGTCCATGTCGGGGGCGTCGGACAGGGCCTCGCCCATCCGGTCCTTCAGGATCTGGGTGTAGAGGAGCTGCTTGCCGTACTTCCACTCGTACAGGGCCTTGGACTCGTCCAGGCCCTCGTAGCACTGCATCCGGATCAGCGGCAGGCCGAGCAGGCTGGCGGTGGAAAGGGCCAGCTCGGTCTTGCCGACCCCCGCCGTGCCCTCCACCAGGATCGGCTTCTGCAGCTTGACGGCCATGTAGAGGGCCGTGGCGATCCGCCGGGAGGCGATGTAGCCGACGTCCGCCAGGCCGGAGACCAGGGACTCGACGGAGGCGAGGTGGGGCGACAGGGCGGCGTCGAAGGCCGCGTCCTCGGAATGGGTCAAAGCATCAAACTTTCGGTCTCGGCGACGAATGTCCGCCGGCGCAGGAAACAATCCCGGCAGCTTGCCCGGGCCGCAGGGGCCGGGGCAAGCGCCGAATGCGGCTCAGCTGAGGCCGTAGGGCCGGTAGGGACCCAGGACCAGCTGCTCGAAGACCCCCATTCCGCGCACGGGCGCCTCGCCCGGGAGGGCCAGGGTGACGTGCGACAGGGCCTGGACGTGCAGGTTCTCGGGGCTGAGGAAGTTGACGCCGGACAGGTCGATGTCCTCGCGCTCCACCGCCAGCTCGCCCTTGTAGCCGCCATGGCGCCAGTCGGGGTGGCCATAGCCGATCCCGCGCATCAGGAAGGTCAGGAAGGGCTGGAAGCTGACCTTGGCGGCGCCCTGGGCGAGGGGAATGGAGAGGGTCGCCGAGGCGATGTGCCGCGTGCCGGGGATCATCACCACGTCCTCCATGGCCGCCTCGCCCGTGTGCCGGCCGCCGCCCGGCCCGGCGCCGTCCGGCACGATCACGGCCCGGGTGTTCCACGGTTCGCCTTCCGAGTCGGCGTTCACGTGGAAGAAGACGCTCCGGTCGGCGAAGTTCAGGGGCGTCCACTGCCAGAAGAAGCTGGGGATGCGGTTCGGCACGATGGGCTGCGGGTCGGGCGCGCCGACGGGCCGCACGCCCCAGGAGCGGTCGCGGGTGCCCACGGAACCCGGCGCCAGCTGTCGGCGGACCCCGTCCACCTCGATCCACCCCGAGACCCGCACGTTCACCGTCAGGCGGGTGTAGTCCATGAAGGCCCGCGGCCCGTTGCGGTAGATGAAGCGGGGCTCCTCGATGGGGAAGGAGCGGCCCTCGAAGGTCAGGTCGGCGGCGATGCCGTTGCTGGGCTCCACGACCACGCGGAGGACCCTGAGGGGCTCGACCACCTCGATCCGGATCGGGCCCGCCGAGATGTCCATGCGCTCCATGTTGAGGATGCGCGAGGCGTGCAGGCAGTGCTCCACCCCGTCCCGGATCACCGAAAAGTGGGCGTCGGCGACGTTGAGGTGGGGATAGACGCCGAAGGCGACGGCGAAGAACTCGGCGCCGTCCGGCTGGTAGCCGTTGAAGAAGTACCGGTCGTAGAAATTCCGGTCGGTTCCCGAGAAGGCGATCGGCTCGGGGGTCTGGTGGATCGGAAAATCGTCGCCTTTGGTCAGCATGGGCCCTCCCCTGCGGGCCGGGGCCCGCCTATCTGTCGCACTGGAAGCGCCGCTTGCGGGCGCCTTCCGTCAGGCAGTATCAGTTGAGACAGACCAAGGCGACACCCGGCGGACGCCCGCCGCGGGCGCCCTTCGGAGGATGGCATGGCCCGCGACGACGTGCGGATACCGGACGAATACGCCCAGACCCTCGTGGACCCCGTCGCCTATGCGGACGGCCGGGTCTTCGGGACCTATGACTGGCTTCGGGCCAACCAGCCCCTCGGCCGCGCCGAGGTGGCGGGGGTGGATCCCTTCTGGGTGGTCACGCGCCACGCGGACATCCTGGAGATCAGCCGCCAGAACGACCTCTTCCTGAACGGCGACAAGTCCCCGACCCTGGTGAGCCAGGAGGCCGACGCCCGCATCCGCGAGATGATGGGGGGCAGCCCGCACCTCCTGCGGACGCTCATCCACATGGACGCCCCCGACCACCCCAAGTACCGGGCCCTGACCCAGGCCTGGTTCATGCCGCAGAACCTGCGCAGCCTTGAGGGCCGCATCCGCGAGATCGCCCGGGCCTCGGTGGAGAAGATGGCCGCCACGGGCGGGCGCTGCGACTTCGTCCGCGAGGTCGCCCTGCACTATCCGCTTCATGTGGTGATGGAGATCCTCGGCGTGCCCGAGGCCGACGAACCGCGGATGCTGACCCTGACCCAGGAGCTCTTCGGCGCCGCCGATCCCGAGCTCGGCCGCGCCGCCCGCGGCGAGACCGAGTCCATTCCCGCCGCGGCGGGGGCGGAGGGTCGCCGCATGGACCTCGGCGTCATCACGGATTTCTTCAACTATTTCAACGCCCTGTCCGCCGACCGCCGGGCGACCCCCCGCAAGGACCTGGCCAGCGTGATCGCCAACGCCCAGATCGACGGGCGGCCGATCTCCGAGCTGGAGGCGATGAGCTACTACATCATCGTCGCGACGGCCGGGCATGACACGACCTCGTCCTCCACCGCCGGCGCCTTCTGGGCCCTGGCCGAGCGGCCCCAGGAACTGGCCAAGCTGAAGGCGGACCCGTCGCTGATCCCCGGCCTGGTGGACGAGTCCATCCGCTGGACGACGCCGGTGAAGACCTTCATGCGGACGGTCGCCGCCGACACCGAGATTGGCGGCCGGGCCATGTCGAAGGGCGACTGGCTGATGCTCTGCTACGCCTCCGGCAACCGGGACGAGCAGGTCTTCCCGGACCCGCACGAGTTCCGCGTGGACCGCTCGCCGAACAAGCACCTGGCCTTCGGCTACGGCGCCCACCTCTGCCTCGGCCAGCACCTGGCGAAGATGGAGATGCGCATCCTCTGGGAAGAGCTGATCCCGCGGCTGAAGTCCCTGGAGCTCGACGGGACCCCGGCGATGAGCCAGGCGGTCTTCGTGAACGGGCCCAAGACACTTCCCGTCCGCTTCGAGATGGCCTGAGGCGGTGTCCTCGGCGGACCTCGCCTCCCGACTGGCGGCCTACGCGGCGACGCGCATGCCCGCCGCCCGGGAGGTCGAGGTGCGGGACCTGTCGCGGATCTCGGGCGGCGCCTCGCGCCAGACCTACCGCTTCCGGCTGGCCTGGACGGAAGGGGGCGAACGCCGTGAGCGCCGGCTGATCCTGCGCCGGGATCCGCCGGCCAGCCTGATCGACACCGAGCGCCGGGTGGAGTTCGCCGCCTACAGCGCCTTCCACGGCTCGAAGGTCCCGGTGCCCGAGATGATCTGGCTGGAGGAGGGGAGCGAGGCCCTCGACCAGCCCTTCTCCGTCGCCGAGGAAATCACCGGCTTCGAGGCGGCCCCGGCCCTTCTCTGGACGGCGTCCTACCTCGCATCGCACGAGGCCCTGGCCCGCACCAAGTGGACCATCCTCGGCGAGATCGCCCGGGCGGATCCCTTCGCCCTCGGCCTCGACGCGGTCATGCCCCCGCCCGAACCGGAGGCCTGCGCCTTCCGGGAACTGGACATGTGGGAGAAGGTCCTGGACGAGGACCAGGCCGAGCCCCTGCCCATTACCCGGGCGGCGATCCGCTGGCTGAGGGCCAATCCCCCGCCGGCCGCCCAGAAGATCGGCGTCGTGCACGGCGACTTCCGGACCGGCAACTTCCTCTACGACCGCCAGGGCGGGATCCACGGCGTCCTGGACTGGGAGATGGCGCACCTGGGCGACCCGCTCGAGGACCTGGGCTGGAGCCTCAACCCGGTCTGGAACTTCAAGCGGAACCTGGCCGGGGGCCTCGTCCCCGACGCCGTCGCCATCGCCCATTGGGAGGCCGCCAGCGGCCTCAGGGCCGACCCCGCCGCCGTGCGCTGGTGGACCCTCTTCAACTGCGTGAAGGGCCAGGCGATCTGGATTTCCTCCGCACGGGCGTGGATCGACGGCGGCAACCGCGAGCCCATCATGGTCCTGCCCGCCTGGGGCATGCAGAACGCCCAGGACCGCGCCATCCTCAAGGTCATGGATCGCCTGTGAAGCCCGATATCCCCGCCGTCCTCGCCGAACTCGCCGGTCTTGTCGCCCGGAACGCCGTCCCCGACGTCGATCCCGCCGAGCGCGCCGGGGCCCTGGGGCTCTCCGCCGCCCTGCTGGGCATGGCCGCCGAGGCCTGGGACGGGGCGGCCCAGAGGCTGGTCGAGGAGAACCGCGCCCTGCGCGCCCTGCTGGCCAGGGCCGGCGACCGGGCCGGGCGCGACGCCTGGCTGGCCGGCGGCGTCGATGACGACCTGAGGATCTCGGCCCTCTCGACCGCGAATGCGCGCCTGCGCGCCGCCCTGGTCGACCTCCATGTGGCGGTGGAGCGGGATCCGTCTTCCGAGGCCCGGGCGCTGGAGGCGGAGATCTGGGACGAACTGCGCCGTTCCACCGAGCGCCGCCTGATGTCCGGCGCCCTGGCCTAGGGCCCGTCCTCCCACCCGCTATCGACATCCCGGGCCGGCTGGGCTTTCCTGTGCGCCCCGTCATTTCGCGGGGGTCCGCCCATGGGCGGGCGCATCACGACAATACTGGCCGCCAATACTGGCCCAAGACGCAAGGGGACGAATTTCCGATGGCCCGAATCCTGCCTGAACCCACGCCGGAGACCCGGCATTTCTGGGAGGGGTGCCGCGACGGCGAGCTTCGCCTGCAGCGCTGCACGGACTGCAAGACCACCTATTTCCCGCCTCGGGCCTTCTGTCCCTCCTGCGCCTCGCGCCAGGTCGAGGTCTACGCCGCCAGCGGCCGCGGGGTCCTCTGGTCCTACGTGATCAACCACCGGCCGCGCCCCGACATGGGGACCGAGCCCTACGCCATCGCCGTGGTGAAGCTCGACGAAGGCCCGACGATGATGACCAACATCGTCGGCTGCCCGCAGACGCCCGAGGCCCTCGTCCTCGACATGCCCGTGAAGGTCCGCTTCGAGAAGCAGACCGACGACATTTCCCTGCCGCTCTTCGAGCCGGCCAAGTCCTGAGGCGGAACACGACCATGAAGCAGAATTCTGTTGCGGTCGTCGGCGCCGCCGAGACCACCAAGATGGGCAAGATCCCGGACGTTTCCGTGATCGGCCTCCACGCGGACGCCGCCCTGAACGCCATGGCGGACGCCGGCCTGAAGCCCTCGGACATCGACGGCGTCGCCACCGCCGGGATCAGCCCGGTGGAGCTGGCCCACTACCTGGGGATCAAGCCGACCTATGCCGACGGCACCAGCGTCGGCGGCTGCTCCTTCATGCTGCACGTCCGGCATGCGGCGGCGGCGATCAACGCCGGCCTGGCGAAGACCATCCTGATCACCCATGGCGAATCCGGTCGCAGCCGGGTGGGCGCGGGCGGCTTCGGCCGTGCACCCTCCAGCCTGATGGGCCAGTTCGAGATGCCCTATGGCGTCACCAGCCCTCCCACCATGTTCACCGTCCCGGTCCTTCGCTACATGAAGACCTACGGCGTGACCGAGGAGGACCTGGCCAACGTGGCGGTGGTCCAGAGGGAATGGGCGGCGCTGAACCCCCGGGCCAGCTTCAAGGACCCGATCACGGTCAATGATGTCCTGAACTCGCCGATGATCGCCTGGCCCTTCCGGATGCTGATGTGCTGCCTCGTCACCGACGGCGGCGGCGCCCTCATCCTGACCAGCGCCGACCGGGCCAAGGACTTCCCGCAGAAGCCCGTCTACATCCTGGGCACGGGGGAGAGCGTCGAGACCCCCCTGGTCTCGCAGATGTACGACTTCACCTCGTCCACGGCCTTCAAGATCTCCGGCAAGAAGGCCTTCGAGGAGGCCGGCATCACCCATGCCGACGTCGATCACCTGATGATCTACGACGCCTTCGCCCACCTGCCGCTCTACGGCCTGGAGGACCTGGGCTTCTGCAAGCCTGGCGAGGCCAAGGACTTCATCCGCGAGCGCAACACCGCCATCGGCGGCAAGCTTCCCCTGAACACCAACGGCGGCGGCCTGTCCTACATGCACTCGGGCATGTACGGCATGTACGCCCTTCAGGAGAGCGTGCGGCAGATGCGGGGCACCGCAGCCGCGCAGGTGAAGGACGCGAAGATCAGCATCGCCCATGGCGTCGGCGGCATGTTCGCCGCCTCCGGGACGATCGTCTTCACGAACGAAAAATAGCGGTACAGCAAGGAGTTACCGCAGTCATGCTGCACCCTTTGCTGCAGGCCGGGGGTGCAGCATGAAACCCCGCCGGAACCCTCCGCGGCGCCCGGCCCTGCGAGGCCTTCCGGCGCTCTGGCTGGGCCTTCTGCTTCTCCTGTTTCCGTCCGGCGTCGCCCTCGCCCAGGGCCGCGAGGCGGACCTTGTCCTGCGGGGCGAGGTCCGCCGCCCGGACCACCAGACCTTCCGTGAACTGCCCTTCCGGGTCCCCGCTGGGGTCGACCGGTTGCGGGTCGAGCTTTCGCATGACGGCGGGGCGACCAAGACGGTCCTCGACCTCGGGGTGCGGGACCCCACGCGCTTCCGGGGCTGGAGCGGCGGCGCCCGCACGGGATTCGAGATCGGCGAGAGCGGCGCCACGCCCGGCTACCTGCCAGGTCCCCTGCCGCCCGGGCGCTGGCGGGTCGTGCTGGGGATCCCGAACGTCCGTCCGGACGCCGTCGCCCGCTACACGGTCCGCATCTGGTTCCGCCGCCCGGGGACGGGCCCCGACCCGGCCTTTGAGCGGCCCGTGCGAGAGGCCGCGGGCTGGTACCGGGGCGACCTGCACCTGCACACCGGCCATTCAGACGGCCGCTGCCCCTCGGTGACTGGACAGCCAGCGCCCTGTCCGGCCTTCCTCACCTTCGAGGCCGCCCGGGCGGCCGGCCTCGACTTCATCGCCCTCAGCGAGCACAACACCACGTCCCAGGCGGGCGCCCTCGCCGAGCTTTCGACCCATTTCGACGACCTGCTCGTGCTGCCCGCCCGGGAAGTCACGACCTTCGAGGGTCACGCCAATGTCTACGGGACCTGGGCGCCCCTCGACTTCCGGCTCGGCAAGGGCGACGCGGCCGGGCTCGCGCGGCTCCTGGACGCGGCTGAGGGCGAGGGCGCGCTCGTCGCCCCGAACCACCCCGGCCTGCCCTCGGGCGAAGTCTGCATGGGCTGCGGCTGGAGCGCGACGACCGACTGGTCGCGCATTCCGGCCCTCGAGGTGGTCAGCGGGGGCGTCCCCGCCCTCGGCATGGACGGCGCCTTCTCCGGCCTCGCCCTCTGGAACCGGCTGCTCGACCAGGGACGCCGGGTCACCGGGATCGCGGGCTCTGACACCCATGACCCGACCCGCACGGACCCCATGTCGCCGCAGGTGGGCCGCCCGGCCACGGTGGTCTTCGCCAGGTCCCTGGGCGTGCCGGACATCCTGGCGGGAATCCGGTCCGGCCGGGTCTTCCTTGACCTCTCGGGAAACCGCGCCGCGCGGCTGGACTATGTGGCCAGGACGCGGGACGGGCGGTCGGCGGCCATGGGCGGGGAGCTTTCGCTCGCACCCGGCGAAGTCCTGGACGTGACCGTGACCGCAGCCGGCGCCGGGGAGGGCGCGCGCCTCCGCGCCGTCGGCGGGATCGGCGCGATCGACATGCCCCTCCCGCCCGGCGGCGAGGTCCGGCTGGAGGGGCTCGCCGCCCCGGACAAGGCCTCCTGGTTTCGGTTCGAAGTCGTGGGACCCGGCGGCGCGCGGCGCCTGATCGGCAATCCCGTCTACGTCAGGTTGAAGCCCCCGGGCGCATGAAGGACTTCTTAATCCCCCCTTGCTAGGGCCGATGGAACGCCTTACCGGGCGGGGAAGGTCCCCGGGGGGGTCGGAGCGGCTATGGGATTCTCGACGGACTCGCGCGCGCGTTTCAACCTTGAGCAGGTGTCGATCCTCCTGCTCGAGGAAACGCCCCTCGGCATGTCCGTCCTCGTCCAGATCATGAACGGCTTCGGCGCCCGGAAGCTGCATCGCTGCGACACCGTGGAGAAGGCCGAGAAGGTGGTCCGCGAGACCGAGCTCGACCTCCTCATCGTCGACGCCATGGGCCGCGGCGGCGGGGCGTCGACCGCGCGCGATCCCGCGCGGTCCTGGCGCGGAAAAAAAGCCCGGAAAAGGGACGCGACTGGCGAGGGAAAATCCTTTGCCGGCGGGTCGCACCTCGCGCAGGGAGCGGAAGCCCTCGCTGTGGATGGCGGTCTGGTG
>JAPOKE010000209.1 GCA_029977805.1 Phenylobacterium parvum | reverse complement strand
ACGAACGTGAGGTAGCTCTGTGTGAGGGCCGGGCCACTCGGATTGTTGTAGTATACGATGCCGTTGTCGTGGAGCAGGCACTGAAACGGCCACTCGTAGTCCACGTAGCCGCCCCACGTCTTGCCCGCGGCGGCGGCGTAGGCCTGGCAGTCGGGGCTGTTGACCGAGTGGAGGCCCTGGGCGTAGCAGGTGCCCTCCGGGTGCGTGGTGTCGTACTGGATGGGCCCGGTGGCGCAGGACGGGGGCTCATCGGGCGGCGGCGGCGGCTGCGAGGGCGGCGGCGGCGACGGCGACGGCGGCGACGGCGGCGGCGGCGAGGGAAGCGCAAGCGTGAGCGTGGTCGTCCACACGGCGCAGAGCGCGAAGCCGCTCGCCGCGTCAAAGCCCGCGATGGCGCTTGCGATGATGGCCGCGATGTCCGCCTCGGTGGCCTGCGTGGCCGCGATGACGACGTTGTACACGAGCCGCCTCTTCGGATCGGTCGCGCACGCCGAGTTGTCGCAGTGCGTGCCGCAAGCGTGCGGGACGTCCGCGAGCTGGCGGCTGCGGCGGCGCGCGATGGCCTCCTGGAAGGTGACGCTCGCGCCCGGGAAGTTGGACGCGACCG
>JAPOKE010000208.1 GCA_029977805.1 Phenylobacterium parvum | reverse complement strand
AGTCTTCATGAAAAAAAAATAATCTTTGTCGATTATCTCTGATGGATTCGATGATGGGGAAGATCACGAAGACTCTCCTCTCGCTCCTCCTCTCGCTCCTCCCCTCGCTCCTCCTTTGCGGCGGCGGCGGCGACGCGGCGACGGCGGCGATGCTGTCGCGGGGCGTCGGCAGCCGGCAGCCGGGCAACCTGCTCTTCGGGTCGGCGACGCTCTGGCGCCTCTTCTACGCATCGCTCGACGAGTTTGGGGAGGAGGTGCTCGGCGCCGACAGGGCGGACCACTGGAAGGCCGATTACTGGATCAGGATGGCGGACCGTCCGCGGTAGCGCCGAGAGGAGGGCAAAAAAAACCCAAGAGGGAGGGGAGGAGGAGGAGGAAAGGGGGACGGCAAGGACGTCGGGGATTTCGTGACTTGCTGCGCGGACGGCTCTGTTCGCGTGTGGACCGCGTCGCCCGATCGAGTCGACGCGTCCGCGGCGAAGGCGCTCGAAGACTTCCTCGTCGCTCGCGCGGCGGAACGCGCCGCGCGCCAACTCGCGGACGCGCAGTCCAAGCTCAAGCTCGAGCCCCCGTCGGTGCTCACGGCGCCGGGCGATCGCGACGGCGCGACCAAGGTGGTCAAGGAGGAAGGCGG
>JAPOKE010000207.1 GCA_029977805.1 Phenylobacterium parvum | reverse complement strand
CACCTGATATTTTAGACTCATCAATACATCCACTATTACAACAGGGTTGTTTATTAGCTGAATTATTATCTTCACAACTCATAAAGAATAATAAAATAAATGAAATAGGTAATAAAAATCTAATTTTTAGAATATTCAGTAGCATATATGTAGCAGAATTAGTGGTAAATTGGCGTTATATTAATAATAATAGCATCTAATTTTATACAATAAAAAACCCTTCCTCTTGACGAGAAAGGGTTTGAAATCTACTTGGCTCGAACCGCTGACCTCTTGAATGCCATTCAAGAGCTCTATCAATTGTATTTGAGCCCCCTAGTTATATTTATTCTTTGGGGCCATCTGCCTGTCCAGCCTCAAATAATTTCCTCGACGCTAAGTTTAAAGGGGCCTTAACAAGTTTATCTACAGAAGTCATTGCAAACATTGACCCAGTAGTGGGATGAATTGCAACCATATCATGATATTCATATGCATCATCAATATCTACCAACTTCAGCTCTGCATTGTTCATATGAGTAAACCCAAACTGGCCTTTATAGTTGATCTTAAACCATTCGTCTTCATCTTGAACATGCTCAAAGAGATCTCCCCTGCTTGCAATACCTACAATGGATCCATTAGGCCTACTACGTATAT
>JAPOKE010000206.1 GCA_029977805.1 Phenylobacterium parvum | reverse complement strand
TCTATTTCTAGAAAGGGCAACAATAGTTATTTGATTATCATCATATAAAGGCGCCCAACCTTCAGTTGACCATCTTTCTAAAATATTTTCAATACCATTATCTTCATCATAAGAAAGTGGTCGAAGAGTATTTTTATTTAATATAAATTTTTCATGCTCAACACCAATTTTAAGATTTTGAATGGGTTTTATACCTTTAAAAAAATATTCATTTAGATCGTTCTTATTTATCATTTTTTATATTACCATCTATGTCAAGTAAGTTTGGTGCGGCTGAGAAGACTTGAACTTCCACAGGATAAATCCCACAGCGACCTCAACGCTGCGCGTATACCAATTCCGCCACAGCCGCAAATATACTAGAATTAAATAACAGATAAGTTAATAATATCAATAAAGTTAAAGTAATGAGTATAGAAATAAAAAAACAGTATGATTTTGTAGACTATGAAAAATCTATAGAATTTATGAAAACAAGAGTAAATGAAATTATAACTGAGTCGAAAGAAGAACTTATATGGTTTTTAAATCACGATCATATTTATACCCAAGGAACAAGTGCCTCTAAAAATGAAATATTAAAAAAAAATAAAATACAAATTGTCAAAACAAATAGAGGGGGCAAAACAACCTATCATGG
>JAPOKE010000205.1:288-650 GCA_029977805.1 Phenylobacterium parvum | reverse complement strand
ACGCTCGGCGTGCTCTGGAACGAGATGCGGTCGATGGAGCCCGAGGTGGGCTTGAAGCCCTCGTCGGGGTTCTCCGCGGTGATGCGCGCCGCGATGACGTGGCGCTCGGGGAGCGTGTAGTCCTCCTCCATGAAGTCGATGGCGTCGTCGCCGTCCTCGTCGCGGTTGTACAGGCGGCGGATGTCCGGGATGCGGTTGAGCGGGATGCCCATCGCCACCTGCAGCTGCAGCGCCGGGACGTTCGCGCCGGTGATGCCCTCGGTGACGGGGTGCTCCACCTGCAGGCGCGGGTTGAGCTCGAGGAAGAAGTACTTGCCCGTCTCCGCGTTGAAGAGGTACTCGACGGTGCCCGCGCCGATGTA
>JAPOKE010000205.1:0-278 GCA_029977805.1 Phenylobacterium parvum | reverse complement strand
GAGGCGCTGCGCCGCCTTCTCCATCTCGCGGAAGATCTCGCGGGGCGCGATGACGGGCGGCCCCTCCTCGAAGATCTTCTGGAAGCGGCGCTGCGTCGAGCAATCACGGCCGTTGAGCGCCACGGCGTTGCCGTGCTCGTCGCCGACGATTTGCACCTCGAGGTGGCGCGCCTGCGAGCAGAGCTGCATCATGAACATGGGCGAGCCGGGCACCTCCGCCTTCACCTGGTCGAAGTTGTTGCGGAGCTGCGCCTCGTCGTCGGACATGCGGATGCCCT
>JAPOKE010000204.1 GCA_029977805.1 Phenylobacterium parvum | reverse complement strand
GACAGTTCAGTCAGGAAAGTGCCGGCTCCAGCTCCCGCATGGTGGCGGAGAGGGAACGACGCATGGAGAGGAAGTCGCTGCTTAGGCGCAGCTGATCGAGATCGGTTTTATCGAGATCGACATCGAGGGATCGAATGATTCGCCCTGGATTTGGGGCAAGCACGTGGACGCGCTGGGCCAGCACCAAAGCCTCTTCCACGTCGTGGGTGATCAGCAGAACGGTCAGGCCTGTTCGTTGCCAGAGCTTGAGCAGGAAGTCCTGCATCGATTCGCGGATCTGTAGATCCAGAGCCCCGAAGGGTTCATCCAGCAACAGGATGCTGGGGTTGGTGGCGAGGGCCCGGGCGATGGCCACCCTCTGCTGCATTCCGCCCGACAGTTCGCGTGGCAATTTTGTGGCGGCGTCACTAAGGCCAACCACTTCGAGGAAATAGGCGGTTCGCTCCTTGATCTCTGCTGCTTTCATCCGCTGAAGTCGCATCCCGAAGGCAACGTTCTCAGCGGCGTTGAGCCATGGATAAAGGCTGTATTTCTGAAACACCATGCCCCTGTCTGGCCCAGGACCGGAGACTGGGGCGCCATCAACAGTGATGCTGCCGCTGCTCGGTTGATCCAGACCAGCAATCAGCAGCAGAATCGTGCTCTTCCCGGACCC
>JAPOKE010000203.1 GCA_029977805.1 Phenylobacterium parvum | reverse complement strand
CTTGGCGGATGCGGCGGCGGCTTGCAATTCGCGCCTCCCTTCGCCATGGTATGAACAATGCTCAAATTGCGCCCGGCCAAGGCGGCCGCGCGCCCTGCCAAGGAGTCCGCCATGAGCGACGGCGCCGTTGACCTGAAGGCTGAAGCCCGCGCCCGGGCGTATTCCATCCCGCTGGACGACATCAACGTCGCGGACCCTGAGCTGTTCAAGACCGACAGCCACTGGCCCTATTTCGAGCGCCTGCGGAAGGAGGACCCGGTCCACCTCCACCCGCCCGAGCACCATGAGCAGGGCTCCTTCTGGTCGGTGACCAAGTACAACGACATCATGGCCGTGGACACCAACCACGGCGTCTTCTCCTCCGAGCCGGCCATCACCCTGTTCGACCCGGAAGACGACTTCACCCTGCCCATGTTCATCGCCATGGACCAGCCCAAGCACGACATGCAGCGCAAGACGGTCAGCCCGATCGTCTCGCCGCAGAACCTGCACATGATGGAGCCCCTGATCCGCAGCCGGATCCAGAACACCCTGGACTCCCTGCCGATCGGCGAGCCCTTCGACTGGGTGGACAAGGTCTCCATCGAGCTGACCACCCAGATGCTGGCCACCCTCCTAATAAAATAGACCATGTTAATATTCTTAAAGATTTCATA
>JAPOKE010000202.1 GCA_029977805.1 Phenylobacterium parvum | reverse complement strand
TGATTCACCTTCATCAAATTGAAGGAATAACCTTATACGAGAAATCACAATGGCAGAAGTAACCAAAGAACAAGTAGTTGAATTCATTTCCAACATGTCCGTTTTGGAACTATCTGAAATGGTCAAGGAACTGGAAGAAAAATTTGGCGTGAGCGCTGCAGCCGCAGCCGTCGCTGCTGCTCCTGCAGCAGGTGGGGCCGCAGGCGGAGAAGCGGCAGCGGAAGAAAAAACGGAGTTTGATGTCATCCTCACTTCCTTTGGAGACAAGAAGATCAACGTCATCAAGGAAGTCCGCGGGATCACTGGACTCGGACTCAAGGAAGCTAAAGAATTTGTCGAATCCTGTCCTAAAGCGGTCAAGGAAGGAGTTTCGACAGAAGAAGCTGAAGAAATCAAAAAGAAGCTTGAAGAAGCCGGAGCTTCCGCAGAAATCAAATAAATTCGTTTCTCGATGCGGTATCCTTGTCCGGGGATGCCGCATCGATCATGGGTTGCGGACAGACCTTGCCTATTCCTTTCCCTTATTTATCCTAGTTGATTCAGACTATGGATGAACCAATTCATTTATCCTCCTTTTATCATGGAAACAGTAGATGGACGAATTTGTTGAAAAATCCAGGAGCAATTACTTTCGTGTAAAAAGTGGTTCAGAATTCGAAAATCTC
>JAPOKE010000201.1 GCA_029977805.1 Phenylobacterium parvum | reverse complement strand
CGAGATGCCTCCGACAGGAGGCGCGTCTCAAGCGCCGAGAGCTCGGACTCGGCAGACGCGAGCGCGTCGCGGAGCCGATCCGCCTCGGCGCGCCGCGCGGCGGCGGACGCCGGCGGCGCCGGCGGCGACTCGGCGGCCTCCGCGGCGGTTCTTTCCCGCTCTCTTTTCCTCTCCTCCGCCGCCTTCTCGAGCGCGTCCGCCTCTGCCTCCAGCTCGCGCGCGCGCGCGGCGTCAGCCTCGGCGCGCGCGCGTCGGTCGTCCTCCGCCTTGCGCGCGCGGCGTTCCTCCTCGGCGGCGCGCGAGAGCTGCGCGGCGGCGGCGTCGCGGCGGCGCTCCTCCTCCTCGACGGCGGCGGCGGTTTTCTTCTCGGTGAACGACGCGAAGGGGTTACCCGCGGGCTTGGCGTCGGCCTCGGGCTCCTCGTAGAACTCCTCGTCGTCCTCGTCGTCGTCTGCGCCGAGGACGTGGACGTGTTCCCCGTCCGTCTTGTGGTTGAACATGTCCGCCCACGGCACCAAAGCCTCGCCGCACTCCTCGCCTATGTAAAACGCCCTGGACGCGGCCAAGCTCGCGGCCTCCATGTACGCCTCGAGCGTGTGTTTACCCGGCGGAAAGGCGTTCGGGTGCGTGACGCAGAGCCCGTCGACGACGTTCTCGTTAAAGTCC
>JAPOKE010000200.1 GCA_029977805.1 Phenylobacterium parvum | reverse complement strand
ATAGCCGGCTCCCGCCTCTCGGAACGTGATCCAGCGTACAGCTTCTGACGCCTGGCGCCCGACTTGCCGCGGCACGAGTGCAGAAGTCGCCGCTTGGGCGTTCTACCCGTGAGCAGACCTTCCCGTTTCCGCTCGGCAAAAATCAAGGTTGCGCCGGTCCGCTGCGCGCCAGGCGTCACTCTTGGACAGCCCCTGGCGTCACTTCTTGGGCGTCAGCTTCACCAGCTTCCCGTCGGAGCCGCGCAGGCCATCGGTGAGAAGATAGATTGAGCCGTCAGGCCCCTCCTCCGGCTCGCGAATGCGCGCGCCCAGAGCGAACTGGTCGCCCTTCGCAGCCTCGCGTCCGTTGACATCGACCCTGACCAGACTCCGACTGGACAGACCGCCGATGAAGATGTCGCCGCGCCACTGCGGCCAGAGCTTGCCGGAGTAGACCATCATTCCCGCGGGCGATATGGCGGGATTCCACCAGACCTTCGGCGCCTCAAAGCCGTCGCCAGGGCGATGATCCGGGATCGCCGCCCCATTGGTCGGCGGGCGCGGGTAGTTGTCGCCATTGGAGACGACCGGCCATCCGTAGTTGCGGCCGGGCAGGATCAGATTGACCTCGTCCCCGCCCAGAGGGCCCATCTCCTGCTCCCACAGGTTGCCCTTTGCGTCGAATGCCAGGCC
>JAPOKE010000001.1:52946-53662 GCA_029977805.1 Phenylobacterium parvum | reverse complement strand
CGGTAGGCTTATTCTTCTGGCCGACACTTGCCGACCGGCGCGGCGAAGGGGAAGTTCGTATGGGAATTCGCAGATGCGCCCTGGCCGTTGCGGCCGCCGCGGCGGCGCTTTCGGTGCTGGCGGCGGGGCCCGCCGGGCAGATCTACAACGTCTATGTCTCGGTCAGCGCCAGCAATCCCGGCTATGCAGCCGAGACCGACCGGGTCATCGCCCGGCTGAAGGCCTGCGGGGTGCGGGCGCAGGGTGACTTCACCGACGCCTACCAGGGCTTCACCCCAGGCCTCGCCGTGGTCCTCACCGGGCCGCACGCCACGCCGGCCGCCGCCTCGGCCGAACTGGCCCGGGCGGCGAAATGCGGCTTGAAGGGCTACAGCAAGCGGGCGACCCTGCTCCTCGGCGAATAGACGCCGGGGGGAGATGCACATGCGCAGTTTCGACGCCGATCCGGCAGGGGTCGGGACAGGGCCGCTTGGCCAGAAGGCGCATCGCCGGCACATCGCCCATTCCTCCCGCCTCGAGCGGCGGCTGTACGCCGTGCGGCCGGGGGTCTGGTGCCTGGTGGGCAACGGCCTCTCCAACCAGACCTTCATCGAGGGGCCCGGCGGCCTGATCGCCATCGACACCGGCGAGAGCGAGGAGGAGATGCGCACGGCCCTGGCCGAGGTGCGGGCCCACACCTCCGCGCCGCTGGCGGCGGTGCTCTACAGCCACTTCCA
>JAPOKE010000001.1:0-52937 GCA_029977805.1 Phenylobacterium parvum | reverse complement strand
ACTACATCGGCGGGACGACGGCGGCCCTGGCGGATGCGGGCCGCGCCGACCTGCCCATCCTCGGGCACGAGCGCATCCCCCTGAACCTGGCCCGGACCTCGGGCGAGATCGCCCCGGCCTATTCCCGGGGCCTGATCCACCAGTTCGGCCTGCGCCTGCCGCCCGAAGGCCCCGACGCCCTGGTCAACGAGGGGCTCGGCCTGCACTTCCGCAACCCCGAGCACGCCCCCTTCACCCCCGGCCATGTCCCCCTGACCCAGAGCTTCCGGGGCGGCGAGCGCCTGACCCTGGCGGGCCTGGCGGTGGAGATCCACCACGCGCCCTCCGACGCCGACGACAGCGTCACCTTCTGGTTCCCCGAGCTAGCGACCTGCGTGCAGAACCTGGTCTGGCCGACCCTGTTCAACATCTTCCCGATCCGGGGCGAGGAGTACCGCGACCCGCAGGTCCTGCTGGCGGGGATCGACCACATCCTGTCCCTGGGCGCCGAGCACCTCCTGGGCGCCCACGGCCCGCCGATCTCCGGGGCTGACGGGATCGCCGCCCGCGTGACGCGCTACCGCGACTCCATCCAGTTCCTGTGGGACCAGACCGTGCGCGGACTCAACCGGGGAAGTACCGCCGACGCCCTGGCCCATGAGGTGCGCCTGCCCGCGGCCTGCGACGACGACTACCTGACCAGCGAGTTCTACGGCGTGGCCGAGCACCACGTCCGGCAGATCGCCGCCGGCCTGCGCGGCTGGTTCGACGGCGAACCGGGCAAGCTCTTCGTCCTGCCCCCCGCCGAGCGGGCGCGGCGGCTGGTGGAGGGTTTCGGCGGCGCAGGGGAGGTCCGCGCCCGGGCGCAGTCCGCCCAGGGCGAAGGCGACCTGCGCTGGGCCCTGGAGCTGGCCTCCTGGCTGGTTGCGCGCCCGGAGGCCGAGCCCGCGGACAGGGCCCAGCTTGCCGGCGTCCTGCGCGCCATCGCCCAGGGGACCTCGGCGGCCAACATCCGCAACTGGTGCCTGACCCGGGCCCTGGAGCTGGAGGGCGCCCTGGACCTGTCGCGCCTGTCCGAGCATCGCCTGCGCCCGGCCCAGCTGGCGGCGCGCCCGCCGCGCGAGGCCCTGCACCTCCTGCGGGTGATGGTCGACCCGGCCCGGGCGGAGGGGATCGACCTGCACCTCGGCTTCGACTTCCCGGACGCCGGGGCCGCCGGCCTTCACGTTCGCAACAGCGTCAGCGTCGCCACGGACGGCGCAGGGGCCACGACCCGCCTTGCCGTCCGCTGGGCGGATCTCGCCCGGGTCCTGGGCGGCCAGGCCCGGCTTTCGGAGCTGGAGGCCTCGGGGGCCCTGTCCATCACCGGCGACGCGCCCGCCGCCCGCCGGGCCCTGGCGGTCTTCGACCCGCCGGGCCTCCGGAGCTGAGCCGGCGCCTCAGCCCTTCACCGGATAGAGCTCCGCGCATCGGGTCCAGGTGTCGAACGGAGGCTTGCGGGCCTCATGGTCCTGACGAACTCGTTCCTTCTGGGCCTCGCTCAGGACCGTGGGGAGAGGCTTGAGCCCCGAGACCTCCAAGGCCCAGGCGCTCCCGCGCTGCTCCTCGGCGATGACGTCGGGATCCTCCAGCTCCGCGAGGGACTGCAAGCCCCTCGCCTGCGCAAAGTCATGTTCCCGGTCTGCGAGAGAGACCGCCGAGGCCCGCGCCAGGTCGCTGTCGAGGCCTAAGGCCAGGGCGAGGATGTTCATGACCGCGTTCTGGACGCCCAGGCAGTAGGCGTCGGAAGGCTCGCCTGCCTTCGCCGCGACGTCTTTTGCGGCACTGCTCGCCGCCTGGACCTGAGGCGTCGCGGCCTCGGCTGTCTCGGGCGCCCCGGGGGCACAGCCGACCAAGACCACTGCGGCCAGCAGGAGGGGGGTGATGCGCATTCCGAGGACTCCACGCCGAAACCGGCTGTCGCCTCATGCCGCCCTTGAAAACGGATCAGGTCAAGACCCCGGCGCCAGCGGAACCGGTTCCCCGCGGCTTCGAGCCGGCTCGGCGGCGGCGGCGCATCGCCGGCCCTCGTCAGCCTCCGGCGGGATAGGTCTTCCTGCACTGCGCCCAGGTATCGAAGGGCGGTGCGCCTGACTTCAGGTTCGCGCCCATCTTTTCGCGTTCTGGCCCGGTGAGCGCCTGGACGATGCCCGCCGAACTTGCGACCTGAGCAAACGCCCATCGGGTCCCGCGGTCGATCTCCCCGAAGAGCGCGGGGTCCGCCGCTTCCAGTTCGTCCAGCCCTTGCACCCCCTTTGCGGCGAGGAGGCTCGCTTCCCGTCGTTCGAGATAGGTCATCGCATCCTTGAAGACGGCGCTATCGGGACCCACGGCCTGGACGATCATGGGGGCGAGGACGGTGGTTACCCCCAGGCAGTAGCCTTCCGTCAGCTCACCGGCGTTCGCCTGGACTATGGTTTCGCGACCGAGGTCTCGGGCAAGGTCGTTGGCGGGCGCCGCCGCAGGCGGCTTGTCGGGCGTTCCGGGGCTGCAGCCTGCGCACACCAGCCCGAAGAGGATCAGGGGGAGGACTCGCATTCCATGGCTCCTGTCTCGTGGCGTCCGGCGCCCGGGGTCGGCCGGTTCCGCCGACGTCAAGGCCCAAGGCACAGTCGGCCCAATCCTGGGGTGAGTAAAGCCTGGAGCCGTCTCAGCCCTTCAGCGGATAGGCCGCGGCGCAGGCGATCCAGTCGTCGAACAGGGGCGAGCCCGCCTTGAAGCGGGGCCCGAGCTGCTCCGCCTCGGGGATCTTGTCGGTCAGGGCCCCCAGGGTCAGGTAATGGTCGACGCTGAAGGCGCCGTTCTTCATCTCGCGCTGGAAGGCGGGGTCTTTGATCCTGGGCTTTGCGTCCAGCATCTTGCCGGCGGCGAAGACCGACCCGGCCTGGGCGAGGTCGCTGTCCTTGCCGAGGATGTCGGCGGCCTTCCCCGCCAGGGCGACATGCAGGCCCAGGCAGTAGGCCTCGGTCAGCCGGGTCTCGGCGCCGGGAACGGTGACCGGCTTTCCCCGGCTCTCGTGGCCCAGGACCTTGCCGGTGGCGATCTCGATCTTCTCATCACAGGGGACGGGCCCGGGCAGGCCGCACTGTCCCCCGTGAACCGCCACAATGAGGGTCTTTCCGTCCCTTGAAACCTCCCAGCCCCGGTTGACGCCCTCCACCAGTCGGGCCGCCGTCCCGTCCGAGCCCACCCGGAAGGCAGGGTTCTCGCAGCCGCCGGTGCCGCAGAACCCCCTGGTTTCGGCGCCGGGGCAGATCCGCTCCAGGTCGATCCCGTAGATCGCGCCGGCGGGGCTCTCCCCCTTCCGGACGACGTCCGCGGCCGAGACGCCCCCGGCGGCCCCGGACCCGCAGCGGGCTTTGATGCCCGCCACGTATTCGCGTATCAGGGCCGGCGGGAATTCAGGGGCCTTCGCCGCCGCCGGCGCGGCCGGCGTGGCGGCCTCCAGGCTGCACCCGGCCAGGACAAGGGCGGCGAGGATGAGGGGCAGGGTGCGCATGGACCGGGACTCCGCAGGGATCATATGCTGGGCCGGGCGCAGATCAGCGCCCGGCGGCAGGATAGGGCGCGCAGGGTTGATGAATCGTCGCTCTCCGCTGTCTTCCTTCCTCGCCGCCGCCACATCCTGCCTCTTCCTTGTCCTGGCCGGGCCGGTCCTGGCCGATCCCTGCCGCGCCGTGCCGCAGAAGGGGCCCATGCCCGCAAGCCTCGCCCGGGGCGAGCGCTTCTCAGGGCCGGTGGTGCATGTCGGGGACGGCGATTCCCTCTGCGTCGCCGTGGGGCCCCGGCGGGGCGCAGACTGGGTGGAGGTGCGCCTCGCGGACTTCCACGCCCCCGAGCTCAGGGAGCCCGGCGGGCGCGAGGCCCGGGCGGCCCTGGCGCGAATCGCCGCCGGAAGGCGGGTGGACTGCGTTTCCCGGGGGCGGACCTGGGACCGCGTGGCCGCGGACTGCCGGCTGGCGGGCCGGTCCCTCGGGGACCGGCTGCGCGCCGAGGGCGTGGCCGAGGGCGGACGGGGACGGGGCGCAACCCCGCGCCGCGGGCCGTGAGGCCGGAGGACCCGGTCGCCCGGGCCGCCGCCGACGTCACCGGGCTCTATACGCGCCACGCCGCCCTCTGGGACCGGGTGCGCGGGGCGGACCTGCGGGTCGAGGCCGGCTGGATGGCCCGGTTCATGGACCTCCTTCCTCCGGCCGGTCGGGTCCTCGACCTTGGCTGTGGGACGGGCCAGCCGCTCGGCGCTCGCCTGCTTGGCGAGGGGTTCGAGGTCACGGGGGTGGACGCCTCCGCGCCTGCAATCGAACGGGCCCGCGAGCGGTTTCCCGCCGGGACCTGGATCTGCGCGGACATGCGCGGCCTTGCGCTGGCGGCGACCTATGACGGCCTCCTCGCCTGGGACAGCCTCTTCCACCTGACCGCCGCGGACCAGGAGGCCTTCTTCTCCGTCCTGGGCGCCCACGCCGCGCCCGGCGCCGTCCTGATGTTCACCTCGGGTCCGGACGCGGGGACCGTCCTGGGCGAGTTCGGCGGCGACCCCCTGCACCACGCCAGCCTCTCCCCCGCCGAATACCGGCGCCGCCTCTCGGCGGAGGGCTTCGACGTCCTGGAGTTCAGGCCCGAGGATCCGGACTGCGGCGGACACACCGTCTGGCTGGCCCGGCGGCGGCTTGGCTGAGGGCGCGCCAGGGTCCATATCGGAGATCACAGCCAGGGAGGGACCCATGCGGGCCGACGCGGAATTCGACATCATCGTCTACGGCGCCACCGGATTCACGGGACGGCTCGTCGCCGAGCACCTGGCCCGCACCCAGCCGCCGGGCGGCGGGGTCTCCTGGGCCATGGCCGGCCGCTCGGCCGCCAAGCTGGCGGAGGTCCGCGACCTGGTCGGCGCCCCGGCCTCGACCCCCCTCGTCGTCTGCGACGCCGCCGACCCGGCCCAGCTGGACGCCATGGTCCGGCGCGCCCGGGTCATCGTCACGACCGTCGGCCCCTACCAGCTCTACGGCTCGGAACTCGTGGCCGCCTGCGTCCGGGCCGGGACCGACTATGTGGACCTCTGCGGCGAATCCAACTGGATGGCCGAGATGGTCGAGGCGCACCACGAGGCCGCCCGGGCCTCCGGCGCGCGGATCCTCTTCTCCTGCGGCTTCGACTCCATTCCTTTCGAGCTCGGCGTCCTGTTCGCCGAGGAAACCGCGAAGCGTCGCCTGGGCGGGCCTGTCCCGCGGGTCAAGGGCCGGGTCCGGAACATGCGGGGCGGCCTGTCGGGCGGCACCGCCGCCAGCGGCGCGGCCACCATGGACGCCATCCGCCGCAACCCCGCCCTCTTCCAGCTGATGGTCAATCCCTTCGCCCTGACCCCCGGCTTCACCGGACCGCCCCAGCCTCCGGGGAACGAGACGGCCTTCGACGAGGACGTCGGCGCCGAGGTCGGCCCCTTCATGATGGCGGCGATCAACACCAAGAACGTCCACCGCTCGAATTTCCTGCAGGGCCACCCCTGGGGAACGGATTTCACCTACGACGAGATGTCCATCACCGCGCCGGGCGCCAGCACCTCCTTCACCGACCTTGGCGGCGCCGGCGCGCCCAAGCCCGGCGAGGGGCCGAGCCTCGAGGAGCGCGAGAACGGCTTCTACGACATCCTGTTCGTCGGCATCGCGGCGGACGGCCGCAAGGTGCGGGTCTCGGTCAAGGGTGACCGCGACCCCGGCTATGGCTCGACCTCGAAGATGATGGCCGAGACCGCCATCCAGCTGATCCGCACCCCGGCGACCCCGGGCGGGGTCTGGACGCCGGGGGCGGCCCTGGGCGTTCCCCTGATCGAGCGCCTGTCAGGCCATGCCGGCCTGGTCTTCGCCGACGAGACGGATAACGCGGGTTAACCCTCTGTAAGCCCCGCCCCGCCAGACTGTTTCCCCGGACATCGACCGGGGGGCGGCCTTGGCCAGGACGGCTGAACTCGACTTCGTGATCTTCGGGGCGACCGGTTTCACCGGCCGTCTGATCGCCCGCCGCCTGGCGGAGACCTATGGCGACGGCGGCAAGCTGCGCTGGGGCCTCGCCGGTCGCGACGGTCCCGGCCTCGCCCGCCTGCGCGAACGCCTGGGCTGGCCACGCCTGCCCCTGATCCTGGCCGACGTGAACGATCCCCGGTCGCTGGACGAGATGGCGCGCCGCGCCCGCTTCGTCCTCTCCGCCGCGGGTCCCTACCAGCTCTATGGAACCCCGGTGATCGAGGCCTGCCTGCGCGAGGGCGCAGGCTATGTCGACATGTGCGGCGAGCCCCACTGGATGGCCGAGGTCATCCGCCGCTTCGACGCCCCCGCGCGGCAGGCCGGCGTCACCGCCCTGCTGTCCTGCGGCTTCGACTCCACGGTCTGGGAGCTGGGCGTGATGGAGGTCCAGGAACTGGCCCTGGCACGGTACGGCCGCCCCGCCGCCGAGGTCCGGTCCCGGCTGATGCGGATGAAGGGCGCCCTGTCGGGCGGCACGGCGGCCACCGCCCGGGAGACCATCTCCCGGATGATCAGCGCCCCCGAGGTCGCCGCCCTGCTCCGGGACCCCTTCGCGCTCACCCCCGGCTTCCGCGGGCCCGAGCAGCCGGACGGGGAGAGCGTCCGCTTCGACCCCGACATCGCCCGCACCGTCGGCCCCATCCTGATGGCGGCCATCAACACCAAGAACATCCACCGGTCGAACCTCCTCCAGGGCCACCGGTGGGGGCGGGACTTCCGCTACGAGGAACTGGCCGTGATTGACGAGGAGGAGGTGTCGGACGGGGGCTCGCCCCTGGCGGCCACGGCGCCCCTGCCCGGCGACGGCCCGCCCATCGCCGAGCTGGAGAAGGGCTATTTCGAAATCATGGTGATCGGCATCGATGAGTCCGGCCGCCGCATCGCCTGTGAGATCGGGGCGCGCGGCGACCCGGCCTACCTGGCCACTTCGCGCATTGTCGCCGAGATCCTCGCCGCCGCCTCGGAGGCGCCGTCCCTTCCGCCCGGGATCTGGACCGCCGGGGCCGCCCTCGGGCCGGGCCTGGCCGGACGTCTGTCCGACGCCGCCGGCGTCAGCTTCAGGACTTCGGTCCTGGCGCGGGGCTGACCGCAGGCTTCACCCGACCGTCCTCGGGCCGCTGGATCCGGGGTCCGAGGTTCTCCAGGACGGCGCGGGCGTCGAAGGTCTCGGGATCGTCCGCTCGCTTGGGGCCCTTGCCCAGCACGACCTCGGCCGAGGCGGTGAACCTCTCCACCGTGGAGACATCCATGGACGGGCGGCCGAAGGGGCTGTCCATCCAGGGGTCGTAGACCCGCCAGCCATACGGCCCGTAGTAGCGCCAGTAGGGGCTCCAGTAGGGCAGGGGCGTCGGCCCCGGCTCAAGCCGGGTCGAGGTCTTCCGGTCGGTGTCCCGGGTCACGAGGGTGAAGGTGTCGTAGCCGTTCGCCAGGGTCAGCTCCGCCGCCCGGTAGGCCAGGTACAGCTCGACGGTCTCCCGCGAGGTCAGGCTGTTGCCCGTGAAGGTCACCCGGTAGCGCCCGGGCTCGATCCGCACGTCCGAATAGCCCCCAAGCCCCGGCGCGCTGGCCAGGAGGGGCTGGTAGGGCGTGGCGGTGGTGCAGGCGGCGAGACCCGCGGCCAGGACGAGGCTGGCGGCGAGGACAAGGCGCTTCAGGCGCATCGGGAACTCCTCAGGCGGGAAGGACAGCCCCGGATGTAGGGGCTGTCTCCGGCGAAATCATGGCCGGTCAGGCCAGGAGCGAGAGCACCGCCTTGCCGAGGGCCCCGAAGAGCAGGACTGCGGCGGCCAGGGTCTGCACCATGAAGCCCAGCTCCCGCTTCTCGGCCGCGGCGGAATAGCCCACGGCGTAGAGGACGCGCCCGCCGATCCAGACCAGGCCGAGCACGGCGGCCGGGAGGTCGCCCCAGTAGTGGGCGAAGAGCCAGAGCGAGGCGAGGAAGATGGGCAGCCACTCCAGGGTGTTCCCCTGGACGCGCAGGTAGCGCTCCAGCATGGGGTCGCCGGCCATGGCGGGGGCGGCGATGCCGGACCGGCGGCGGGCGCCGCCGACCCTCAGGCCCATCCAGACATAGGCCAGGAGGGAAAGAAGGGTGACGATGGCTGTGGCGTTCGGGAAGCTCATGGGATTTCCTCCGGTTTGGCCGGAGGGTGACATGACCCGCGCCCGGGGGGAACTACCCCCCGGTGCGGCGGTCCCGGCGGGCCTGGACCCGAAGGCGCAGGGCGTTGAGCTTGATGAAGCCCGCGGCGTCGCGGTGGTCGTAGGCGACGCGGCCTTCCTCGAAGGTCACGAGGTCCTGGTCATAGAGCGACCAGGGGCTGGTCCGGCCGATCACCGTGACATTGCCCTTGTAGAGCTTCACCCGGACCTGGCCGGTCACGTGCTTCTGCGACAGGTCGATGGCCGCCTGCAGCATCTCGCGCTCGGGGGCGAACCAGAAGCCGTTGTAGATCAGGCTGGCGTAGCGGGGCATCAGCTCGTCCTTCAGGTGCATGGACCCGCGGTCGAGGGTGATGGACTCGATGCCCCGGTGGGCGGCCAGGAGGATGGTCCCGCCGGGGGTCTCGTAGACTCCCCGGGACTTCATCCCGACGAAGCGGTTCTCCACCAGGTCGAGGCGGCCGATCCCGTTGTCCCGGCCCAGTTCGTTGAGCCGGGTCAGCAGGGTCGCCGGGCTCATCCGCACGCCGTCGATGGCGACCGGGTCGCCGCCCTCGAAGTCGATCGTGATGACGGTGGGCGCGTCCGGGGCGGCCTCGGGCGAGATCGTGCGCATGTGCACGAACTCCGGCGGCTCCACCGCCGGGTCCTCGAGCACCTTCCCCTCGGACGACGAGTGCAGGAGGTTGGCGTCGACGCTGAAGGGCGCCTCGCCGCGCTTGTCCTTGGCGATCTGGATCTGGTGCTTCTCGGCGAAGTCGAGGAGGGCCTCGCGGGACTTGAAGTCCCACTCCCGCCAGGGGGCGATGACGTGGATGTCCGGCTCCAGGGCGTAGTAGCCCAGCTCGAAGCGGACCTGGTCGTTGCCCTTGCCGGTGGCGCCGTGGCTCACGGCGTCGGCGCCTGTCTTCCGGGCGATCTCGACCTGCTTCTTGGCGATCAGCGGACGGGCGATGGAGGTGCCCAGGAGGTACTGGCCCTCATAGACCGTGTTGGCCCGGAACATCGGGAAGACATAGTCGCGGACGAACTCCTCGCGCACATCCTCGATGAAGATATTCTCGGGCTTCACCCCGGCGGCCAGGGCCTTGGCCCGCGCCGGCTCGATCTCCTCGCCCTGCCCAAGGTCGGCGGTGAAGGTCACGACCTCCGCCCCGTACTCGGTCTGCAGCCACTTCAGGATGATCGAGGTGTCGAGGCCGCCGGAATAGGCGAGGACGACTTTCTTGATGTCAGGCGTTTTCATGCCCGGAAGTCTAAGCCAAGCATTGCGAAATTGGGTTGCGAAGATGCCACTCGAAAAGCATTGAGGGGCAGAAAATGTGGAAACTCACTAAGGATGGAGTCGAAAATGCCATTACGGATGGACGCCATCGATCGCCGCATCCTCCGCGCCCTCCAGCGCGATGGGCGGATCCAGAACAATGAGCTGGCGGCGGAGGTCGGCCTGTCCCCTTCGCCCTGCCTCAGGCGGGTGCGGCTTCTCGAGGAGGCCGGCGTCATCGACCGCTACGTCGCGGTGCTCGACGGGGCCAGCCTCGGCCTCGGCCTGACGGTCTTCGCCCGGGTCTGGTTCAAGACCCAGGATGCGGAGCAGACCCAGAAGTTCGCCGAGACCGTCCGGCAGTTTCCCGAGGTGGTCGAATGCTACCTCACCACCGGCGACTGCGACGCGCTCCTGCGGATCGTGACCAAGGACCTGAACACCTACTGGCGCTTCCAGGCGGACCACCTGACCCGGATACCCAGCGTTCAGAGCGTCAAGACCGACGTGCCCATGGAGACGATCAAGCGCAGCTTCGAGCTGCCGATCCCCGAAGGCCCCTGACGCCGGGCCCCCGCCTGCGTCGCCGCGGGGCTCAGACGGTGACCTGGGTGCCCAGCTCCACCACCCGGCCGGGCGGGATCTTGAAGAAGTCCGTCGGGTTGGCGGCGTTGCGCATCAGGAAGATGAAGAGCTTGTCCTGCCAAAGGGGCATGCCCGAGCTGGCCGAGGGCACCACCGACCGGCGGCCCAGGAAGAAGCTTGTGGCCATGATGTCGAACTTCAGGCCCTGCTGGCGGCAGAGGGTCAGGGCCCTGGGAATGTTCGGGCTCTCCATGAAGCCATAGGAGATGGTCAGCTTCCGGAAGTCGTCGTTGACGGGCTCGATGCGGATCCGGTCCTCGTCGCGCACCCGGGGCGTCTGGGCGGTGATCACCGTCAGGATGACGTTGCGCTCGTGCAGGACCTTGTTGTGCTTGAGGTTGTGCATCAGCGCCACGGGGGCGACGTCCGGGTCCGAGGTCAGGAAGACGGCGGCGCCGGAGGCCCGGTGAGGCGGGCGGGCCTGGAGCATGTCCGTCAGTTCGGCCAGGGCCACGGAGTCGGCGCGGGTCTTCTCGGCGAGGATCCGGGTGCCGGTGTGCCAGGTCCACATGACCACCACGAGCAGGCCGCCCGCGACCAGGGGCAGCCAGGCGCCCTGGGGCAGCTTGAGCAGGTTGGAGGAGATGAAGACCAGGTCCAGGACGCCGAAGCCAACCGCCGCCAGCCAGGCGACCCACAGCGGCTTCTTCCAGAGGTGCCGGATGATCACGAAGAACAGCAGGGTGTCGACGAACATCGAGCCCGTCACCGCGATCCCGTAGGCCGCCGCCAGGTTGGAGGAGGTCTGGAAGGTCACGAGCAGCAGGATCACCCCGATCATCAGGAAGGTGTTCACCTGGGGCACGTAGATCTGCCCGGCCTGGGTCTCGGAGGTCCGGCGGATGTCGATCCGCGGCAGGAGGCCCAGCTGGACCGCCTGCTGGGTCATGGAGAAGGCGCCGGTGATGACGGCCTGGCTGGCGATCACGCTGGCCGCCGTGGCCATCAGCAGGACGGGCCAGTAGACGACCGTCGGCACCATTCCGAAGAAGGGATTCTCCCGCATCTCCGGGTGGGCGAGCACCATCGCGCCCTGGCCGAGGTAGTTCAGCACCAGGGACGGCAGGACCAGGTAGAGCCAGCCGGCGCGGATCGGCGACTTCCCGAAATGGCCCATGTCCGCATAGAGGGCCTCGGCGCCGGTCACGGCGAGGAAGACGCTTCCGAGGATGACGAAGCCCACGAAGCCGTTGTCGATCAGGAAGAGCACCCCGTAGTGCGGCAGGAGGCCCCGCAGGACCGAGGGGCTTTCGAAGATGTGGAAGAGGCCCAGGCCGCCGAGGATCAGGAACCAGGCCGCCGTGATCGGCCCGAACGCCTTGGCGATGCTCGCCGTGCCCCGCGACTGGACGAGGAAAAGGGTGATCAGGATGGTCGCCGAGATGGGCAGGACGAGCGCCCCCAGCTCGGGACTGACCCCCGGGGCGTCCCTCAGGCCCTCCACCGCGCCCAGCACCGAGATGGCCGGGGTGATGACCCCGTCGCCGTAGAACAGGGCCGCCCCGACCATGCCGAGGAAGAGGACGGCGCCTGAGCGCTGGGACAGGGCCCGCTGGGCCAGGGCCATGAGGGCCAGGGTCCCGCCCTCGCCCTTGTTGTCCGCCCGCATCAGGAAGGCGACGTACTTGACCGTCACCACCAGGATGAGGGCCCAGGTGATCAGGGAGACCACGCCGAGCACGGAAAGCTCCGACGGCACGTCGGCCCGCGAATGGGCGAGGGCCTCGCGCATGGCGTAGAGGGGGCTGGTTCCGATGTCGCCGAAGACCACGCCGAGGGCGCCCAGGGCCAGGGCGAGGAATCCCTCCTTGTGGCCGTGGGGGGCGTCAGCCGACGCCGGGGCCGCGCCGCCGGAAGACTCAGCCGGATCCGCCATGTCAGTCCCCGAGGGGCCTTACGCCCCGCCCCGGCGGCCCGATGCCGTCGTGCGGGGGGCGCGATACACCCTTTCCCGGGCCGGTTCAATGCGCCGGGACCCGCCGGAAAGCGGTCTTGCGCCGCCGCGCGGGAACGGCCAAATCAACGGCATGTTCATCCAGACCGAACCCACCCCGAACCCGCAGGTCCTGAAGTTCCTGCCCGGCCGCACCGTGATGGAGTCCGGCTCGAGGGATTTCCGTTCCGCCGAGGAGGCCTCCGCCTCCAGCCTGGCCGCGGAGATCTTCGGCCTTGAGGGCGTCAACCGGGTCTTCTTCGGCGGCGACTTCCTGACCGTGGGCAAGCTGGCCTCCGCCGACTGGGACCACCTGAAGGCGCCGGTCCTGGCGGCCATCATGGACCACTTCACCTCGGGCCAGCCCCTCTTCGAGGCGGCGGCGGGCGAGGGTGTGGCGGAGGACGTCTACGAGGGCGATACCGCCCAGGTGGTGGCCGAGATCCGCGAGCTCCTCGACACCCGCATCCGCCCCGCCGTGGCGCGGGACGGCGGCGACATCCTGTTCGACCGCTTCGAGCCGGACAGCGGCACGGTCTGGCTGCACATGCGCGGCGCCTGCGCCGGCTGCCCCTCGTCCTCGGCGACGCTCAAGGCCGGGGTGGAGAACATGCTCAAGCACTATGTGCCCGAGGTGGTGCGGGTCGAGCAGACCCTCTAGCCGACGCCGTGCGGGTCCTCGCCCTCGACACCTGCCTTTCGGCCTGCTCCGTCGCCGTCCTCGACGGGGACCGGGTCGCGGCCTCGGCCTGCGAGCCCATGGAGCGCGGCCACCAGGAGCGCCTCGCCCCCCTGGCCCGGGAGGTCATGGCCCAGGCCGGCCTCGCCTTCACCGACCTTGACCGGATCGCCGTCACCCTTGGCCCCGGCTCCTTCACGGGCCTGCGCGTCGGCCTGGCCTTCGCCAAGGGCCTGGGCCTGGCCCTGGGCCGCCCCGTGATCGGGCTGGGCTGCCTTGAGGTCCTGGCCGCCCCCTATGCCGAGGCGCCCGGGCGCACCCTCGCCCTTCTTCCCGGGCGGGGCGACGCCGTCTGCCGGCAGGTCTTCGAGGGCGGCGCGGCCCTGGGCCCGCCCGAACTCGTCCCGCTCGCCGCCCTCCCGGACCTCTCGCCCGTGGCGCGCATCGTCGGCGCCGCCGGCCTTGCGGATGGACTCTTCCCCGGCGCCGAGCGCCTGGCCGCCGCCTTCCCCGACGCCGTCCTCGCCGCGCGGCTGGCCATGGACCGGGCGCCGGAAGCCCTCGCGCCCCTCTACATGCGCCCCCCGGACGCCCGCCTGCCCGGCGGTCGCCTGCCGGCATGAGTGTCCGTCGCGCCGGCCCTGCGGACCTCGGGGCCCTCGCCCGCCTCCACGCCGCCGCCTTCGACCCGGCCTGGAGCGCCGGGGAGATCGCCGCCCTGGACGCCGTCGCCCTGCTGGAGGATGACGCCGGCCTGGTCCTCGTGCGCACCGTTGCAGGGGAGGCGGAAATCCTCACCATCGGCGTCCGGCCGGAGGCGCGCGGCGCAGGAGTCGGCCGGCGGCTGTTGGAGGCGGCCCTGGCGGCGGCCCTCGCGGAGGGCGCCGGCGCCGTCTTCCTGGAGGTCGCGGAGGACAATCCGGCGGCCCGCCGCCTGTATGCAGGGCTGGGTTTCGAGGAGGTCGGCCGCCGCCGCGGCTACTACCCGCGAGCCGGGACCCCGACGGTGGACGCCCTTGTCCTCCGGCGGGCGCTTAACACGACGCCCTGAAAACCCTATCCTGCGCCCCAGGAGACCGCCGCCTTGGACCGTATCGAAAACCTCTGCATCGCGAAGGGCATGCGCATGACCGAGCAGCGCCGCGTGATCGCGCGCGTCCTGTCGGCCGCCCAGGACCATCCGGATGTCGAGGAACTGCACCGCCGCACCCACGCCATCGACCCGCGCATCTCGATCGCGACGGTCTACCGGACGGTCCGGCTCTTCGAGGAGGCCGGAATCCTTTCCCGCCTGGATTTCCGGGATGGACGCTCCCGCTACGAGGAGGCCTCCGAGTCCCACCACGACCACCTGATCGACATGACCACAGGCAAGGTGATCGAATTCGTCGACCCGGAGATCGAGGCCCTGCAGGAGGCCATCGCCCGCCGCCTCGGCTATCGCCTCGTGGATCATCGCCTCGAGCTCTACGGCCTGCCCGTCGATGAGTGATCCCAGCGCCCCGGCGCCGCGGCGGCTCTTCATCCGCACCTACGGCTGCCAGATGAACGTCTACGACAGCGAGCGCATGGCCGACGTGCTGGCGCCGCTCGGCTACGCCATGACCGAGCGGCCCGAGGAGGCCGACCTCGTCGTCCTCAACACCTGCCACATCCGCGAGAAGGCCACGGAGAAGGTCTATTCCGAGCTCGGCCAGCTCAAGGTCATGAAGACCGAGCGGGCCGCCGCCGGCCTGGGGATGACCATCGCCGTCGCCGGCTGCGTGGCCCAGGCCGAGGGCGAGGAGATCCTGCGCCGCCAGCCGGCGGTGGACCTGGTGGTCGGACCGCAGGCCTACCACCAGCTGCCCGAGCTGATCGCCCGCACCCACCGGGCCCGGGGCGAGCGCCTCGCCGCTGACTTCGCCCCGGAGGCCAAGTTCGACGCCCTGGGCGCCGGCCGGTCCACCTCCGGCGTCACGGCCTTCCTCACCGTCCAGGAGGGCTGCGACAAGTTCTGCACCTTCTGCGTGGTGCCCTACACCCGCGGCGGGGAATGGTCCCGGCCGGCCGAGGCCATACTCGCCGAAGCCCGCAGCCTGGCGGAGCGGGGCGTTCGCGAGGTCACCCTGCTGGGCCAGAACGTCAACGCCTGGTCGGGCGAGGGCGGGCTGGGCGGCCTGGCCCGCCGGCTGGCCCGGATCGAGGGCCTCGACCGCATCCGCTACACGACCAGCCACCCCCGGGACATGGACGACGACCTGATCGCCGCCCATGCCGAGCTGCCCCAGCTCATGCCCTACCTGCACCTGCCGGTGCAGTCCGGGTCTGACCGGATCCTCAAGGCCATGAACCGCGGCCATACCGCAGAGTCCTACCTGCGCCTGGTCGAGAAGATCCGCGCCGCCCGCCCCGACATCGCCCTCTCCGGCGACTTCATCGTCGGCTTCCCCGGCGAGCGGGAGTCGGACTTCGAGGCGACCCTGGCCCTGGTGCGCGAGGCCGGCTACGCCTCGGCCTTCACCTTCAAGTACTCCCGCCGCCCGGGCACCCCCGCCGCCGCCCAGCCGGGCCAGGTCGACGAGGCGGTCAAGGACGAGCGGCTCGCCCGTCTCAACGCCCTCATCGAGTCCCAGCAGAAGGCCTTCAATGTCGCCCAGGAGGGCCGCGTCCTGCCGGTCCTCTTCGAGAAGCCCGGCCGCCACCCCGGCCAGCTCTCCGGGCGCAGCCCCTACCTCCAGGCCGTCCACTGCGAGGGGCCGCCGGATCTCATCGGCCGGATCGCCCCCGTCCGGATCGACGCAGCCGCCCGGATGAGCCTGTCGGGAACCCTCCTCGCCGAAACCCTGCCCGCATGAGCCGGACCGCGGAGTTCGTCACCCTGTCGGAGACCGCCGCCCGGGCGGTGGCCGGACCCTCAAGCCGTCACGCGGCCCTGATCGAGGACGCCTTCGACGTCCTGGTCGAGACCCCCGGCGGCGGCGTCGCCCTGACCGGCGACGTGCGCGGCCGCGCCTCGGCCAAGCGGGTGGTGGAGGCCCTGGCCCTGCGCGCCGAGCGCGGCCTGGAGGTGGCCGAGGCCGATGTCCGCGTGGCCATCGGCCAGGCGCGCACCGGGCGGGGGTCGCCCCCCGGGGCCCTGCCGTCGGGCCGGCGCGGGCCGGTCTCGCCCCGCACGCCGGCCCAGGCGCGCTACCTCGACACCCTGGCCAAGTGCGACCTGGTCTTCGGCCTCGGCCCGGCGGGCACCGGCAAGACCTTCCTCGCCGTCGCGGCGGGGGTCGGGGCCCTGCTCCGCGGGGATGTCGACCGGCTGATCGTCTCGCGCCCGGCCGTGGAGGCCGGCGAGCGCCTCGGCTTCCTGCCCGGCGACCTGACCGAGAAGGTCGACCCCTACATGGCGCCCGTCTGGGAGGCCCTGACCGAGATCCTCGGCGCCGAGCAGTTCCGCCGGCGGCGCGAGAAGGGCGAGATCGAGCTGGCGCCCATCGCCTTCATGCGCGGCCGGACCCTGTCCCACGCCTATGTCATCGTCGACGAGGCGCAGAACTGCTCGCGCATGCAGATGCGCATGGTCCTGACCCGGCTGGGCGAGGGGGCCAAGATGGTCGTCACCGGCGATCCCAGCCAGATCGACCTGCCCCACCCCCGCGACTCCGGCCTGGCCCACGCCGTGGCCCTGCTCGAGGGCGAGAAGGGCATAGGAGTGGCCCGCTTCGGCCCCGAGGACGTGGTCCGCCATCCCCTGGTCGAGCGCATCGTCCGGGCCTACGAGGCCGACGGCCGCCGCCCGGACCCGGGCGCATGAGCCCCGAGGGGGAGCCGGCGGAGATCGAGGTCCTGGTGGAGGCTGCGTCCTGGGAGACGAGCCCCCCGGACGCCCGGGGCCTCGCCGAGCGCGCCGCCCGGGCGGCCCTCGCCGCCGCCGGCGCCCGGGGCGGCCTGGCCATCCTGCTGGCGGACGACGACCGGCTGGCGGGGCTGAACGCCGGATTCCGGTCGAAGGCCGGCCCGACCAATGTCCTGTCCTTTCCCTCGCCCGCCAATCCGGGCGGGTGGCTGGGCGACGTGGCCCTCGCCTTCGGGACCTGCCGGCGGGAAGCCGAGGCCCAGGGCAAGCGCCTGGAGCACCACCTGCAACATCTCGTGGCGCACGGGGTGCTGCATCTTGTAGGCTACGACCACGAGAGCGACGCCGAAGCCGAGGCGATGGAGGCGCTCGAGGTGAAGATCCTGGCGGGCCTTGGGGCGCCTGACCCCTATGCCGCCGAAAGAGGAGACCATGGCCAGTCGTGACGCGTCCGCCCCCGAGGGGCGACAGGGAAGGGGTCCCGGAGGCTGGCTCGGCCGGCTGTTCGGGGCCCGCGTACAGGATTCCGGGGCTACGGCGGCGGAGGCCCTGACGGAGGCGGCCGGGGGTCGGCTGGTCGACCAGGCCCAGGCCTTCCAGACCCTCCGGGTGGACGACGTCATGACCCCCCGGGCCGACATCGTGGCGGTGGAGGTCGACACCCCCTTCGACGAGGTGGTCGCCCGCTTCCTCGACGCCGAGCATTCGCGCATGCCCATCTACCGCGAGACGCTCGACGATCCGCTGGGGGTGGTCCACGTCAAGGACGTCTTCAAGCAGATGGCCACGGGCGCCCGGCCGAAGGCGCGACGCGGCGGCGCGGGGGACTCCGGCCTCATGCGGCTGAAGCGCGACGCCCTCTACGTCCCGGCCTCCATGAGGGCGGCCGACCTGCTCCTGCGGATGCAGGCGACGCGCACCCACATGGCCCTGGTCATCGACGAGTTCGGCGGCACTGACGGCCTGGTGACCCTCGAGGACCTGGTCGAGGCCGTTGTCGGGGAAATCGACGACGAGCATGACGAGGCCCAGGCGGCGGGCGTCCAGCAGCGGCCCGAAGGCGTCTTCGAGGCGGACGCCCGGGCGCCCCTCGAGGAGCTGGAGGCGGCCCTTGGGCGCGACCTCGCACCCCCGGACCTCGACGAGGAAATCGACACGGTCGGCGGACTGGTGGCGGCCATCGCCGGCCGCCTGCCCCGGCGCGGCGAGGTGATCGCCCATCCCGGGGGCTACGAGATCCAGGTCCTCGACGCCGATCCCCGCCGGATCAAGCGGGTGCGGATCCGCCCGACCCCGCCGCCGCCGGGGCCGGACGCCGGGTGACCCTGCCGGGACGCCGTTCCGTCGCCGCCGGCGCAGGCGCCCTGGGCGGGGGCCTGCTCGCAGCCCTCGCCTTCCCGCCCTTCGGCTTTCTTCCGGGCCTCGCCGGCTTCGGCCTGGTCCTGTGGTCCCTGACCGCCCCTGGAGGTCGCGCCGGGGACGCCCCCGTCCGGACCGCAGCCCTCAGGGGATGGCTGGCCGGGGTCGGTTACTTCGCCGTCTCGGTCTGCTGGGTCGTGGAGCCCTTCCTCGTCGACGAGCGGACCTATGGCTGGATGGCGCCCTTCGCCCTGGTCCTCATGGCCGGCGGCCTGTCCCTCTTCTGGGCCGCCGCCGCCGCCCTCTGGCGCTGGACCGGGACCCGCGGGCTGCAGGGCCTCCTCGCCTTCGCCGCCTGCCTCTCGGCGGCGGAATGGCTGCGCGGCCATGTCCTGACGGGCTTTCCCTGGAACCTGCCCGGCGAGGCCTGGCCCGCCGGCTCGCCCCTCTCGCAGGGGGCGGCCCTCGCCGGCGCCTACGGCCTGACCTGGGTGACCCTCGTCCTTTCGGCGGCCCCGGCCTGGATCCTCGGACCCGCCCCCGCGGCCCGCCGGGGGATGCGCGTTGTCGCCGTCGCCGGGGCCTTCCTCGCCCTTTACGCCTGGGGCGCCGGCCGGATCGCGGCGACGCCCCTCGCGCCTGCGGGCCCTGTCGTTCGCATCGTGCAGGCCGACATCGACCAGAAGACCAAGTGGCGGCCCGAGAACCTCGAGGGGATCTTCCGGACCTATCTCGACCTCAGTACGCGGCCTGCGGCCTCGACGCCCCCGGCCCTCGTGGTCTGGCCCGAAGGCGCCCTGCCGGCGGTGATCAACGACCTGCTGGCGCCCGGGGCGCCCTGGCGCGTCGCCCTCGCCCGGGCCCTCGCCCCGGGGCAGGTCCTGGCCATGGGGGCGAACCGGGTCGAGATGGGCGGCGACGGCGCCCTCACCTACCGCAACAGCCTGGTCCTCCTGCAGGGGACGGGGAGCGACCTCGCCCTGGCCGGGGTCTACGACAAGCACAGGCTGGTGCCCTTCGGCGAGTTCATGCCCCTCGGCGACCTGGCGGGCCGGATCGGCCTGCGCAGCCTGGTCCACATGCCCGAGGACTTCACCGCCGGTCCGCCGCCGGTTCCCCTCCGGCTCCCGGGCCTGCCCGATGTCCAGCCCATGATCTGCTACGAGGCCCTGTTCCCGGGCTTTACCCGCGCGGCGTCCCTGCGGTCGGGCGCCCGGCCGGCCTGGATCCTGAATGTCTCCAACGACGCCTGGTTCGGCCGCGCCTCGGGGCCCTGGCAGCACCTCAACATGGCCCGCTACCGCGCCATCGAGGAGGGCCTGCCCATTGTCCGCTCGACGCCCACGGGCGTCTCGGCGGTGATCGATTCCAGCGGGCGCACCCTTGGCCCGGTCCTCGGCCTTGGCGCCTCGGGCGTGATCGACCTGGCGCTGCCGCCGGCCCGTCCGCCAACCCCCTATGCGCGGTGGGGCGACCTGCCCTTCCTCGCCCTCCTGATCCTGTCCGCCGCCCTTGCAGGACATAAAGAAATCTTTATAGGTCTCGCGAACCGCCGGCGCCGGTCCAGGGCGCGCCGCGATCCAGACGGAGCCGTCCCGTGACCCGACCCTCCTACATCTTCACCAGCGAAAGCGTCTCCGAAGGCCATCCGGACAAGGTCGCCGACCGGATCTCCGACACCGTGGTCGACGCCTTCATCGCCGCCGACCCCGAGGCCCGGGTGGCCTGCGAGACCCTTGTCACCACCAACCGGATCATCCTCGCCGGCGAGGTCCGCGCCTCCCGGCCCGGCGCCGGCAAGGCCGAGAACAAGGCCTTCACCCGCGAGGTCATCTCGTCCCTCGAGCCCAAGGTCCGCGCCGCGGTGAAGGACATCGGCTACGAGCAGAAGGGCTTCCACTGGCAGAAGGCGAAGTACGCCTGCCACCTGCACGGGCAGTCCGGCGACATCGCCCAGGGCGTCGACGCCACCAACTCCAAGGACGAGGGCGCCGGCGACCAGGGGATCATGTTCGGCTACGCCTGCGACGAGACCCCGGCCCTGATGCCGGCGACCCTGCAGTACTCCCACGAGATCCTGCGCCGGCTGGCTGCGGCCCGTCACTCGGGCGAGATGCCCTTCCTGGAGCCCGACGCCAAGAGCCAGGTGACCCTGGCCTACGAGAACGGCCGTCCGGTGGCGGTGACCCAGCTGGTCATCTCCACCCAGCACGCCAAGCGGATCGGCCTGCGCCTCGCCACCCCGGCGCGGATCAAGGACGCCATCCGCCCGCTGGTCGAGAGCGTCTTCCCGGACGGTCTCCTGACCCGCAAGACCGTCTGGCACGTGAACCCCACCGGCCGCTTCGTCCAGGGCGGGCCCGACGGGGACGCCGGCCTGACCGGGCGCAAGATCATCGTCGACACCTATGGCGGGGCTGCGCCCCACGGCGGCGGCGCCTTCTCCGGCAAGGACCCGACCAAGGTCGACCGCTCCGCCGCCTACGCCTGCCGCTACCTGGCCAAGAACGTCGTCGCCGCCGGCCTGTCCCGCCGCTGCACCATCCAGATCAGCTACGCCATCGGCGTGTCGGCGCCCCTCAGCTTCTATGTCGACCTGCATGGCGAGGGCCAGGTGGACCCGGCGAAGCTCGAGAAGGTCCTGCCCGAGCTGATCGGCGGCGCCACCCCGGCGGCGATCCGTCGCCACCTCGGCCTAAACCGCCCCATCTACGCCCGGACCGCAGCCTACGGCCACTTCGGCCGCGAGCCCGACTCCGACGGCGGCTTCTCCTGGGAGCGGACGGACCTGGTGGAGGCCCTCAGGGGCCTGGCCTGACGCCGCGCGTGGAGACCCCGCCGCCCCTGCGGTCCTTCGGCCGCATCCGCTCGCGGACCCTGAAGCCCCGGCAGGCCTCCCTGATGGAGACCCTGCTCCCGGCCCTTAGGCCCCCCGCGGAGGGTCCCGTCGATCCAACCCGCCTGGCGCCCGACGCCCGGGAGGCCTGGCTGGAGGTCGGCTTCGGCGGCGGCGAGCACATGGCCGCCCAGGCGGCCGCGCGGCCGGACGTGCTGGTCCTCGGCGCCGAACCCTTCCTGAACGGCGTCGCCAGCGCCCTGCGGCACGTGGACGCCCAGGGCCTGCGCAACGTCCGGATCCACGACGGCGACGCGCGGGAGCTCATGGCCCGCCTGCCCGACGCCAGCCTTGAGCGGATCTTCGTCCTCTTCCCCGACCCCTGGCAGAAGGCCCGGCACCACAAGCGTCGCCTGGTCAGTCCCGCCTTCGCGGCGGAGGCGGCCCGCCTCCTGAAGCCGGGCGGCCGGCTGAGGCTGGCGACCGACTGGGCGGACTATGCCGACCAGATGCTCAGGGTCCTGCTCGCCGAGCCCCGCTTCGACTGGCCCGCAACCTGCGCCGACGACTGGCGGCGCGCGCCCGCCGACCATGTGCGGACCCGCTACGAGACCAAGAAGCTGGGCGACTGCGCGCCGGTCTGGCTGGACTTCGTCCGCCGGCCCGACTGACCTGCCGAGGCTTCAGACGCCGTCCAGGCAGACGACCCGCGCCACCCGAAGGTCCCGGCGCAGGCTGTCGGCGACGATCCCGTAGTTCGTCGTCGTCACGGACTCCCCCACGGCCCCCGGCTGCGGCTTCTCATTCGCCGCCTTCAGGGCGTTGACCAGGGTCTCGGGCGAGGTGGTGTAGATCCGGCCCCGGCGCGGTGATTCCGCCACGGTGACGCCGATCACCCGGCCCGCATCGTCCAGGGCGGGCGCGCCGGACAGGCCCGCCAGGCTCCCGCGCAGCTGGTCGGTGCGACCGGTCTCGGCCCAGACGAGGACCGGCTCGGTCCGCTCGCCATGGCCGCGGATGACCATGTTCTCGCGGCCGATCAGGCGGGAGGTCGCCTCGCCCGGGCGTCCCTGGGGAAAGCCGGGGTGATAGGCCCGCTCGCCCCGCCTCAGGGTCCGGCCCACCGCCACCGGCAGGGCGGCGGCCCCGCCCTCGGTGGTCAGGACCGCGACCTCGCCGCGGGGGTCGATCCGGACGTCCGCCGCCACGCCTCGCCCGTCCCCCACCACCACGGCGGCCCTGCGGCAGCCGTCCACGACGTGCCGGGCGGTGATCCAGACGCCCCGGTCGTCGATCGAGAAGGCGGTGCCGGAGCCCGGCTCGGGCGTCGCGGGCGCCTCGACGATCACCGAGGGGTCGAAGGGCGAGGCGGGGCCCAGGGGCAAGCCCTCCCCCGCGGCGGGCGGCGGCGGGGGTGGAGGCGCGTCAGCCCGCTCGCGCCGGGCGATGGCCACGACGACGACGGCAACGATGATGGCCAGGTAGACCAGCCAGTCGCTGAGCCGCGGGAAATGCACTCCGGCCTCCTACCCCGCGACGGCGGCGGCCAGGATGACGGCCGAGGCGAGCTTGGCGCCGGCGAGGAGGGCCGCCGCAGCCATCTCGCCATGCCGGATCCGCTCGGGCAGGCCCTTGAGCAGCAGGTCCACCAGGCGGAAGACCAGGAGCTGGACCACGACGGTGGGGGCCCCCCACATGAAGATCTCCAGCAGGGAGGCCGAGGCGGTCATGGCGGCCGCGAGCGGCAGGGCCAGGCCGGCCAGGACGCCCCCGAAGGACACCGCCGCGGCGGTGTTGCCCTCGCGGATCAGGGCGATCTCGCGGTGGGGCGTCAGGAGGGCGTACAGGGCCGCGCCGGCGACGAGGATGGCCAGGGTGGCCGCCGCGTGGAGCAGGGCGAGGGGAAAGCCCGCCGCAAAGGCCAGGATCTCGGGGGAGGCGATGGAGGCGGGCATGCGGGCTCCGTTCAGGCGGGGTTCGGGGGGGTGTCCCCGTCGGGTCCGGCGTCGCCTGCGGCCGCGCGTTCGCGGGCGCGGCGGACGGAGGCCCGCTCCTTCTCGCTCTCGCTCTTCAGCTGGCCGCAGGCGGCGAGGATGTCGCGGCCCCGGGGCGTCCGGATCGGCGAGGCGTAGCCGGCCCGGTTCAGGATGGCGGCGAAGGCCTCGATGGCGCCCCAGTCCGAGCAGGCGTAGGGGCTGCCCGGCCAGGGGTTGAAGGGGATCAGGTTGATCTTGGCGGGCACCCCGCTCAGCAGCTTCACCAGGGCGCGCGCCTCGGCCGGGCTGTCGTTCACGCCCTTGAGCATGACGTATTCGAAGGTCACCCGACGCGCGTTGCCCAGGCCCGGATAGGCGCGGATCCCCGCCATCAGCTCGGCGATCGGATACTTGCGGTTGATCGGCACCAGCTCGTCGCGCAGGGGATCGTTGGTGGCGTGCAGGGAGATGGCCAGCATGGCCTGGGTGCGCTCGCCCAGGGCCTGCAGCTGGGGGACAACGCCGGAGGTCGAGACGGTGATCCGCCGGCGGGAGATGGCGATCCCCTCGTGGTCGGCGATGATGTCGATGGCGTCCGCCACGGCGTCCAGGTTGTAGAGCGGCTCGCCCATGCCCATGAAGACGATGTTCGAGAGCCGGCGGTCCTCCTTGGGCGAGGGCCACTCGCCGAGCTCGTCCCGCGCCACCTGGACCTGGGCGACGATCTCGGCGGCGGTCAGGTTGCGCACCAGGGGCTGGGTGCCGGTGTGGCAGAAGGTGCAGTTCAGCGTGCAGCCCACCTGGCTGGAGACGCACAGGGCGCCCGACCGGCCGACGTCCGGGATGAAGACGGTCTCGACCTCGACGCCGGGGGCCATGCGGATCAGCCACTTCCGGGTCCCGTCCACCGAGACCTGGCGCTCGACCACCTCGGGGCGGGACAGGTCGAAGGCGCCGGCCAGGGCGGCCCGCAGCTCCTTGGCCACGTCGGTCATGCGGTCGAAGTCCGTGACCCCGTAGTGGTGCATCCAGCGCCAGAGCTGGGTGGCGCGCATCCGGGCCTTCTGGGGCGGCACGAGGCCGGCCTCGACCAGGGCGTCGGCCAGGGCCGTCCGGGTCAGGCCCGTGAGGTTCGGCCGCCGCGGCGGGGCGGCGCCGGGCGCGCGGGCCCGGGAAAGGTCAAGGGTGGTGGTCACGGGAGCCTCGGCCGCAGGAGGGCGGAATATAGGCGAGGCGGGGACGCCCGCCAAATCCCGCGATTCTTCGCCGCCCGAGGCTTCCGCGCGCCGGACGGCTGGGCTAGCGTGCCCGGCCATCGCCACGCGCGCAAAGTATCTGGGGAGAGAGAGATGAAAGCGGTCCTGAGCAAGGTTGTCGGCGGTCCCGGGACCCTGGTGATCGAGGACATCCCGGCCCCCGAGCTGCGGCCCGGCTGGGCCCGGGTGAAGGTCAAGGCCGTGGGCATCAACTTCCCCGACGTCCTGATCATCGAGGACAAGTACCAGTCCAAGCCGCCGCGCCCCTTCGCGCCGGGCGGCGAGGTGTCCGGCGTCGTGACCGAGGTCGCCGAGGGCGTCACCGAGGTGAAGGTCGGCGACCGCGTCCTGGCCCAGATCGGCCACGGCGGCCTGGTCGAGGAGATCGTCGCCCCCGCCGGCCGGCTGACCCCCATCCCGGACTCCATGCCCTACGACGAGGCGGCCGCCTTCATCCTGACCTACGGGACCTCCTACCACGCCCTCAAGGACCGGGGTCACCTGAAGGCCGGCGAGACCATGCTGGTCCTTGGCGCCGCCGGCGGCGTCGGCCTCGCGGCCGTCGAGCTGGGCAAGGCCATGGGCGCCCGGGTGATCGCCGCCTGCTCCAGCCAGGAGAAGGTCGACCTCGCCATCCGCCACGGCGCCGAGTCCGGCGTGGTCTATGGCCGCGGGCCCTTCGACCGCGACGGCCAGAAGCAGCTGGCGGCCCTGTTCAAGGAGGCCTGCGGCGAGAAGGGCGCGGACGTCATCTATGACGCCATCGGCGGCGACTACGCCGAGCCGGCCCTGCGCTCCATCGCCTGGGAAGGCCGCTACCTGGTCATCGGCTTCGCGGCCGGCGAGATCCCGAAGATCCCGCTCAACCTGCCCCTGCTGAAGGGCTGCGACATCGTCGGCGTCATCTGGGGCAACTGGACGGCGCGCAATCCCGACCTGTTCCAGAAGTCCAACCTGGAGCTGATCGACCTCTACGCCCAGGGCAAGATCCGCCCCTACGTCTCCGAGCGCTTCCCCTTCGAGAAGGCGGCGGACGCCATCGCCCACCTGGGCAGCCGCAAGGCCATGGGCAAGGTCGTCGTCACCCTCGGCGACTGACGCGCAACGGACAGGAGATCGGACATGGCCGGACGGCTTGAAGGCAAGGTGGCGATGATCACGGGGGCGGCCTCGGGCATCGGCCTGGGGACCCTGGAGCTCTTCGTCTCGGAGGGGGCGAAGGTCATCGCCGCCGACATCCAGGACGAGAAGGGCGCCATGCTGGAGCGCCGTTTCCCCGACGCCGTGCGCTATTCGCGCTGCGACGTGACCCAGGAGGCCGACATCGCCGCGGCGGTGGCCCTGGCCGAGAGCGCCTTCGGCGGGCTGGACATCCAGTTCAACAACGCCGGCATCTCCGACCGGATGGGCGCCATCACCGAGGTGACCGCCGACGGCTGGAACTGGATCTTCGACATCCTCGTCCGCGGCCCGGCCCTCGGCATGAAGCATGCGGTCCCCGCCATGCTGAAGCGCGGCGGCGGCTCGATCATCAACACCGCCTCCATCGCCGGCCTGCAGGCCGGCTGGGGCCCGATCGCCTATTCCACGGCCAAGGCCGGGGTGGTGCACATGAGCCGCTGCGCCGCCGCCCAGCTCTCGCCCCAGGGCATCCGGGTCAACGCCATCTGCCCGGGCCTGATCGCCACCTCCATCTTCGGCGCCACCATGGGCATGACCCGGGACGCCGCCGACCAGATGGCCGCCCTGGTCGCCCAGAACGCCCAGATCGCCCAGCCGGTGAAGAAGCCGGGCCTGCCGCAGGACATCGCCCAGGCCGCCCTCTACCTGGCGTCCGACGCCTCGGCCTTCGTCACCGGGACCCACCTGGTCGTGGACGGCGGCATCACGGTGGGCTCGCGGCACAGCTGGGATCCGTCGGCCGGGTCGCCCTTCGCCGCCATCTTCGGTGAGTCCATGATGCAGATGGCGCCGGGCTCCGGCCAGGGTTGAGACGCCTCGCCCTCGCCTTCTCCGGGCTGTCGCCCAACGTCCGGGGCGCCCTCTGGATGACCGCGTCGGCCCTGGCCTTCACGGTCATGTCGACCCTGATCAAGTACCTGGGCGAGGGCTATTCCCCCGGGCTTCAGACCTTCTACCGGCAGGCGGCGGGCTTCGTGATCCTGCTGCCGGTCATCCTGCGCCACCGGTCGGCGGCCTTCGCCACAAGCCGCCCTGACCTGCTGATCTTCCGGGCCGGGGCGGGGACGCTGGGCACCATGCTGTCCTTCTACGCCTTCCAGAACATGCCCCTGGCGGACGCCAACGCCCTGTCCTTCACCCGCAGCCTCTGGCTGGTGCCCCTGGCCGCCTTCGTCGTGGGGGAGAGGATCGGGCCGCTCCGCATCTTCGCCGCCCTGGCCGGCTTCGCCGGGGTCCTGATCATGGTCCGGCCCGGCGCCGGGGGGCATTTCGCCCTGGGCCTTCCGGCCCTGGCCATGCTGGCCTCGTCCTTCCTCTTCGCCCTGACGGTGACGGGCATGAAGGTGCTGACCCGGGATCACGCCCCGACCGTCCTCCTGGTCTGGGCGGCGACCCTGGGAATGGTCTTCTCGATCCCCGGCGCCCTCCTGTCCTGGCGCTGGCCGGAGCCCGTCGACCTGGCCCTCCTGTCGGTGATGGGCGTCATGGGGACGGCGACCCAGGCCTTCTACATCCGCGGCATGGCGGCGGGGGATGCGGCGGCCATGGCGCCGGTGGACTACATCCGCCTGGTCTTCGCCGCCCTTGTCGGCTTCCTGCTGTTCGCCGAGGTCCCGGGGACCTGGACGATCGTGGGCGCTGCAGTGGTGGTCGCTTCGACCCTGTTCATCACCTGGCGCGAGCACGCGGCCTCGCGGGCCGCGGCGCGGGCCGCGCCTTTCTAGCCGGCTCCGGGTGTGTCCTCGCCGCGCAGGCGCTTCAGGTCGACCTCGGCCGCCGCCCTGTGCTCGGGCTTCAGGTGCTTGCCGATCACGGCGAGCAGGGCGGCGAAGACCGCGGCGTCGTCGGTGAACCCCACGGCGCCGAGGATGTCGGGGATCGCGTCCGTCGGCAGGACGAAATAGGCCAGGGCCGCCAGCATCATGGCCTTGGCGGTCCGCGGGGTCGCGGGATCCTGGGCGCAGCGCCACACCGCAAGGGCGTCGACGGCGAAGGGGATGTGGGCCGCCACCCTCCGGATCTTGGGCCAGAAGCCCCGCGACACGCGCTGCGCATTGACGCGCACGACCTCGGGGACCATCGCCCGGTCGGGGGCGATCGGCGAGTCCGGGTCGATTCCCCCCGGATTTACGTCGCGTGATGCTTTTGAGTCTGGGTTCATCGGGCTAAAGGCAAGGCTACAGGTTTTTCCTCAGACGAGCACGGGAGCTCAGCGTCCATGAAACTCGATTCCTCCATCGCCGCCGTCGTCACGGGCGGCGCCTCCGGCCTCGGCGAGGCCACCGTCCGCGCCCTGGCCGCGCACGGCGTCAAGGTCGCCATCTTCGACATGAACGAAGCCAAGGGCGAACAGGTCGCCCAGGAAGTGGGCGGCGTCTTCTGCAAGTGCAATGTCACCTCCGACGCCGACGTCGACGCCGCCTTCGAGAAGGCCCGCGCCGCCCATGGCCAGGAGCGCATCCTCGTGAACTGCGCCGGCACCGGCAACGCCGCCAAGACCGCCAGCCGCGACAAGCAGACCGGCGAGACCAAGCACTTCCCCCTCGACGCCTTCAACCTGATCATCCAGATCAACCTGGTCGGCACCTTCCGCTGCATCGCCAAGTCGGCGAAGGGCATGCTGGACCTGACCCCCCTCGAGGACGGCGAACGCGGCGCCATCGTCAACACCGCCTCCGTGGCGGCCGAGGACGGCCAGATGGGCCAGGCGGCCTATTCGGCCTCCAAGGGCGGCGTGGTCGGCATGACCCTGCCCATCGCCCGCGACCTGGCCGGCGACGGCATCCGGGTGAACACCATCCTGCCGGGCATCTTCTCGACCCCGCTGATGAACGGCGCCCCGCCCCAGGTGAAGGAAGCCCTGGCCGCCTCGGTGCCCTTCCCCAAGCGCCTCGGCAAGGCGGAAGAGTACGCCCAGCTGGCCCTGACCATGATCACCAACGGCTACTTCAACGGCGAGGACGTGCGCCTCGACGGCTCGATCCGGATGGCGCCGCGCTAGTCGCACGCCCCATCCGCCGCGACGGGGGGCCGGTCCTTCGGGGCCGGCCCCTTTTTCGTGTGCGGTCCGCCGGCTCAGCGGCGGCGCATGCCGCCCAGGACCCCGCGCATGATCTCCCGGCCGGCCGAGGAGGCCAGGGTCCGCAGGAACTGCTTGGCGAAGGTCTCGGTGAGGGTCTGGCGACCGCGTCCCGGCGAGGGCGCCCGGGCCCCGGAGGTCGTCCTCGGCGCCCGCGGGGCGGGGTCCCCGTCCGCACCCCCGGCCTCGACCCGCGCCTTGGCCGCGGACCGCGCCTGCAGGACCTCGAAGGCGCTCTCCCGGTCGACGGCGGCGTCATACACACCCTTCACCGGGCTGGAGGCCATGACCGAGGCCCGTTCCGGCGGCGTCAGCGGCCCCAGCCGGGAGATCGGCGGCCGGATCAGGGTCTTCTGGACGACCGTCGGCGCGCCCTTCTCGTCAAGGACCGACACCAGGGCCTCGCCCACGCCCAGGGCCTGGATGGCGTCGGCCGTGCTGAACCCGGGATTGGCCCGGAAGCTGCTCGCGGCGGCGCGCAGGCCCTTCTGGTCGGCCGGCGTGTAGGCCCGCAGGGCGTGCTGGATGCGGTTGCCGAGCTGGCCCAGCACCGCGTCGGGGATATCCGCCGGGTTCTGGGTCACGAAGTAGACCCCGACCCCCTTGGAGCGGATCAGGCGGACCACCTGCTCGATCTTCTCCAGGAGCGACTTCGGCGCGTCCCGGAACAGGAGGTGGGCCTCGTCGAAGAAGAAGGCCAGCTTGGGCCGGTCGGCGTCGCCCACCTCCGGCAGGACCTCGAACAGCTCCGACATCAGCCAGAGGAGGAAGGTGGCGTAGAGCCGGGGCGAGGCGATCAGCTTGTCCGCGGCCAGGATGTTCACGTAGCCGCGGCCGCTGGCGTCCTTGCGCATGAAGTCCGAAAGGTCGAGGGCCGGCTCGCCGAACAGGCGGGCCCCGCCCTGGTCCTCGAGCACCAGGAGCTTGCGCTGGATCGTCGCCACCGTCGCGGTCGAGACATTGCCGTAGCGCGCGCCGAGGGCCGCGGCGTTCTCGGAGGCGTAGGTCAGGGCGGCCTGCAGGTCCTTCAGGTCGAGGAGCAGGAGCCCCTCGTCATCCGCCGCGCGGAAGACCACCGAGAGCACGCCTTCCTGGACGTCGTTCAGCTCCAGCATGCGCGAGATCAGGAGGGGGCCGACCTCGGAGACAGTGGCCCGGATGGGGTGCCCCTGCTCGCCGAACAGGTCCCAGAAGACGGTGGGCGCCGCCTGGGGGACCAGCTCCAGGTCCATGGACCGGGCCCGGGCGAGCATCTTCTCGCCGGGTTCGCCGGGGGCCGCGACGCCGCTGAGGTCGCCCTTGACGTCCGCCGCGAAGACCGGGACGCCGGCGTCGGACAGGCCCTGCGCCAGGATCTGCAGCGTCACGGTCTTGCCGGTCCCGGTGGCCCCGGCCACCAGGCCGTGGCGGTTGGCGCGGTCCAGCCGGAGGATCTCGGGCTGGCCAGAGCTGCCGATCAGTACGCCGCCAGGCTGAGCCGTGTCCGTCATGGTCCCTCCGGAAATCCCGCCGGCCGCGAAGGGCGGTCCGACGCTCCCTGTATGACCCGCAGGCGGGGCTTCGCCAAGCCGGTCGGCTGTGCCATGTTCGCGCCGTGACCGACGACCCGCCTTCGACAGCCCCGCCGCCCCTTCCGCCGACCGCCGCTCCGGGGCGGACCCTGGAGCGCGCCTGCCTCGCCATCCTGGCCGTGATCGCCGCCGCCGCTGCGGCCAAGGCGCTTTCTGGGGTGCTCGCTCCCTTCGCCATGGCCCTCTTCCTCGCCGTGGTGATCGAGAGTTTCGCCAGTTCGCTCGAGCGCCGGATCGACCGGTTCCTGCCGGGCCGGGCCAGCCTCGGCATGCCGGCGGCGCTTGCGGTGACCGGCCTCCTCTTCGCCGGGCTCCTGGTCCTGACCATCGACAACGCCTCGGCCTTCGCGACCAAGCTGGCCAGTTATGGCCCGCGGCTCAACGACCTGATCGCCCGCCTGGCCGGCGCGGCCCAGACCGCGGCGGTGCCGACCCTGGACGACCTCCTCCTCCAGCTGAACCCGGGCCAGTACCTGGCCAGCGCGGCCGGCGTCGTCCGCAACCTGGCGGCCGACACGATCCTGATCCTGATCTACCTTGGCTTCATCATCGCCTCCCGGCGGGGGCTGGAGCGCAAGGTCCTGAACCTTTCGGAAGCGCGCGAGGGACGCCGGGCGGTCCTGACGGCCTATCGCTCCATCCTGAACTCGGTGGAGCAGTACCTCTGGGTGCAGACCGTCACGGGACTGATGATCGCCGGCGCCTCCTGGGTCGCCATGACCGCCGTGGGCCTGGAGGGCGCAACCTTCCTGTCCATCCTGATCTTCCTGGCCTGCTACATCCCGATCCTGGGCGCGGCCCTCGGCGTGGTCGCCGCCCCGCTCTTCGCCCTCATGCAGTTCCCGACCCTCTGGCAGGCGGTCTTCCTCTACATCGTCCTGCAGGGGCTGCACTTCGTCGTCGGCAACATCATCGCGCCGCGCATGCAGGGGCGGAGCCTGAACATGGACCCGCTTGTGGTCCTCCTGTCGCTCGCCTTCTGGGGCTGGCTCTGGGGCGTGGTCGGCATGTTCCTGTCCACGCCGCTCACGGTCATCGTGATGGTGGTGTGCGCCCAGTTCCCCGGGTCCCGCTGGGTCGCGGTCCTGCTGTCGGCCGACGGGCGGCCGGGCGGCGACGGGACGCCGGAGGCCCGGGCCTGATCAGCCCTGCTCGTCGACCACGTCCTGCTCGTAGGCGGCCAGGGTGGCCATCTGCAGGATCTTCGAGACCGAGGCGCCCAGGGGCGTGATCTGCACGGACTTCTGCAGGCCGAGCAGGATCGGCCCGATCACCGTCGCCCCGCCCAGTTCCTGGACCAGCAGGGTCGAGATCGCCGCCGAATGGATGGCCGGCATGATCAGGACGTTGGCCGGGCCGCTGAGCCGCATGAAGGGGTAGTTGGCCCACTTGGCCGTATCGAGGGCGAGGTCCGGGGGCAGCTCGCCCTCGTACTCGAAGTCGACGTCCATGTCGTCCAGCATGGCCACCGCCTCGCGGACCTTCTCCGACCTCTGGCCCATGGGATTGCCGAAGGTCGAGTAGGACAGGAAGGCGATGCGGGGCTGGTAGCCGAGGGTCTTGACCGCCCGGGCCGCCTCGCAGGCGATCTCCACCAGCTCGTCGGCGTCCGGCATCTCGGTGATGTTGGTGTCGGCGATGAACAGGGTCCGGCCCTTGGCCAGGAGGACGCTCATGCCGATGACCCGGCCGTCCGGGGACGGATCGATGACGCGCAGCACCTCCTCGAGGGCCTGGTCGTAGGACCGCGTCACGCCGGTCACCATGCCGTCGGCGTATCCGAGGGCGACCATGGAGGCGGCGAAGGAGTTCCGGTCCTGGTTGATCAGCCGCAGGACATCGCGCTTCAGGTAGCCCTGGCGCGCCAGCCGGCCGTAGAGGAAGTCCACGAACTCCGGGTTGTGCTCGGAGACGCGGGCGTTCACCACCTTGAGGTCGGCCTCGGCGGGATCGAGGCCGGCGAGGCGCATGTTCTCCGCCACCAGGTCCTCGCGGCCCACCAGGATGGCGCGGCCCAGGCCGGCGTTCTGGAAGGCGAAGGCGGCGCGGATGACGCTCGGCTCCTCGCCCTCGGCGAAGACGATCCGCTTCCCGGGCGACTTCAGCACCACGCCCTGGATCTTCTGCAGGAAGCCGGCGGTGGGATCCAGGCGCTGGGCGAGGCTGGCCCGGTAGGCGTCCATGTCGGCGATCGGCGTGCGGGCGACGCCCGAGTCCATGGCCGCCTGGGCCACGAAGGGCGGGATGTAGGAGATCAGCCGCGGGTCGAAGGGCGAGGGGATGATGTACTCGGGCCCGAACTTCAGCTGCTTGCCGTGGTAGGCCGCGGCCACCTCGTCGGGGACATCCTCCCGGGCCAGCTGGGCCAGGGCGTTCGCGCAGGCGACCTTCATCTCCATGTTCACCCGCCGGGCGCGCACGTCGAGGGCGCCGCGGAAGATGTAGGGGAAGCCGAGGACATTGTTGACCTGGTTGGGATAGTCGCTGCGGCCGGTCGCGACGATGGCGTCGCTGCGCACGGCGGCGACCTCCTCGGGCGTGATCTCCGGGTCCGGGTTGGCCATGGCGAAGATGATCGGGTTGGGCGCCATGGAGGCGACCATCTCGGGGGTCAGGGCCCCCTTCACCGACAGGCCGAAGAAGGCGTCGGCGCCCTTCATGGCGTCGGCCAGGGTGCGGGCGTCGGTCTCCACCGCGTGGGCCGACTTCCACTGGTTCATCCCCGCGCTGCGGCCGCGGTAGATCACGCCGGTGTTGTCGACGGCGATGCAGTTCTCGGCCCGCACGCCCATGGCCTTGACCAGCTCGAGGGAGGCGATGCCCGCCGCGCCGGCGCCGCAGAGCACCAGCTTGACGTCCTTCAGCTCGCGACCGGTGATCTTGCAGGCGTTGATCAGGCCGGCGGCCGAGATGATGGCGGTGCCGTGCTGGTCATCGTGGAAGACCGGGATGTCGAGCAGTTCCTGCAGCTCGGTCTCGATGCGGAAGCACTCGGGGCTCTTGATGTCCTCGAGGTTGATGCCGCCGAAGGTCACGCCGATGTTCTTGACGACGGTGATCACCTCGTCGGGGTCGGTGGCCGTCACCTCGATGTCGATGGAGTCCACGTCGGCGAAGCGCTTGAAGAGGACGCTCTTGCCCTCCATCACCGGCTTCGAGGCCAGGGCCCCGAGGTTGCCCAGGCCGAGGATGGCCGTGCCGTTCGAGATCACCGCCACCAGGTTGCCCTTGGAGGTGTAGTCGTAGGCCGTCTCCGGGCGCTCGGCGATGGCCAGCACCGGTACAGCCACCCCCGGCGAGTAGGCCAGGCTGAGGTCCCTCTGGGTGGCCATCGGCTTGGTGGGCGTGATGGCCAGCTTCCCGGGGACGGGGTGCTGGTGGAAGCTCAGGGCTTCCTCGTCGGTGAAGGTGCGCTTCCTGGCGTCGCTCATCGGGACGGCGGTTCCTTGGGGGTGGAGGCCGTACGGGCCCCGGAAAGGCGGGCAACCTACAGGCCGCCTGCGGGCGGGACAACCTCGCAGGGCCCATGGGGCATTGACCGCCGGGACCCGGCCGCGGGACAAGGGGGCCCCGCCAGCCCCCGGAGGCCGCCCCGTGACCCAGCCGATCCGCATCGCCGTCGCCGGCGCCCTCGGGCGCATGGGCCTGGCCGTGGCCGAGGCGGTGGAGGCGGCGCCGGACCTCGTCCTGGCCGGCCGCTTTGACCGTCCTGACGCGGATGACCCCGCCCTGACGGACCGCGCCTCGGCCCTCGAAGGGGCGGATGTGGTCGTGGACTTCTCGACGCCGGCGGCCTCCGTCGCCCTCGCCGGCGAGGCGGCGGCCCTGGGCGGCCCGGCCCTGGTCATCGGGTCCACCGGCTTCTCGGCGGGCGAGATCGACGCCCTCGCCGAGGCGGCCCTGCGCGTTCCCATCGTCCGGGCCGGCAACTTCTCCCTGGGCGTCAACATGCTCATGGGGCTGGTCGAGCTGGCCTCGGCCGCCCTCGCGCCGGCCGACTTCGACATCGAGATCTTCGAGGCCCACCACCGCCGCAAGGTGGATGCGCCCTCCGGCACCGCCCTCATGCTGGGCGAGGCCGCCGCCCGCGGCCGGGGCCTCGACCTCGGCCGGGCCTCGATCCGCGCCCGGGACGGCGTCACCGGCGCCCGGCCCGAGGGGGCCATCGGCTTCTCCGTGGTCCGCGGCGGCGGGGTGGTCGGCGAGCACTCGGTGATCTTCGCCGGGGAGGACGAGATCCTGACCCTCAGCCACTCGGCCCGGGACCGGGGCCTGTTCGCCCGCGGCGCCCTGGCGGCGGCCCGCTGGGTCGCGGCCCGGGAACCCGGCGCCTACGACATGCGCAACGTCCTCGGCTTCCGGGACTGAGGCCGCTCAGCCGATGACGGCGGCGCCGTCGAGGTCCTCCAGCAGGGCCATGGACCGCTCGGCCCAGGCCCGGAACAGGACCAGGCCCCGGGGGTTGTCGAAGTCCAGCGACCCGATGGCGACCACCGGCCAGCACCAGGCCAGGGCGCCGCAGACCCGGAAGTCGTCCCGGGCCTGGGCCGCCGAATAGCCCTCCACCCCGGCGGCGACCAGGCCGGCGTGGTGCCGGGCGACCAGGTCCTCCTGCCAGGCGCGCCGGTCGTCCACGGTCACGCTGCCCGACAGCATGTAGGCGAGGTCGAAGGCCCCCGGCCCCTTCATGACGATCTGCCAGTCCACCAGGGCGAAGGGATCGGCGTCGACGCCCGCCTCGAACATCATGTTGTCGGCCCGGAAGTCGCCATGCATCAGGGTCTGGGGCTGCTCGCAGGCCCGGTCCATCAGGGCGGCGACCCGGGTGGCCAGGGCCTCCCCGGCCCGGCGCATGTAGGGGCTCATGGAGTCCCCGATGAAGTCGACCACGGCCGGCCAGCACTGCTGGTAGACGGGCTCGAGGGCCTTCATCTCCGCCGAGTTGAGCGCCAGGAGCCAGTCCATCTGCGGGAGCTCGGGAGACCGCCACCAGGCGCCGTGCAGCCGCGCCGCCACGTCGATGGCCGCCTGGGCGTCCCGGGACGACAGCCCCTCCACCTGGTCGCCCAGCCGGGCGGGGCTCAGGTCCTCGAGCAGGAGGACGAAATCCATGGTCGCCGGGTCATAGTCGACGCCGTAGGCCCGCGCCGTGCGCACCGGCGTCCGCCCGGCCAGCTGGCCGTAGAAGCCCGTCTCCTTCTGGTAGAAGCGGAAGATCTCGCCCACCTGGCGGGAGGAGGGGTCGACCGGCGAGACCTTGGCGATCAGGCTGGCCGGTGCGCCGGCGGCGTCGCCGGCATAGACGGGCCTCAGGCGCTGCATGGCGCTGACGAAGCCCACCCCCTGGCCGAGGGGCTCGGCTGCGATGGCCGTCACCCGCCCGCCCGCCGGCAGGGCGCCGGAGGCCTGGAGTCGCCGGGTCAGCCAGTCCGCGCTGATGGCGTCGATGGCGCGGGGAAAGTCGAGGTCCGGCACGGGCATCCTCCCTGTAGCATCCGCTACATTCCGTCTGGAAAGAGGCTCGGCCCGCCGCCGCAGCCTGTCAAGCGGGCCGGCGGACGTCGTCCAGCAGGTGGGCGCGCTCGTTCAGGCTGACCACCGCCCTCTGGCCGCTGCGCGCCGCCAGGAACCGGTTGATGCTGGTGTAGTCCGCCTCGAAGAAGACCCGGGGCTCCATGCCCAGGACATGCGCCGCCCAGACGTTGATCACGCCGCCGTGGCAGAAGACCGCCACCTTGCCCCCGGGGTGGGCCGCGATGATCTCCTCCATGCCGTCGACCACCATCTTCTGGAACTCGGCCATGTCGACGCCGTGGCCGCCGGTGGCCATGGCCTGCCAGGCCGCGAAGTTCTCCTTCTTGAGCTCCTCGGTGGGGATGTAGACGCCCGAGTTGCGGTCGAACTCGACGATGCCCGGATGCTTCTGGACTTCATGCCCCACGAGGCCGGCGAAGGCCTCCGCGGTCTGGACGGCCCGCAGCATGGTCGAGGACCAGGTGGCGTCGATGGGCTCCAGGGCCAGCCAGGCGGCGGCCCGGCGCGCCTGGTCGAGCCCGACCTCGTTGAGATGGGGGTCGGAGGTGGTCTCCATCCGGGCGGGGCGTCCGTGGCGGACCAGGATCAGCTCCATGGGGTCTCTCCGTTCTGGGGTGCGGGTCAGCGCCCGCCTGTGGATCCGAAGCCGCCGGCGCCGCGGTCCGTGGCGTCAAGGCCGTCGACCTCCCGCCAGGCGGCCTGGACGACGGGGGCGATCACCAGCTGGGCGACCCTGTCGCCGCGCCGGATGACGAAGTCTTCCTCGCCGAGGTTGACCAGCAGCACCTTCAGCTCGCCGCGATAGTCCTGGTCGATGGTGCCGGGGGCGTTGGCGACGGTCACGCCGGACTTCAGGGCCAGGCCCGAGCGCGGGCGGACCTGGGCCTCGAAGCCGTCGGGCAGGGCGAAGGCCAGGCCGGTGGGGACCGCCGTCCGGGCGCCGGGACGAAGCACCAGGGGCGCGTCCTCCGGGACCGCGGCGCGCAGGTCCATGCCCGCCGCCCCGGCGGTCTCGTAGGCGGGCAGGGGCAGGTCCGGGTTGTGCGCCAGGCGCACGACGTCGACGACGGGCTTCATGGGGTCTCGCCTCCCAGGGTCGCGGCGATCCGCGCCGCCAGCCGCCGGGCCACCTCGGCCTTGGGGGCCTCCTCCCAGCGCTCCACCCCTTCACGGGTGACGATGGAGACCGTGTTGTCGCTTCCGCCCATCACGCCGGGCCGGGAGACGTCGTTGGCGACGATCCAGTCGCAGCCCTTGCGGGCGAGCTTGGCCCGGGCGTGATCCTCCACCGTCTCGGTCTCGGCGGCGAAGCCCACCACCAGCCGGGGCCGGGCTGCGGCGCGGGACAGGGTAGCCAGGATGTCGGGGTTCTCCACCAGGCGGATCTCCGGCGGCGGGGCCCCGGGGGTCTTCTTGGTCTTGCCTGCGGCGACCTCGGCGGGGCGCCAGTCGGCGACGGCGGCCACGCAGACGGCGACGTCGGCGGGCAGGGCGGCCTCGCACGCCGCCAGCATCTCCCGCGCGGTCTCGACGTCCACCCGGCGCACGCCCGGCGGCGTCGGCTCGGCGACCGGCCCGGCCACCAGGGTCACCTCGGCGCCCAGGGCGGCGAGCGCCCCGGCGATGGCGAAGCCCTGCTTGCCGCTGGAGCGGTTCGTCAGGACACGGACGGGGTCGACGGGCTCGGCGGTCGGGCCCGCCGTGACGAGGGCGCGGCGGCCCGCCAGGGGCCGGGCGGCGTCCGCCCCGAGGGCGTCGAGGATGGCGGCGCAGATCGCGGCGGGCTCGGCCATGCGGCCTGGCCCGGTCTCGCCGCAGGCCATGTCGCCGACCTCCGGTCCGACGAAGCGCACCCCGTCCGCCTGCAGGGCCGCAAGGTTCCTCTGGGTCGCCGGATGGGTCCACATGCGCACGTTCATGGCCGGGACCATCATCACCGGCGTGTCGGTGGCCAGCAGGAGGGTGGTCGCCAGGTCGTTGGCCAGGCCGGCGGCCGCCCGGGCCATGAGGTCCGCGGTCGCGGGCGCCACGACGACCAGGTCCGCCGACCGGGACAGGCGGATGTGGCCCATCTCGGCCTCATCGGTCAGGGAGAAGAGGTCGGTGTGGACCTTGTCCTCGCAGAGGGCGGCGAGGGACAGGGGCGTGACGAACTTCGCACCGGCCTCGGTCAGGACCGGCCGCACGGCGATCCCCCGCCCGCGCAGCAGGCGGACAAGCTCCAGACACTTGTAGGCCGCAATTCCGCCGCCCACGATCAATAGCACCCGTCTGTCCGACATGGGTCCCGGCAGCCTCCGTCAACGCCCCGCCTCTTACGCCATAACGACGGGACTCGACAAACCGGATGCGATGTTCCTATTCTGTTCCGGCCTGGGCGGGCGCATAGGGAGACCACCATGACCCTTCGGTCCGTCCGCACCCCCGCCCTCGCAGCGCTGGGGGTCCTCAGCCTCGCCGCAAGCCTCTCCGGCTGCGAGCGCCCTTCCGCCGTCCGGTCCGGCGACGCCCTCGCCGCCGCCCCGCCCCCGGCCTACGCTCCCGGGGTTCCGGCCGCCCCGGACGCCGGGGATCCGGCCGCCTATGCCGAGCGGTCCGCGGCCCGCTCGGAACGGGCCTCCGCGCCCGCCCCCCTGCTTGACGGCCGTCCCCTCTGGACCTCGAGCCGCCGCGGCTCCGCCGAGGAAAACGCCCGCCGGGCCTTCGCCCGGAACGGGGACAGCTTCGGTGCGCCGAGCCTGGAGGCCTATGTCCGCAAGGCGCGGGCCTTCATCGACGCCCCGCCGGCGGGCGCCCAGCGCCTGACCCGCCGCAATGGCGATGTCCTGCTCTATCATCCGGCCTCAAACCCCTTTGCGGTGGCCAGCCGTGACGGCGCGCCCCGCGCCTTCTTCCATCCCGACGAGGGCGCCGCCTACTGGGCGGAGCAGAAGGCGCGCGAAAGCCAGGGCCGCACCGCCCGGGCCGGCTCCGCCAGGCCCTCAGAGGGCTGAGAGCGAGACCGCCAGGGCCGCCAGGGCCGCCACAAGCGCCCCGGCGGCCAGGAGGACGGCGGGAGAGGGGCCCCGCGCCGCCGGCGGGGGCGCCGGCGGCGTCTCCGCCAGGGCCGACAGGCGGGACAGGACGCGTCCGGCCTGCTCGCCCAGCCGGCCCAGCCGGGCGGCGGGCGAGAGCTCCCGGGTCATCCACCGGCGGACCACCGGGTCGGCCGCCGTCCAGATGTCGAGGTCCGGCCAGATCGACCGGGCCACGCCCTCGGCGGTCATCATGGTCTTCTGCAGCAGGACGAGTTCCGGGCGCAGGTGCATGTCGAACTGGCCGGTGATCTCGAAGAGCTGGATCAGGACCCGGCTCATGGGGACGTCCCGGGCCGTTCGGCCGAAGATCGGCTCGCCCACGGCGCGCAGGGCCTGGGCGAAGTCGCCGACGGCGTGCCGGGCCGGCACGTACCCGGCCTCGAAGTGGACCCGCGCCACCCGCTCGTAGTCGCGCTGCAGGAAGCCCCAGAGGATCTCCGCCAGGTACCGCCGCTCGTCCGGCCCCAGCCGGCCGACAATGCCGAAGTCGACGGCCTCGATCCGGTCCGGCGCCGAGACGAAGAGGTTGCCCTCGTGGAGGTCGGCGTGGAAGACGCCGTGGTCCAGGGCCTGGGCCAGGAAGGCCCGGATCAGGCCCGTCGCCAGGGCCTGCCGGTCAATCCCCGGCGCCTCCAGGCTGGCCGGGTCCGACAGGGGGACGCCCCGGGCCCATTCCAGGGTCAGGACGCGTCTCCCCACCCCTTCCCAGACCACCGCCGGCGCCGACATGTAGCCGTCCCGCGCCATCACGGCGCCCAGTTCGTCCGCGCCCGCCGCCTCGAGCCGCAGGTCCAGCTCCCGCCGGACGGACTCGATGACCGAGGCCGCGAGGGTGCGGGGCTCCAGCCGCTTCGCATCGGGGGCGAAGCGCTCGGCGAGTCCCGCCGCAAGCCCCATCACCCGGGCGTCGGCCTCGACCTGCCGCTCGATGCCCGGCCGCAGGACCTTCACCGCCACCCGGCGGCCGTCGGCCAGCCGCGCCTCGTGGGCCTGGGCGAGGGAGGCCGCCGCCACCGGCGCCCCGAGGTCGGCGAAGAGGGCCTCGACGGGGCGGCCCAGGCTGGCGGCGATCTCCCGCCGCGCGACCTCCGTCGGGAAGGGGTCCAGCCGGTCCTTCAGGCGGGCCAGGTCGAGGGCGAACTCCGTCCCGAAGATGTCGGCCCGGGTCGAGAGGAGCTGGCCCAGCTTGATCGCCACCGGGCCCATGCCCTCGAGGCAGCGCGCCAGCCGCTCGCCGGGGCGGCCGCGGCGGGCGGCGGGACCCGCCAGCACCCCGGACAGCCTCGAGAGCCGTTCCAGGCCCGGGGGATAGAGGGGGCGGAGCTCCCGGGGCAGGAGGGCGTCGGCCCGGGCCAGGCGCCAGCCCGCCCCCGCCAGCCTCGCCGCCGCCGAAAGGCCCTGGAGCACCCTCAGACCGCCCAGCCGTGGTGCAGGGCCGCGACCCCGCCGGTGAAGTTGGTGTAGCCGGCCCGGCCGAAGCCTGCGGCCTCGATCATGGCCTGGAAGGTCTTCTGGTCCGGGAAGCGCCGGATGCTCTCGACCAGGTACTGGTAGGAGTCCCGGTCGCCGGCGATCTTCTCGCCCATGAAGGGGATGACCCGGAAGGAATAGGCGTCGTAGAGCCGCGCCAGGGCCGGCGCCGGGGGCCTGGAGAACTCCAGGCAGAGGAAGCGGCCGCCCGGCTTCAGGACGCGCCGCGCCTCCCGCAGGGCGGCGGGGATGTCGGTGACGTTGCGGATGCCGAAGCTGATGACATAGGCGTCGGCGCAGGCGTCCGGCAGGGGCAGGCGCTGGGCGTCGCCGACGGCCCAGTCGATCTCCGGCTCCAGCCCCCGGTCCCGACCGGCGGCGATCATCTCGGCGTTGTAGTCGACGACCAGGATCCGGGCGTCCTCGCCGCCCCGCCGCTCCCGCGCCCGCCGGGCCAGGTCCGCGAAGCGCCGGGCCATGTCGCCCGTCCCGCCGGCGCAGTCGATGATGGTCTCGCCGGGCTGGGGATTCAGCCGCGCCGCGGCCGCGTCCTTCCAGAGCCGGTGGACCCCCGCGCTCATGACGTCGTTCATCAGGTCGTAGCGGCTGGCCACGCGGTCGAAGACCCCGCGCACGAGGCCGGGCTTCTCCCGGGGATCGACGTCCCGAAATCCGAAGGTCGCGCTCATGCCGGGCTCTTAGAACGATGGGGGCCTGCGGGAAAGCCGCTTCACGCGATTCCCGGGCTAGGCCCCGCCTGCCGGTTGCCCTCGGCGCCGGGCCATGCGAGGCCATGCCCATGCCCGAGCTTCCCGAAGTCGAGACCGTCCGCCGGGGCCTGGCCCCCGTCCTGGAGGGCCGTCGCCTGGCCCGGGTCGAGGCCCGGCGACCCGACCTGCGGTTTCCCTTCCCAGAGGGTTTCGTCCAGCGGGTGTCGGGGGCCCGGGTCATGGCCCTGAGGCGCCGGGCCAAGTATCTCCTGGCCGACCTCGACCGCGGCGAGACCCTGATCGCCCACCTCGGCATGAGCGGCCGGTTCCGGATCGAGGGGGCCCGGGCGCCCGGCCAGTTCCACCATCCCGTCGGGGACAACCCGCGGCATGACCACGTGGTCTTCGAGACCGAGGACGGCGGGCGCATCGTCTACCATGACCCCAGGCGGTTCGGATTCATGGGCCTGGCGCCCACGGCGGACCTCGACCGGCATCCCTGGTTCGCGGGCATGGGCCCGGAACCCCTGTCTGACGCCTTCGGGGGCGGGCGCCTGGAGGCGGCCTTCGAGGGGCGCCGCCAGAGCCCGAAGACCCTGCTGCTCGACCAGAGGACGGTGGCGGGGCTTGGCAACATCTATGTCTGCGAGGCCCTGCACGAGGCGAGGATCTCCCCCTTCCGTCCGGCTGGCCGCATCTCGCGACCGCGTCTCGACGGCCTGGCCCGCACGGTGAAGGCGGTCCTGGAGCGGGCCATCGCGGCCGGCGGCTCCACCCTCAGGGACTTCTCCGCCGCCGATGGCGCCCTGGGCTATTTCCAGCACAGCTTCCGGGCCTATGACCGCGAGGGCGAGGCCTGCGTCAACGCCGGCTGCGGCGGGGTGATCCGCCGGCGGGTTCAGGCCGGCCGGTCCACCTTCTGGTGCCCCGCCTGCCAGAGGTGAGGGGCCCCTTGGCCTTTTCGTCCCCGCCGCCTAAAGCGACAGGGACCCGACGCCGGAGATCCCCATGGCCTACGAAACCCTGATCGTCGAAGCCCACGGCGCCGTGGCGCTGATCCGGTTGAACCGTCCCGAGGCGCTCAACGCCCTCAACAGCCAGTTGCTGGAGGAGCTCGGCCGGGCGCTGGACGCCGCCGAGGCCGATGACGGGGTCCGCTGCCTGGTCCTGACCGGGTCGGATCGCGCCTTCGCCGCCGGCGCCGACATCAAGGAGATGTCCGACAAGTCCTACGCCGACATGTTCATGGCCGACTTCTTCGGGCCGGCGGCGCGGCGGATCGAGGCCTGTCGCAAGCCGATCATCGCCGCTGTCTCCGGCTACGCCCTGGGCGGCGGCTGCGAACTCGCCATGCTGTGCGACTTCATCATCGCCTCCGAGACGGCGAAGTTCGGCCAGCCCGAGATCAACCTCGGCGTCATGCCGGGGATCGGCGGCACCCAGAGGCTCACCCGGCTGGTGGGCAAGTCGAAGGCCATGGACATGATCCTGACGGGCCGGATGATGGACGCCGCCGAGGCCGAGCGCGCGGGCCTGGTCTCCCGGGTCGTTCCCGCCGACCGGCTCATGGCGGAGGCCCTCGATGCGGCCGCCAAGATCGCCTCCCAGTCGCCCCTTGCGGTGATGATGAACACCGAGCTGGTGGACGCCGCCTATGAGACCACCCTCTCGGCCGGCGTGGCCATGGAACGGCGGCTCTTCCACTCCCTCTTCGCCTTCGAGGACCAGAAGGAAGGGATGGCCGCCTTCATCGAGAAGCGGAAGCCCGACTTCCGCGGCCGCTGAGCCTTCCGTGGCCGCCGCGCCGCATTGACCGCCGGGGCGCCTTACCGTATATCCGCGCCTCCAATTTCAGCCGCCGTCCCCCAGGGGGCGCCGGCGACCAGTCTGAGAGCTGAAGCATGGCCAACAATCCCGGCGCCCGGAAGGCGGTCCGCAAGATCGCCCGTCGCACCGAAGTCAACAAGGCGCGCCGTTCGCGGGTCCGGACCTTCCTGCGGAAGTTCGACGAGGCCCTCGCCTCTGGCGATCTCGCCGCGGCGAAGACCGCTTTCGTCCAGGCCGAGTCCGAGCTGATGCGGGCGGTCTCCAAGGGCGTGGTCCACCACAACACCGGCTCGCGCAAGGTCTCCCGCCTGGCCGCCCGTCTCCGGAAGGCCGCTGCGGCCTGAGCGCCTTGACCCGTTTCGGGTCGCCCCGGATTAATACGCTGTTTTCTTTAAGGAAAAGCCCCGCCCCTGGCGGGGCTTTTTCGTTTCGGGACAGGTGTCCGGGCCGCGGGACACGACTCTGAAACGTCCCGAAATGGATCTTGAAAACGCCATTTCCTTGCGGAATTTGGCTTTCCCGGAGTCAACGAAAATATCCGCCGGAGCCGAAAAGAATCTCCGTTGACCGGCCCTTCGCCGTCACTAGTGTTGGGCTCGTAAAGCGTTTTTCCAAGCGACCTCGAGAGAGAGAAAACAGCCGCCGGCGACATGGTCGCGGCAGCGCGGGGAAGCTTTTGCGCGGTATCGGCGCGCTCTCCGGCGCAGTGGCGACGGGTGGGGCGGAAATGGGTCAGGACGGGTTGGTGATGGCGAACGGGAGCGTGTCGAAGGATGGGTCGTCGAAGGACGGGGCTTCGGGTGAGGCCTGGAACAAGACCTGCCAGATCCTGAGGCGGGAGCTCGGCGAGGCCACCTTCGGGTCCTGGCTTGGCCAGGCCTCCCTGCGCGAGCAGGACGGCGATGTCTGCCTCGTGGCGGCCACCGGCGTCGCCCGGGACTGGATCCGTCGCCATGCCTGGCGCCGGATCGGTGAGCTCTGGGCCCAGAACGACCCCAAGGGCCGCAGCCTCGCCCTGAAGTCGAGGATGGAGTTCGAGGGCCAGGCCTCCGCCAGTCCCGCCCCGGCGTCCGCCGAGGCCACCGCCCCGGCCCCGGCGGTCCGCACGGCGCCGGCCGCTGCTGCGCCGCCCCGGCCGGCGGCGGACGAGGCGCGTCCCGTCCTCGCCGGCGCCCGCCAGCAGGGCCTGCAGGAGCGCTTCAGCTTCGAGACCTTCGTCCCCGGCCCGTCCAACGAGTTCGCCTTCGCGGTCGCCCGGCGGGTCGCCTCCTGGGCGGACGGTCATTTCAACCCGGTCCTCTTCCACGGCCCCTACGGCTTCGGGAAGACCCACCTGCTCAACGCCCTGGCCTGGGAGGCCATGCGCACGGGCGAGACGCGCCGGGTCGTCTACCTGACCGCCGAACGCTTCACCTCGACCTTCGTGCGGGCGATCCAGGACCGCCAGACCGCCGCCTTCAAGGCGGAGCTGCGGAACGCCGACCTCCTCCTGATCGACGACGTGCACTTCGTCGCCGGCAAGCAGAACACCCAGGAAGAGCTGTTCCACACCCTGATCGCCCTCATCGAGGACGGTCGCCGGGTGGTGCTGACCGCCGACCGCTCGCCCTCCGAGCTTTCGGAGATGGAGCCCCGCCTGCGCTCCCACCTGCAGTCGGGCCTGGTCTGCGGGATCGAGCCTGCGGACCGCACCCTCCGGCTGGGCATCCTCGAGCGCAAGCTGGCCATCCTCGCCCAGGCCGGGGGCTTCCTGCCATCCGCCCGGACGGAGGTCCTCCAGTTCCTCGCGGACCGCTTCACGGACTCCGTGCGTGAGCTGGAGGGGGCCCTCAACACCCTGGTCGCCCGGGTTGGCGGCGATATCGCCCGGCTCGGCCTGGACGAGGCCCAGGCCATCCTGCGGCCGCACCTGGCCTGCAGCGAGAAGCGGGTCACGGTGGACCAGATCCAGAAGGCCGTGGCCGAGCACTACGGCCTGAAGCAGGCGGACATCATCTCCGAGCGCCGGGCCCGGGTCGTCGCCCGGCCGCGGCAGGCCGCCATGTGGATCGCCAAGCAGATCACCACGCGCTCCCTTCCGGACATCGGTCGCCGGTTCGGCGGCCGGGACCACACCACCGTCCTGCATGCGGTCCGCCGGATCGAGGCCCTCAAGCAGGACGATGCGGTCCTCGCCCGGGACCTCGACGCCATCATCCGCAAGCTGCGCAGCTGACGCCGGACCGGGCGGGCCGTCAGGCGGCCCCCTGGTCCGCCCGGCCCAGGCCGAGCCGGGCGAAGAGGGCCCTGGCTTCCGCCGGGGGCGGCCGCTCGATCCGCCGGTAGTCGCGGCAGTCATCCGTGCGCGAGACCAGCCCCTGGTTGAAGAGCGAACGCCGCAGCAGGGCGGGATCGCCGATCAGGCTCAGGGCGTTCAAGGACTGGTTGAACCCGATTTCCGAGAAGCTGCGACCCGGCTCGATCCGGGCCCAGAGGGCCCACAGGGCGAGGGCCTGGAGGGAGGTCCGCGCCGGCCAGGTCGCCAGGCGTCCCTCGGCGTCGAAATGTCGCGCCGTCCGCTCCACCAGGGCGAGGTCCGTCGGTGGGGCGGTGTCCTGCGGGGGGGCGGGCCCGGCAGGGGCGACAGTCCCCGTCGCCCGGGCGCGGAACTGCTGGAAGTTCCGGTCGCCGGCCGCCCTGGCCAGCATGTTGAGCATCTCGACATGCCCGGGCGGTTCCGTCCGGGCGGCCAGCTGCTCCCTGAGGGAACGGGCAAGGGCCGAAATGTCGTCGACCGAATAGGGCAGGAAGGTCCTGGGCATCACGCGTCCTCGTGCTGCGCCTTGCCCGCATTGGGCGGTGTCGGGGTCGCCGGCTTCGACCTGGCGCGGAAGGAGAGCGTCAGATGCGGAAAAGTCTGTGCTGGCAGGTTTAGCTCCCCTTCCGGGGCGGCGACGCCTGGGTGAACTGCGGACCCTGTCCCGCCTTAACCCGGCGGACCGGACATGAAAAGGGGCGGCCGGATCGCTCCGGCCGCCCCTGAAGTCTCCCGGACGGGAAGGCGGATCAGCCTTCGGCGTCCTCCGAGGCGCCTTCCTTCTTGGACAGGTCCTCGCCGGTCTCCTGGTCGACGACCTTCATCGACAGCCGGGTCTTGCCCCGGTCGTCGAAGCCCAGGAGCTTGACCTTCACGGTCTGGCCTTCCTGCAGGACGTCGGAGACCTTGTTCACCCGCTCCTTGGAGATCTGGCTCACGTGGACCAGGCCGTCCTTGGCGCCGAAGAAGTTCACGAAGGCGCCGAAGTCGACGATCTTCACGACCTTGCCGGTGTAGATGGCGCCCAGCTCGGGCTCCGAGGCGATGGACTTGATCCAGTCCCGGGCGGCGTCGATCTTGGACTGCTCGGCCGCCGCGATGCGGATGGTGCCGTCCTCGCCGATGTCGACCTTGGCGCCGGTCTCGGCGGTGATCTCGCGGATCACCTTGCCGCCCGAGCCGATGACCTCACGGATCTTGTCCACCGGGATCTTGATGGTCTCGATCTTCGGGGCGAATTCGCCGAGCTGGGTGCGCGGGGCTTCCATGGCCTTGGCCATCTCGCCCAGGATGTGCTGGCGGCCGCCCTTGGCCTGTTCCAGCGCCTTGCGCATGATCTCCTCGGTGATCCCGGCGATCTTGATGTCCATCTGGAGGGAGGTGATCCCGTCCTCGGTGCCGGCCACCTTGAAGTCCATGTCGCCCAGGTGGTCCTCGTCGCCGAGGATGTCGGACAGGACCGCGAAGCCGTCCTTCTCGAGGATCAGGCCCATGGCGATGCCGCTGACCGGCTTCTTGAGGGGCACGCCGGCGTCCATCAGGGCCAGGGACGAGCCGCACACCGACGCCATGGAGGACGAACCGTTGGACTCCAGGATCTCGGAGACCAGGCGGATGGTGTAGGGGAACTCGTCATAGGCCGGCAGCATGGGGCGGATCGCCCGCCAGGCCAGCTTTCCGTGACCCACTTCCCGCCGCCCGGGGGCGCCCATCCGGCCGGTCTCGCCGACGCTGAAGGGGGGGAAGTTGTAGTGCAGCAGGAACTTCTCGTAGTACTTGCCCTCGAGGGCGTCGATCAGCTGCTCGTCGTCGCCGGTGCCGAGGGTGGCGACCACCAGGGCCTGGGTCTCGCCGCGCGTGAACAGGGCCGAGCCATGGGCCCGGGTCAGCACGCCGACCTCCGAGACGATCGGGCGGACCTTGTCCACCGTCCGGCCGTCGATGCGGATCCCGGTCTCGATGATGTTGCGGCGGACGACCTCGGCTTCCAGCTCCTTCAGGACGCCGGCCAGCTTCTGGGCGTCGACGCCCGAGGGGTTGGCCTCGGACTTGGCCAGGGCGGCGACCGCCTTGGCCTTGGCCTGGCCGACGGCCTCGTAGCGCTGGCCCTTGGCGACGATCTTGTAGGCCGCCGCCAGGTCCGAACCCACCAGCTTGCGGGCCTCGGCCTTGAGGGCCTCGGTGTCGTCCGGGGTGAACTCGAAGGGATCCTTGGCCGCGTGCTCGGCCAGCTCGATGATGGCGTCGATCACCGGCTGCATGGCCTTGTGCGCGAAGGTCACGCCGCCCAGGACCACCTCTTCGGAGAGCTCCTGGATCTCGGACTCCACCATCATCACGGCGTCGCTCGTGCCGGCGACGACCAGGTCCATGGCCGACTCCTTGAGCTGGTCGAGGGTCGGGTTGAGGATGTACTCGCCGTTGGCGTAGCCCACGCGGGCGGCGCCGATCGGGCCCATGAAGGGGGCGCCGGACAGGACCAGGGCGGCCGAGGCGGCGACCATGGCGACGATGTCGGGATCGTTCTCGAGGTCATGGGCCAGCACGGTGGCGACCACCTGGACCTCGTTCTTGAAGCCCTCGACGAACAGCGGACGGATCGGACGGTCGATCAGGCGCGAGGTCAGGGTTTCCTTCTGGGTCGGCGCAGCCTCGCGCCGGGGGAAGGAGCCGGGGATCTTGCCGGCGGCGTAGTACTTCTCCTGGTAGTTCACGGTCAGGGGGAAGAAGTCCTGCCCGGGCTTGGCGCTCTTGGCGTAGACGGCGGTGGCCAGCACCATGGTCTCGCCGTAGGTGGCCAGGACGGAACCGTCGGCCTGGCGGGCCATGCGGCCGGTCTCGAGGGTCAGCGCGCGGCCGCCCCACTCGATGGTCTTTCTCTTGATATCGAACATTTGGCTTCTTTCTTCTCCCGCGGGCGTATTCCCGGCGGGGGCGGACAGGGCGTCGGACGACCGAAATCCTCTCCAGGAACGACAGGCGCGGTGAGGATTTCTGTGGAACCCCCGACGTAGGACGAAGGTCCCCGAATGGACCCCCGCGCACCGCCCCTTGTCCCCCGGCCTGTCGCGGGGGCGGCGGTGAATGGAACCAGGGCCCCTTTCGGGGCCCCGGGGACTATCGGCGCAGGCCGAGCTTCTCGATGATCGCCTGGTAGCGGGCGACGTCGGAGGCCTTCAGGTGGTCCAGCAGGCGGCGGCGCTGGGACACCATCTTGAGGAGGCCGCGACGGGAGTGGTTGTCCTTCTTGTGGGTCTTGAAGTGCTCGGTCAGGTTGGCGATCCGTTCGGACAGGATGGCCACCTGGACTTCCGCGCTCCCGGTATCGCCTTCGGAGCGACCGTGGGTCTGGATGAGTTCCGCCTTGCGTTCCAGCGTAATCGACATCGTAGGATCTCCGCTCTGGTCAGAGGTGAAAGACGCGTGCGGGTTCGAGCCGTCCCATCCGCATCTCGCAGAGCGCCACCAGCGAACCGCCCTCCAGGACTGACACGGTCCGGGTTCCGGCCGGGAGCCGGGACCTCAGGTCGTCAACCTGTCGGGGAACGAGAACGATGGGCCGTCCCTGCTTTAGCCTGAAGGCGTCTTCTGCGGTCACGGCCAGCTCCGGGATGTCGTCCAGAGCGGTCTCGACCGGAAGCAGGGCCTCCAGGAGGCGGGCCTTATGCCCCAGATCGTCCAGGTTTTCCAGTCCAATCGCCCGGGCCTCCGTGAAGGGCCCCACCCGGGTGCGCCTCAGGGCGCTCACATGTCCGCAGGCGCCGAGCCGCTCGGCCAGGTCGCGGACCAGGGACCGGACGTAGACGCCCTTGCCGCAGTCGATCTCGATCTCGACATGGTCGGCGTCCGGGGCGTCCGTCACCCGGGCCCCATGGATCACCACCCGGCGGGCGGCCAGCTCCACCGTCTCCCCGGCCCGGGCCAGGTCGTAGGCGCGCTCGCCGTCGACCTTGATGGCGGAGTAGGCGGGCGGGACCTGGTCGATCTCCCCGACGAAGTCCTCCAGGGCGGCCTCGACCGCCGCGGCCGCCGGCCGGACATCGGAGGCGGCGGAGGTCTCGCCCTCGCGGTCGAGGGTCGTCGTGGTCCGTCCCCAGGCGATGGAGAAGCGGTAGGTCTTCCCCGCCTCCATCATGAAGCTGACCGTCTTGGTCGCCTCGCCGAGGGCGATGGGCAGGACCCCGGTGGCCAGGGGATCGAGGGTCCCGGCGTGCCCGGCCTTGCGGGCGTTGAACAGGCGACGGACCCGGCCGACCGCCTGGGTCGAGGTCAGGTCATAGGGCTTGTCCAGGCAGATCCAGCCCGAGATCGCCTCGCCGGTCTTGCGCCGTCCCATCTCAGTCCTCCCCGTCCGGGTCATCCGGCGAAAGGTCCCGCGCCACCCGCGGGTCCCGGAAGAGGGCCTCCATGCGCGCCGCCTCGGTGAAGCTCTCGTCATGGGCGAACCGCAGGTCCGGGGTGAACTTCATGTCGATCCCGCGTCCCAGGCGTCCCCGCAGGAAGCGCGAATGCCGGTTCAGGGCCGAGACCACGCGTCCGGCGTCCTGGCCGCCCAGGGGCTCGACGAAGCAGTGGGCGTGGCGCAGGTCCGGGCTCATGCGGACCTCGGTCACCGTCACGGAGACGCCTTCGAGGTCCGGGTCGGCGATGTCCTCTTCCCGCAGGACCTCGACGAGGGCGTGGCGGATGAGCTCTCCGGCCCGCAGCTGGCGCTGCGAGGGTCCGGCCGGGGCGCCGCGACCGGCGCCGGTGTGTCTTTTCATGGGAGGGTCCCGGATGGCTGGCCCGGACCGCGGATCGGACGCGGGCGCGGGGGAAGGCGGCGGGTTCTAGTCGCGGCGGGCCCCGCTGTCCAGCGGCGGCGTCAGGCGCCCGTCCGCGTCCGGAAGAAGTCGATGACCTTCTGCTCCGCCGCCTTGGTGGGGCCGTCCTCCCGCAGGTGCAGGGTCAGGACCGAGTGCGGGGGCATGTCTGCGGGCGCCGCATCGGCGTCCTCGAGCTCCACCGGGTCGAAGCGTTCGCCGAAGGTCGCCTTCAGGGTCTCGAAGCGGGCGTCCGGCACGAAGCGGTCCGACCGGAAGCGCAGGCCCATGACGGTCAGGTCCTCGGCCTCCAGCCGGTCCTTCACGCAGCGCAGGTCGGCCGGCGAGACGTCGATGTCCGCCGACCGGGCCTTCGAGCCGAAGGGCAGGGGCAGGGAGGGCTGGGACAGGACCGGCGCCACGACGGCGGGCTCGGTCATCATGGCGAGGGCGAAGCCGCCCGAGAAGCACATGCCCACGGCGCCCACGCCCTTGCCGCCGCATTCGTCGTGGGCCTTCCGCGCCAGGGCCCGCAGCCAGTCCGCGATGGGGCTGGTGCGCCCGGTCCGCCAGACGTTGAACTCCCGCCGCACGCAGAAGGCGGTCGCCATGGACTTCAGGGCGTAGCCCCCGCTCACGGGCCGGCCGGGATCGCCGATCAGGCTGGGCAGGAAGACGGTCATGCCGGCCTCGGCCACCCGGTCGGCGAAACGGATGACCAGCGGGTGAAGGCCGGGGATCTCGTGGATGATGATGACCGCGGGGCCCTCGCCGCGCCGCCAGACGGGGCGGGTCCAGGGGCCGTCCTCGAAGTCGAACCGCTCATAGGCGGACAGGGCGTCTTCCCAGGCCATGCGGGCCTCCTTCAGAGCCGGATCTTGAGGGAGGAGAGGTCGCCCTCGAAGCCGCTCAGCCGCCAGCGGCCCTCGCTCGAGCGGGTGAAGACGAGGATGCAGGGGCCGTCCTTCTCGCGGGTCGCGCAGACCCTCCCGTCGGGCATGGCCTTGAGCTGGCTGGCGATGGCCATGGTCCCGGGGATCGGCTTGTCCCGGGTGTAGCCATAGGCCTCCGCCACCTGGCGGAAGACCCGCGGCTGGATCAGGGCGTCGCCGGCCAGGTTGGCGAGGGCCGGGGCCGCCACGACGCCGAGCCGGCCGAGGTCAAGCCCGTCCACCTTGAGGCGGGAGGCCTCCCGGGAGAGGCGCGACGACATCTCCGCCTTCAGGGCGTCCCGGTCGACCCGCGCGTCGAAGGCGGCGCGGTCGTCGTCCCGGATGGCCACCAGGAGGGCGTGGACGTCATTGGCCGCGCCGACCCGGCTGGCGGTCGCGCAGGCCGCCAGGAGGCAGAGGATCGAGAGAAGGGCGAGGCGTCTGATCATGAAACCCCCCGGCCGCGCGCAGCCGACTAGAGGCTGCGCTTGACCTCTTCGATGGTGAAGCACTCGATGATGTCGCCTTCCTGGATGTCCTGGAAGCCCTGGAAGGCCATGCCGCACTCGACCCCGTTGCCGACCTCGGCCACCTCGTCCTTGAAGCGCTTGAGGGTCTGCAGGACCCCGAGCTCGAGGACGACGATGTCGTTGCGGACGATCCGGACCCGGGCGCCGCGGCGCACCACGCCCTCGGTGACGCGGCAGCCGGCCACCTTGCCCACGCGGGTGATGTCGAACACCTGCAGGACCCGGGCGTTGCCGAGGAAGGTTTCCCTCTGCTCGGGGGCCAGCAGGCCGGACATGACGCCCTTAACGTCGTCGAGCAGGTCGTAGATGATCGCGTAGTAGCGGATCTCCACGCCCTCGCGCTCGGCGAGCTGGCGGGCCTGGCTGGTGGCGCGGACGTTGAAGCCCAGGATGGGCGCGCCCGAACCCTTGGCCAGCATGACGTCGCTCTCGCTGATCGCCCCGGCGCCGGACAGGATGATGCGGGCGCGGACTTCGTCCGTGGCCAGCTTGTCCAGCGAGCCCACGATGGCCTCGGCGGAGCCCTGGACGTCGGCCTTGATGATGACCGGCATCTCCGAGATCTTCTTGTCCTGCATCTTGGCCATGAAGTCGGCCATGGACACGCCGCCGCCCACGGGGGCGCCGGCCTTCTCGCGCTTCACGCGGATCCGGTACTCGGTCAGCTCGCGGGCGCGGGCCTCGGAGTCCACGACGGCGAAGGCCTCGCCCGGCGACGGCGCGCCGTCCAGGCCGAGGATCTCGACCGGCTCGGACGGCCCGGCCGAGGGAACCTGCTCGTCCCGCTCGTTCAGCAGGGCGCGGACGCGGCCGAAGTTGGCGCCGGCCACGACGATGTCGCCCCGCTTCAGGGTGCCGCGCTTGACCAGGACGGTCGAGACGGCGCCGCGGCCGCGGTCGATCTTGGACTCGATGACCACGCCCTCGCCCGTGCGGTCCGGGTTGGCCTTCAGCTCAAGCACCTCGGACTGCAGGAGGATGGCCTCGATGAGGTCCTCCAGGCCGGTCTTCTTGAGGGCCGAGACCTCGATGATCTGGGTTTCGCCGCCCAGGCTCTCGGCCACCACCTCGTGCTGCAGCAGCTCGTTGATGACGCGCGTCGGGTTGGAGTCCGGCTTGTCCATCTTGTTGACGGCCACGATGATCGGCGTCCTCGCCGCCCGGGCGTGCTGGATGGCCTCGATGGTCTGGGGCATGACCCCGTCGTCGGCCGCAACGACCAGGACGACGATGTCCGTCACCTCGGCGCCGCGGGCCCGCATGGCGGTGAAGGCGGCGTGGCCGGGGGTGTCCAGGAAGGTCACCTTCTGGCCGTTGGGCAGCTTCACCTGGTAGGCGCCGATGTGCTGGGTGATGCCGCCGTGCTCTCCGGCCGCCACGTCGGTGAGGCGGAGGGCGTCCAGCAGCGAGGTCTTGCCGTGGTCGACATGGCCCATGACCGCCACCACGGGGGCGCGGGGCTCCATGTTCTCGTCCACGTCCTCGGCGCCCAGGAAGCCTTCCTCGACGTCGGAGTCGGACACGCGCTTCACCGTGTGGCCGAATTCGGTGGCGATGAGCTCGGCCGTGTCGCTGTCGATCACGTCGTTGATCTTCAGCATCATGCCCTGGCGCATCAGGAACTTGATGACGTCCACGCCGCGGGTGGCCATCCGGTTGGACAGCTCGGCGACGGTGATGACGTCGGGGATCACCACCTCGCGGGCGACGCGGGCCTGTTCCTGGACCCCGCCCTTGCGCTTTTCGCGCTCGCGCTCCCGGGCCCGGCGGACGGAGGCCAGCGAACGCATCCGCTCGACGGCGCCCTCGTCGTCCCCGGCCACGGCCTGGATGGTGAGGCGGCCCTCGCGGCGCTGGGTCGCGCCCTTGGCCCGGCTGATCGGCTTGCCGGCGGCGTTGGCGGCCTTGCGGCGCGTATCCTCGTCGTCGTCAACCCGGCGGTCGAGGGTCT
>JAPOKE010000019.1 GCA_029977805.1 Phenylobacterium parvum | reverse complement strand
GTGTACGCGAATTCACGCGCGTCACGCGCGGTTTCCGGACGATACTTCTGACATCTCGCGAAAAAAACTCATGTTCTCTCCCGTTCGTCACTTCGCCCCGCGCCGCTCGACGGCTCGAGATGTCTTCGCGCCGCCCCGACGGCCCGGTCCTGGCCGAGCCCCGTCCGCCCCTCTTCGACCCTGAGGAGCTCTACGGCGTCGTGCCCACCGACGTCCGAGCGCCCTACGACGTGCGCGAGGTGATCGCCCGGATCGTCGACGGCTCGGCCTTCGACGAGTTCAAGGCCCTCTACGGCCAGACCCTGGTCTGCGGCTTCGCCCGCATCTGGGGCTATCCGGTCGCCATCCTGGCCAACAACGGCATCCTGTTCTCGGAGAGCGCGCTCAAGGGCGCCCACTTCATCGAGCTGGCCTGCCAGAGGGGCATCCCCCTCCTCTTCCTCCAGAACATCTCGGGCTTCATGGTCGGCGGCCGGTACGAGGCCGGCGGCATCGCCCGGGACGGCGCCAAGCTGGTCACCGCCGTGGCCTGCGCCGAGGTGCCCAAGCTGACCGTCCTGATCGGCGGCTCCTTCGGGGCCGGGAACTACGGCATGTGCGGCCGGGCCTATTCGCCGCGCTTCCTCTGGAGCTGGCCCAACAGCCGCATCTCCGTGATGGGCGGCGAGCAGGCCGCCAGCGTCCTGGCCACGATCCGCCGCGACGGCATCGAGGCCCGGGGCGGCGCCTGGCCGGCCGAGGAGGAAGAGGCCTTCAAGGCCCCCGTCCGCGAGCGCTACGAGGCTGAGGGCGATCCCTATTTCGCCACCGCCCGGCTCTGGGACGACGGGATCATCGACCCCGCCCAGACCCGCGACGTCCTGGGCCTGTCCCTGTCCGCCGCCCTCAACGCGCCGATCCCGCCGACCCGGTTCGGCGTCTTCCGCATGTGACCGATCCCCCAGCCCGGAGCCCCTCCATGTCCAACCCCATCGCAGATCCCCTGGTCGAGGGCGTCGACAGCGACGCCGCCTCGGACATGGTGCGCCTGGACACCACCCAGGAGGGCGTGGCGGTGGTCACCCTGAACCGCCCGGACGCCCGCAACAGCTTCAACGCCGAGCTGATCGCCGCCCTGCACGAGACCTTCGAGACCCTGAAGGCGGCGGAGGGTGTTCGCGTGGTCTTCCTGCGCGGCGCCGGCAAGGTCTTCTCCGCCGGGGCGGACCTGAACTGGATGCGCGACGCCGCCCACTGGACCGAGGCGGAGAACCGGGACGACGCCATGGGCCTGGCGCGCATGCTGAAGTCCCTCTGGGACATCCCGGCCCTGACCGTGGCCCTGGTCCAGGGCGGCGCCTGGGGCGGAGGCTGCGGCCTCGCGGCGGCCTGCGACATCGCCGTGGCCGAGCGGGGGGCGAAGTTCGGCTTCTCGGAAACGCGCCTCGGCCTGGTCGCCGCCACGATCAGCCCCTACGTGATCGCCGCCATAGGCCCGCGCGCCGCCCGCGGCCTCTTCGCCTCGGCCCGGACCTTCGACGCCGACGAGGCCCTCCGCCTCGGCCTGGTCAGCGAGCTTGTCGACGACGCCCCGGCCCTCGCCGCCGCCGCCGACCGGATCGCAGGCGAGGCCATGGCCTGCGCGCCTGGCGCCATCGCCGCCTCCAAGGCCCTGGTGGACGCCGTGGCCGGCCGCGAGATCAACCACGCCCTGATGGAGGACACCGCCCGGCGCATCGCCAAGGCCCGGGTGAGTGACGAAGGCCGCGAGGGCGTCGCCGCCTTCCTGGCCCGGCGCGCGCCGTCCTGGGCCGGGCAGGGCTGACCGCCCCCGTGTTCCGCTCCGTCCTTGTCGCCAACCGGGGCGAGATCGCCCGCCGGATCTTCCGCACGGCCCGCCGGCTGGGGATCGAGACGGTGGCCGTCTGCTCCGACGCCGACCTTGACGCGGCGCACGTGCGCGAGGCGGACCGGGCGGTGCGGATCGGCCCGGCGCCGGCGGCGGAGAGCTATCTTTCGATCCCTGACCTCATCGCCGCCGCCCGGGAGAGCGGCGCCGAGGCGGTGCATCCCGGCTATGGCTTCCTGTCCGAGAACGCCGCCTTCGCCGAGGCCGTCCGGGCGGCGGGCCTGACCTGGATCGGGCCCTCGCCGGAAGCCATCCGGGCCATGGGCCTGAAGGATTCCGCCCGGGAACTCATGATCGCCGCCGGCGTGCCGGTGACGCCGGGCTGGCAGGGAGACGACGGCTCTGAGGCGACCCTGCTGTCGGCGGCCCGCGACCTGGGCTGGCCGGTCCTGATCAAGGCGGCGGCCGGCGGCGGCGGGCGCGGCATCCGCCGGGTGGACGCCGCCGCCGACTTCGCGACGGCCCTGGCGGCCTGCCGGCGCGAGGCGCTGGCCGCCTTCGGGGACGACCGGGTCCTCCTGGAGCGCTGCATCGAGGCGCCGCGGCACATCGAGGTCCAGGTCTTCGGCGACTCCCACGGCGGCCTCGTCCACCTGTTCGAGCGCGACTGCACCCTGCAGCGCCGCCGCCAGAAGGTTATCGAGGAGGCGCCGGCCCCCGGCATGACGGCGGAGGTCCGCGAGGCGGTCTGCGCCGCCGCCCTCGCCGCCGCCCGGGCCGTGGACTATGTCGGCGCCGGCACGGTGGAGTTCATCGCCGACGCCCGCGAGGGCCTGCGCGCCGACCGCATCTGGTTCATGGAGATGAACACCCGCCTGCAGGTGGAGCACCCCGTCACCGAGGCCGTGACCGGGGTCGACCTGGTGGAGTGGCAGTTCCGCGTCGCCGCCGGCGAGCCCCTGCCCCTGTCCCAGGACCGGATCGCCCTCAATGGCTGGGCGGTGGAGGCCCGGCTCTGCGCCGAGGTCCCGGAACGGGGCTTCCTGCCCTCGACGGGCCGGCTCGAACACCTGTCCCTTCCCGACGGGGTGCGCGTGGATTCCGGCGTCGAGGCCGGGGACGAGGTCGGTCCCCACTACGATTCCCTGATCGCCAAGCTCATCGCCTGGGCGCCGACCCGGGAGGGGGCGACCGAGGCCCTGGCGGAGGCCTGCGGGGCGGTGGAGACCTGGCCGGTCCGCACCAATGCGGCCTTCCTCGCCCGCTGCCTGGACGACCCCGACTTCCTCGCCGGCCGGATCGACACCGGCTTCATCGGCGACCGGCTGGAGCGCCTCGCCGCCGCGCCGGAGCCCTCGCCGGACCTCGCCGCCGCCGCGGCGGCCGCCCTTGCGGCCCTCTCCGCGGAGGGGGCCAGCGCGCCGTCACGGGACCTGCCGGGTTTCCGCCTCAACGCCCCGCCCCGGGAACAGGTGCGGATCTGGTGCGACGGACAGCCCCTCCTCGCCGACCTCGACGGCGGGCCTGAGGAGGCCGACCTCCTCGACGCCGGCGAGGCCCTGATCCTGTTCGAGGGCGGTTCCGCCTTCGCCTTCTCGGCCACGCCGCCGGAGCCAGAGGCCGGCGCGGCGGCGGGCGGCGACGGCGCGGTCAGCGCGCCCCTTCCCGGCAAGGTGGCCGCCGTGTCGGTGACGGAGGGCGCGCGGGTCTCCCGGGGCGACATCCTGCTGGTGGTCGAGGCCATGAAGATGGAGCACGGCCTCGCCGCCCCCTTCGACGGGATCGTCGAGACCCTGGCGGCCGCCGTGGGCGACCAGGTGCGCGAGGGCGAGGTCCTGGCGCGGGTCCGGGGCGAGGCTCCATGACCCTGCACATGATCCGCCTCTGCGTGGGCTGCGACACCATCGAGGAGCTGGTCGAGTGGCACCAGGACAGCCCCGATCCCTGGCCGCTGTTCACCCGCATGGCCCCGAAGCGCGCCGACGAACTGCTGGACGGGGGGTCGCTCTACCGGATCTTCCGGGGTCTGATCCTGTGCCGCCAGCGCATCCTGTCGATCTCCCGGGCGGAGGCGGGCGGCGCAGGCCACTGCCGGATCGACCTGGAGCCGAAAATCATCCGCGTGGCGCCGACGCCGCGCCGCGCCTTCCAGGGCTGGCGCTACCTTGATCCGGCGGATGCGCCGCCGGACCTCGACGAGGCGGGCGGTGAGGGGATCCCGGACGACCTGGCCCGGCGCCTGCGCGAGGCGGGCGCCTGGTAGGCGGCCTCAGACGGCCATGTTGTCGATGAGCCGCGCCCGGCCCAGCCGGGCGGCGGCGAGGATGCGCGCGGGGCGTCCTGCGGGAAGCGGGCCGGGCCCAAGCCGCGACAGGTCGGCCGCATCCCGGACCTCCACATAGTCCGCCGGACCGAAGCCCGCCGCCTGCAGGCGCCCGACCGCCCGGGCCTCCACCTCCGCCACCGCCGCCCCGGCCTTCAGGCTCGCGACCGCCTCCGCCAGGGCCGCCGCCAGCTCGGGCGCCCGGCGGCGCTCGTCCTCGGTCAGGTAGGCGTTGCGGGAGGAGAGGGCGAGGCCGTCGTCCGCCCGGGCCGTCGGGGCGCCCAGGATCTCCACCCCCAGGTCGAGGTCGGCGGCCATCCGCCGGATGACCTGCAGCTGCTGGTAGTCCTTCTCGCCGAAGACCGCGACGTCGGGCCGGACCTGGTTGAGCAGCTTGGCCACCACCGTGGCGACGCCGGCGAAGTGGCCGGGGCGGGCCTGGCCGTCGAGGGGCTCGGACACCCCGGAGACCGTGACGACCGTGGCCGCGCCGGGCGGGTACATCTCCGCCACCGAGGGGGCGAACAGGAGGTGGCAGCCGGCGTCGGCCAGCCGGGCGGCGTCGCCGGCCTCGTCCCGCGGATAGGCGGCGAGGTCCTCGTTCGGGCCGAACTGGGTCGGGTTGACGAAGACCGACGCCACGACGCGGTCGGTCCGGGACAGGGCCAGCCGGACCAGGGAGACGTGGCCCTCGTGCAGGGCGCCCATGGTGGGGACGAAGCCCACGGCGAGGCCTTCCCGGCGCCAGCCGGCGACGGTCCGGCGCAGGTCGGCCACTGTGCGGGCGACGGGGAGGGGGAGCATGGCGGTCTCCGGGCGGCGGCGGGCGGCGCGCTTATGCCCCGCCCGCGGGGCCGGCGTCCATCCATCCACAGGCGATCCCGCCCGGCGCGTTGACGCCCCCGGGCGGGACGACAAGGCTGGGGCCGAGCGGGAATCGGTCCGGGCCCTCCGGACGGAGACCGCCGGCGGAGGATTCCGATGGCCGACATCATCGTCGTGGGCAACGAGAAGGGCGGGGCGGGCAAGTCCACCCTGGCCATCCACCTGATGACCGCCCTCCTGCATGAGGGCGCCCGGGTCGGCGCCCTGGACCTCGACGTCCGCCAGCAGTCCCTGTCGCACTTCATCGACAACCGGGCGGCCTGGCTGGCCGCCAATGGCGCCGAGGCGCCCATGCCGGAGACCGTGGGGATGGACGCCGGCCTCCTGAAGGCGCCCGAGGACGCGGCGCGCGACCGGCTGGCGGAGGCCTTCGAGGCCCTGGCCGCCTGCGACATCGTCGTCGTCGACACCCCCGGCGCCGACACGGTCCTGAGCCGCGCCGCCCACGCCCGGGCCGACCTCATCGTCACCCCGATGAACGACAGCTTCGTCGACTTCGACACCCTCGGCGTGGTGGACCCGGTCACCCTGGAGCTCAAGCGGCCCAGCCTCTATTCCGAGACGGTCTGGACCAGCCGCAAGGACCGGGCGGCCGCCTCCGGCCGCTCCATCGACTGGGTGGTGCTGCGCAACCGCCTCGCCCCCGCCGACGCCCGCAACCGGCGCCGGGTGGACGAGCGCGTCCAGGCCCTGTCCCGCCGGGCCGGCTTCCGCGTGGGTCCGGGCCTGCGGGACCGGGTCATCTACCGCGAGCTATTCCCCTTCGGCCTGACCATCGCCGACCTTTCGCCTTCCATCCGCCCCGTGTCCATGAGCCTGCAGCACGTGGCGGCGCGCCAGGAACTCCGCGACCTCATGGGATTCCTCGGCCTGACCCCCGACGGCGCCCAGCTGGCCGCCCAGTAGTGAGCTGGCTGCTGGTCGCCGCCGTCGCCCTCGGCATGCTCGTCTGGGCGGGGCGGACAGGCGCAAGGACGGGCCGCCGGGAGTGGCGGATCATCGCCGGCGGCCTCGGCCTCGCGGCGGTGGTCGCCGGGACCCTCACCCTCCTGCGGGGCGGCTGGCTCCTCGGGCTGGTCCTGGTGTCTTCCGGCCTGGCCCTCGCCGGCCTCGCGCGGTCGCCCGCGCCCCGTCCCGGCGCGGATGGCGCCCCGGCCCCCCCGGCGGACGGCATGAGCCTGGCCGAGGCGCGCTCGGTGCTCGGCGTCGGCGAAGCGGCCAGCCGCGAGGAGATCCTCGAGGCGCACGCCCGCCTGATCCGCCGGACCCATCCCGACGCCGGCGGAACCGATGGCCTGGCCGCCCACCTCAACGCCGCCCGGGACCGCCTGCTCGGGGGCTGAGGCCCCGAGACATTTAGGCGACAGGCGGGACTGCAGGGGTGTAAGGTCCCCCCCGACCGGGCCGGACCCGGCGAACAGAAACCTGAGCGAGCCCGTCGTGAAGCCCCCGGCAGACCCCGAACAGGAGCCCGTCTCCGCCCGCATCCGTTCGCGGATCCAGAAGGCGAAGAAGCGGTTCTTCGCGAATGACAACATCTCCGCCTACATCCGCGAGGGTGAACTCGACGCCCTGCTCTCGGAGGTCGAGGGCAAGTTCCGCGAGGTCCTCAAGAGCCTCGTGATCGACACGGACGCGGACCACAACACCCAGGACACCGCCAAGCGCGTGGCCAAGATGTACGTCACCGAGGTCTTCCGCGGTCGCTACACCGACGCGCCGCCGGTGACGGAGTTCCCGAACGCCGAGCACCTGAACGAGCTGATGATCGTCGGCCCCATCACCGTCCGGAGCGCCTGCAGCCACCACTTCTGCCCGATCATGGGCCGGCTCTGGATCGGTCTCATGCCGAATGAGCACTCCAACCTGATCGGCCTGTCGAAGTACTCGCGCCTCGCCGAGTGGGTCATGTCGCGGCCGCAAATCCAGGAGGAGGCCATCACCCAGCTGGCCGACCTGCTGATGGAAAAGGTCCGCCCCGATGGCCTCGCGGTGGTCATGGAGGCGGATCACTTCTGCATGCACTGGCGCGGGGTGAAGGACAGCGAGACCATGATGATCAACTCGGTCATGCGCGGCTCCTTCCTGAAGGACCACACCCTGCGCTCCGAATTCCTCTCCCTCATCAAGAACAGGACCTGATCCATGCTCGTGCGCTGCCTCTACGCCAGCCGCCCGGTCCAGCCGATGAACGGCCCCCTGCTCGACGGCATCCTCGAGCAGTGCCGCCGGAACAATCCCCGCCAGGGGATCACGGGGCTGCTGTGCGTGGCCGACGACCTCTTCATCCAGCTGCTCGAGGGCGGCCGGGACGAGGTCTGCGAGGTGTTCAACGCCATCGTCCGGGACGACCGGCACAACCATGTGCGTATCTTGTCCTACGAGGAGATCACCGAGCGCCGGTTCGGCAACTGGACCATGGGCCACGTCTCCATCCCGCGGGTGAACCCCTCCCTGCTGCTGAAGTACTTCAAGCGCGTGGAGCTGGATCCCTTCGACGGGTCGGGCCAGGCCACCCTGTCGCTGCTGGGCGAGCTGGTCGCCACGGCCGCCATCGTCACGCGGGGCGAATAGCCCGGCCGGTCAAGCGGAGGGCGGAAGGACCATGCAGGGCTGGCCGCGGGCCTTCAGGGCCTTGCAGGCCGCGCGGGCCGAGGATTCCGAATAGCCCGTGAACCGCGTGCGCCAGGACTCGCCGGCCCGCTCGGCGCGCCCGGCGGCCGTGAAGTGCGCCGGGGCCAGCTTCCGGACCAGGGCGGCCTGCTTGCGGGCGAGGTCCTGCGACCGGAAGGCGCCCACCTGCACCGACCAGCGACCGGCTTCGGGCCTGCCCGCCTGCCGAAGGCCCGTCGAGGCCGGATCAACGATCTCGAACTGGGAAAGGTTCCGCGGCGGCGGGGCGCTGGTCAGGACCACGCGGTCCGGCGCCACGACCCCGTCCATGGGATCGGTGGCGCGGGCCTGGGCGAGCTGGACCACGGGGGCGGGCTCGCTCTCGAAGCTGGCCTGGGCGAACTGGACGCGCTCGCCGCGGTCCCGGCGGGCGGCGAGCTCGAACCCCGTCAGGAGAAGGTTCTCGGCCTTGGCGTTGCGGCGGGCGTTGGAGGGGCCGCCCAGCACCACGGCGATGAGGCGCCGGTTGCCCCGCACGGCGGACGTCGCGAGGTTGTAGCCCGAGGCGCTGGTGAAGCCGGTCTTCAGGCCGTCGGCCCCCGGCATCCGCCAGAGCAGGCCGTTGTGGTTGTTCATCTGGCGGCCCTGGAAGGTGAAGGACTGCTGGCTGAACAGGGCGTAGTGCTGGGGAAAGTCGCGCAGCACGGCCCGCGAAAGGATGGCGAGGTCCCTGGCCGTGGTCACCTGGCGGCTGTCCGGAAGCCCGGAGGCGTTCACGAAATGGGTGTTGACCATGCCGAGCTCCCGGGCCCGGAGGGTCATCATGGCCGCGAAGCGCCGCTCGCTGCCTTCGCCCAGCTTCTCGGCCAGGGCGACGGCCACGTCGTTGGCGGACTTGATGGCCAGGGCCTGCATGGCCTCTGAGACGCTGAGGCTGGCGCCGGCGGGCAGTCCCAGCTTGGTGGGGCTCTGGGCGGCGGCCTTCGGCGAGATCACCACCCGGTCCTCCAGCGAAAGCCGGCCGGTCGAGAGGGCCTCGAAGGTCAGGTAGAGGGTCATGACCTTGGTGATCGACGCCGGATAGCGCAGGCTGTCGCCGCGGCGCGAGAAAAGGACCTCGCCGGTCTCTGCGTCCACGACCACGGCCGCGTAGCGCATTTCCTGGAAAGGCGGCGTGGGCGTCGCGGCGGCGGCGGGGGTCGCGAGGACCCCGAAGCCGGCCGCCAGGAGGCCCGCGAGGGCGACCGCCAGGCGGGCGACCCGGGTCCGGGGCGTGCGCGGGAGGCGGGGACGTCGATCGGCTGTCGTCAAGTCGGGCGTCCCTGTCGTCTCCGGCTGGGCCGGCGGGTTTCAGGATGAAGGCCCATCTTACCCCGCGCCGCATTGCAGGAAAGTAAATTCCGCCCGCCGGCCCTTCACGGCCTGGTTATGTTGCACTGCACAATCCTGTTGACCGCTGCAGTGCAACATGAGATACCGCGCCGCAGCACAACCTGTCCGCCGGCGCGCCGCCGGCCGGACCCACCGACAGGAGCGCCCTCATGGCCGCCGCCAAGACCACCACCGACAAGATCGCCAACGCTGGCAACGAAGCCCTCCGCGACGCCATGGAAAAGGGCATGACCGGCCTCAACGACCTGACCGCCCATTCGCGCAAGAACATGGAGGCGGTCATCGCCTCCGTGACCGCCGCCACCAAGGGCGCCGAGGCCCTCGGCTCCGAGGCGGTCGCCTTCTCCAAGGCCGCCGTCGAGCGCCAGACCGCCGCCGTGCAGTCGCTGGCCGGCGTTCGCAGCGTCCAGGACCTGATCGAGGTCCAGACCGACCTGGCCAAGACCCACATGGAAGCCGCCGTGGCCCAGATGAGCAAGACCACCGAGCTCATGACCGCCATGTTCCGCGACGCCTACCAGCCCTTCAGCGCCCGCATGACCGCGACCGTCGAGAGCCTGCAGTCGGGTCGCTGATCCCTCGCCCCCCGGGGCGTTTGACGATCCAGGCGGCGCGGTCCCCGGGCGGGGGCCGCGCCGCTTTCGTTTGACTTGCAGCCGGACGCCATGGAAGTCGGGGGCCATGCTTCCGACCCTTCGGCAACTCCAGTACCTCAAGCTCCTGGTGGAGCACGGCGGCTTCGGCAAGGCGGCGGAGGCCGCCCATGTCACCCAGCCGACCCTGTCGGCCGGCATCCAGGAACTGGAGAGGATCCTCGGCGCTCCGGTCGTCGACCGGGCCCGGTCCGGCCTGATCCTCACCGACGTGGGCGAGGCGGCCCTCGCCAAGGCGCGGATCATCCTCAACGAGGCCGACGAACTGGTGCAGGCGGCCCGCAGCGCCGGTCAGCCCCTGACGGGCCGTTTCCGGCTTGGGGTGATCCCGACCATAGCCCCCTTCCTCCTGCCCCGCGCCCTGCCCCTGCTCAGGTCACGCTTTCCCGGCCTCAGGCTCTACCTGCGCGAGGACCTGACCCAGAGGCTGATCGCGGCCCTGAAGTCGGGTCACCTCGACGCCGCCCTCATCGCCCTGCCCTTCGACATGACCGGCCTGGACAGCGCCCATGTCGCCCATGACGAGATCCTCGCCGCCCTGCCGGCGGGCCATCCCCTGGCGGCGCAGGAACGCACCCGGCCCTCGGAGCTCGAGGGCGGGGACCTGATCCTGCTGGAGGACGGCCACTGCCTGCGCGACCACGCCCTGGCGGCCTGCGGCCTGCGGCCGCCCCGGCAGAGCGACGCCGAGGCGACCTTTGCGGCCACCTCCCTGCCGACCCTGGTGCAGATGGTGGGATCGGGCCTCGGCGTGACCCTGCTGCCGTCGATGGCCGTGGCGGCCGGGCTCACCGAGGGCGCGCCCATCGAGATCCGGCCCCTCCAGGCCGATGACCCGACCCGCGAGATCGTCGTCGCCTGGCGGTCCGGCTCGATCCGCGGCGCCGAGGGCCGGCTGCTGGCGGAGACCCTGCGCCAGGCCTGATCAGTCCATCAGCCGCCGGGCGAGATAGACATAGTGCCGGGCCCAGCGCCGGGCGTTCAGCTCCGGGTCGGAGTCGTTGGAGTGCCCGCCCAGGGTCTGCTCGTAATAGAGGTAGGGGGCGCCCATCGCCTCCAGCCGCGCCGCGAACTTCCGCGCGTGCCCGGGGTGGACCCTGTCGTCCCGGGTGTTGGTGGTGATGTAGGCCTCGGGATAGGCGACGCCGGGCTTCAGGGCCTGGTAGCCGGAATAGCGGGCGATGAAGGCGGCGTCCGCGGGAACGTCAGGGTCCCCGTACTCGCCCACCCAGGACGCCCCGGCGGACAGCTTGTGGTAGCGCAGCATGTCCACGAGGGGGCTCTCCACCACCACCGCGTTCCAGAGCTCGGGGTGCTGGGTCATGGACACCGTCGTCAGGACCCCGCCGTTCGAGCGGCCGTAGATGCCGAGGCGACGCGGCGACGTGACCCCGCGGGCGGTCAGGTCGCGGGCTACGGCGGCGAAGTCGTCGAAGGCCAGCTGCCGTTTCTCACGCATGACCGACTGGTGCCAGGCGGGGCCGAACTCGCCCCCGCCGCGGATGTTGGCGATGACGTAGGCGCCGCCCCGCGACAGCCAGAGCTTGCCCATCTCCGGCAGGTAGATGGGCGGCTTGGCGATCTCGAAGCCGCCATAGCCGTACATCAGGGTGGGGGTGGAGCCGTCCTTGCGGGCGCCCTTCGGCGTCACCACGAAGTAGGGGATCCGGGTTCCGTCGCTGGAGGTCGCCCAGTACTGCGCCACGCTGGCGCCCTCGGCGGCGAAGCGCGGCGGAAGGGCGGCGACCCGCCGGGTCTCGCCGGTCGCGGCGTCCACCCGCCAGAGGGAGGGGGGATCCAGGAAGCCTTCGGCCGAGACCATGAGGACGTCGTCGGTCTCGCTGGCGGAGACGACCTGGAAGGTGGCGTCCCTGGGCAGGGCCAGCCGCTCGCCGGTCCAGCGCCCGCGGGCCATGTCGAAGACCTCGACGGCGCCCTTGACCTCGTCCAGCAGGTTGATCACCACGAGGCCGGCGGTGACCTCCACCTCCTGGACCGCCTGCCGGGGGCCCGGCGCGAAGACCAGTTCCGGCGCCCCGGCCGGATCCTCGCGGCGCAGGGCGATGACCGATCCCGAGGCGAAACCCTTCCAGTCCTCCTTGATGATGAAGATCATCCGCCCCTGGGCGGAGCCCTGGTAGGTGGCGCGAAGGGGCAGGGGCAGGCGGACCAGGCGGCCGTCCCGCCACAGGCTGAACTCCGAGCGGAAGAAGTCGACCGCCCGGTTGATGACCAGGCCCACGCCGCGGCCATCCTCGCCGCGCAGGACGCTGGCCGCCACGGAGACGTCGGTCGCCTTGCCCCGGAAGACCTCGCGGCCCGGGCCCCGCCGCTCCACCGTCCGCAGCACGAAGGGATAGCCCGAGGCCGTCACCTCCTCCGGCGTCCAGTCGCGGGCGACGACCAGGGTGTCGGCGTCCAGCCAGTCGAGGGTCTGCTTGAAGGCGGGGAAGCGGAAGCCGCCGTCCACGAAGGCGCGGCGCGCGACGTCGAACTCGCGCACCTCCACGGCGTCGCCGCCGCCGTCCGACAGCCGGACCAGGCAGCGGACCGCGGCGGGCGGCAGGCAGGTCGCGCCCTTGAAGATCCAGTTCCGCCCTTCGGCCTTCGACAGGGCGTCGAGGTCCAGGAGTGTCGTCCATTGCGGCCGGCCGGCCGCATAGGCCGCCGCGTCCGTGGTGCGCCAGATCCCCTGTATGTGGGAGGCGTCCTGCCAGAGGTTGTCCACCGCCCCGCCCCGCAGGTCCGGCCAGGCGATCCGGTCGGGGGCGGTGAAGATGGCGCGCGCTTCCTGCAGGAAGACCGGATAGCGGCGGTCGCCTTCCAGGATCGCCGCGGTGCGGGCGTTCTGGCGGTTCACCCATTCGAGGGCCCTGGGGGACTCGATGTCCTCGAGCCAGAGGAAGGGGTCTTCGGCCAGCGCCCTGGCGGGCGGTCCGGCGAGGACAAGGGCCAGGAGGAGGGTGCGGAGGGCGTCGCCCAGGAGCTTCAAGCGCGTCTTCATGGCCGTCTTCTTGCGCAAAGACCCGCCGATGTCTCCTGAAAGTCGCCCGGAGCCCGCCGCCGGACTATATAGAGGCCCCATGGAACGCCCCTTCCTGAAGATGAACGGCCTGGGCAACGACTTCATCGTCGTGGACGCCCGAAGCGAGGCCTTTGACCCGGACCCGGAGCAGATCCGGGCGCTGGCCTCGCGGTCGGCGGGGATCGGCTGCGACCAGTTCGTGGTGATCGGGCCCTCGGGCGAGGCGGACGCTTCCGTCCGGTTCTGGAACCCGGACGGCGGCGAGGCCGGCGCCTGCGGCAATGCGACCCGCTGCGTGGCCTGGCGGCTGATGGAGGAGTCCGGGGCGGACGAGGTCCGGCTGGCGACCGCGGGCGGACCGCTCCGCGCCTGGCGCCGGGGCGAGCTGAGGGTGGCGGTGGACATGGGCCGGCCGCGCCTGAACTGGCGGGCCGTCCCCCTGGCGGGACCCTGCGACACCCTGTCCGTCCGCGTGCCCGAGGCTGCGGGGCTGGGCCCGGCGACCTGCCTGTCCATGGGCAACCCGCACGCCGTCTTCTTCGTTCCCGACGCCGGGGCCGTGGACGCCGCCGGCATCGGCCCGGCCGTGGAAGCCAGCCCCCTCTTCCCCGAGCGGGTCAATGTGGGTTTCGCCGAGGTCCGCAGCCGCACCCGCGTCCGCCTGAGGGTCTGGGAGCGGGCCGCCGGCCTGACCCGGGCCTGCGGCTCGGGCGCCTGCGCCGCCCTGGTCGCAGGGGTCCGCCGGGGACTCCTGGACCCCGCCGCCCGGCTGGAGCTGGATGGCGGGGAGCTGGAGATCGCCTGGGGCGCCGACGGCCATGTCCTGATGACCGGGGACGTCGAGCTCGAGTACGAGGGCCGGCTGCCATGAGCGGGTCCGATGTCCGCGTCGTCACCTTCGGGTGCCGCCTGAACGCCTACGAGAGCGAGGTGATCCGCGCCCGCGCCGCCGAGGACGGCGTGACCGGCGCCGTCGTCTTCAACACCTGCGCCGTCACCGGCGAGGCCGTGCGCCAGGCCCGCCAGGCCATCCGCAAGGCGCGGCGGGAGAACCCGGACGCCCGGCTCATCGTCACCGGCTGCGCTGCACAGATCGAGCCCGGGACCTTCGCCGCCATGCCGGAAGTGGACCTGGTCCTCGGCAACGCCGACAAGGCCCGCCCCGGCGCCCTGCTGCCGGAGGCCGGGGGACCCCGCGTCCGCGTCAACGACATCATGAGCGTGCGGGAGACCGCCGGACACCTGATCGCCGGGGTCCGTGACCGCGCCCGGGCCTATGTCGAGGTCCAGAACGGCTGCGACCATCGCTGCACCTTCTGCGTCATCCCCTTCGGGCGGGGCGACTCGCGCTCCGTCCCCGCCGGCGAGGTCGTGGAGCAGGTCCGCCGGCTCGCCGCCGAGGGCTGCCGGGAGGTGGTGCTGACCGGCGTCGACGTCACCAGCTGGGGGGCGGACCTGCCCGGCGCGCCGACCCTGGGCCAGCTTGCGGGTCGGATCCTGCGGCTGGTCCCGGACCTGCCGCGCCTGCGCCTGTCCTCCATCGACGCGGCCGAGATCGATCCCGACCTCATGTCCCTGCTGGCGGAGGAACCCCGGCTCATGCCCCACCTGCACCTGTCCCTGCAGGCCGGCGACGACATGATCCTGAAGCGGATGAAGCGGCGGCACAGCCGGGCCGACGCCCTGAAGCTGGTCGCCGACGTCCGCGCCGTGCGGCCGGACGTCGCCTTCGGGGCGGACCTGATCGCCGGCTTCCCCACCGAGACCGAGGCCATGTTCCGGAACACCCTGGACCTGGTGGAAGAGGCGGGCCTCGCCTTCCTGCACGTCTTTCCCTACAGCCCCCGCCCGGGCACGCCGGCGGCCCGGATGCCGCCGGTCCCCAAGGCCGAGGTCCGCGAGCGTGCGGCCCGGCTGCGGGCGGCGGGGGAGGCGGCCCTGGCCCGCCACCTGGCCGCCCAGGTCGACCGCAGGGTCAGCGGCCTGGTCGAGCGCCCCGGCCTCGCCCGCGCCGAGGACTTTTCCGAGATCGCCTTCTCCGGCGCCGCGCCGGCGGGGGAGATCCAGGCCTTCCGGGTCACGGGGCATGACGGGCGGCGGCTCCTCGCCGAGCCAGGCCCTAGGATCACCGCGGGCCAGCCGCTAGAAGCCCACCATGACTGAACCCAAGACAGGCTGGTTCCAGCGCCTCACCGGCGGGCTCGCCCGGACCTCCCGGGCCCTGACCGAGCAGGTGGCCTCGACCTTCACCAAGCAGCCCCTCGACCAGGCGCGCCTCGACGCCCTGGAAGAGATGCTGATCGAGGCCGACCTCGGACCCAAGGCCGCCGCCCGGATCACCGAAGGCTTCGCCGCCGCCCGTTTCGGCAAGGCGGTGGACGAGGCCGAGGTCCTGGAGGCCCTGTCCGAGGCCATCGCCGGCGAGCTGGCCGGCCATGAAGGCCGCTTCGACCCCCTCTCCGGGCCCCGGCCCTATGTCGTGCTGTTCATCGGCGTGAACGGCTCGGGCAAGACCACCACCCTGGGCAAGATCGCCGCCGACCTGAACCGTCGCGGGGCCAGGGTCCTGGTGGTGGCGGGAGACACCTTCCGCGCCGCTGCGGTGGAGCAGCTGAAGGTCTGGGCCGAGCGCGCGGGGGCGGACTTCATGAGCCGGCCGACGGGCGCCGACGCCGCCGGGCTCGCCTACGACGCGGTCGAGAAGGCCCGGGCCGAGGGCCATGACGTGGTGCTGATCGACACCGCCGGCCGCCTGCAGAACAAGCAGGGCCTGATGGACGAGCTCCTGAAGGTGATCCGCGTCATCAAGAAGGTCGATCCCGACGCCCCGCACGAAACCCTGCTGGTCCTCGACGCCACGGTGGGCCGCAACGCCCTGGCCCAGGAGAACATCTTCGGCAACCAGATCGGGGTCAGCGGGATCGTCATGACCAAGCTGGACGGCACGGCGCGGGGCGGGGTCCTGGTCCCCGTCGCCCAGGCGTCGGATTCGCCGATCAAGCTGATCGGGGTGGGCGAGGGGATCGACGACCTCCAGCCCTTCGACGCCCGGGCCTTCGCCCGGTCGGTCGTCGGCCTCGGGGAGGGCTGAGCCATGGCGGAGCGGGGCGGCGGCGCACGGCGCTGGATCTCAAGCCTTGTCGACTTCGGATGGCCCCTCGGCCTGGTCATCGGCTACCTGATCACCCGGGACATGGTCCTGGCCAGCTGGGGCCTCGTCGCCGGCGCGGCCATCGCCCTGGCGACAGGCTACATCCTCGAGCGGCGCATCGCGCCCATGCCCCTGGCCGCGGGGGTCCTGGCCCTTGTCTTCGGCCTCCTGACCCTGGTCTTCCATGACCCGCGCTTCGTCTACGTGAAGCCGACCGTCACCTCGCTGGCCTTTGGCCTCCTGCTGCTCGGCGGCCTCGCCCTGCGCCGCAACCCGCTGAAGATGCTGCTGGGCTCCAGCCTGCCCATGCCGGAAGAGGGCTGGCGCAAGCTCACCCTGCGCTACGGGATCTTCTTCCTGGTCATGGCGGCCGTGAACGAGGTGATCTGGCGCACCCAGTCCGAAGCGGTCTGGCTGGGCTTCCGGTTCCCGGGTTCGAGCCTCATCCACGTCGCCTTCGGGCTCGCCCAGGCGCCCCTCATCCTGCGCTACGCCCGGATGGAGGAGACGCCGCCCCCACCGGTGGAGTAGCGCCCGTGCCGAAGAAAGCCCAGACCCCGGAGGCCTCCGTCAGCCACCTCCTGCACCGCGCGGTCCAGGTCGCCGCGGACCTCCACGCCGAGCGCGCCGGACCGGACGGCCTGACGCCGCGCCAGTACGCCATCCTGGTCGCGGTGGCCGAGGCCGAAGGCTCGACCCAGACCCAGCTCGTGGCGGCCACCGGCGTGGACCGCTCCACCCTGGCCGAACTCCTGGCCCGCCTGACCGCCCGGGGACTGGTCGCCCGCGTCCGTTCCGAGGCCGACGCCCGGGTGAACCATGTCACCCTGACCCCGGAGGGACAGGCCCTCCTCGGCTCCGCGGCGCCGCTCGCGGCCGCAGCGGATGACGACCTGCTCCAGCGCCTGCCCGCGGACCGCCGCGCACGCTTCCTGAAGGACCTCAGGCGCCTGATCGCCGGGCCCGGGACACAGGGCGGGGCTGGCAAGAAGAAAAAGAAGAAGGCCAAGGCTGCAAGGTAGGCCGCCGACCCTCCCGGGCTAGACCCGGATGTCGAGGATCGAGCCGGGCCGCGCCGGGCGCGCCTGCCGGGAGGCTTCCGGGGTCTCCGGCGAGGTGATGCGGCGCGGCGCCTGGGGGGCTTCGGGCGGCTGGGGGCTCGCCCGGCCAGGACCCGCCGCGCCGTCCATCCGCACCTGGCCCCGGGCGAACTCCGGGAGGCGCAGGGCGTCCGCCGCCCTGCCGGGCTGCGAGGGCGGGATCGGCGGCGGGCCGGAGCGCAGGGCGGTGACCATGGGGGCCTCGAAACAGGGTTAACGAGGTGCGACCGTGTCTGCGCCCGGGTTCAGGAAGGGTTAACGGCCCAGGCGGGCGGCCAGCCGGCTGGCGTCGGCCTCGGTCAGGGGGGCGGAGATCTTGTCGATGATCCGGCCGTTGGCGTCCACGAGGTAGGTTTCCGGTACGCCGGACACGCCCAGCTCGATCCCGGCGCGGCCCTCCCGGTCCACAAGGATGCGGGCATAGGGGTCTCCGGTCCGGTCGAGGAAGGCCCGGGTCTTCTCGGGCGCGTCCTTGTAGGCCACGCCGACAATGCGCACGCCGCGCTCGCGGAGGGCGACGAGCACCGGGGCCTCAAGCTCGCAGGGGGCGCACCAGGAGGCGAAGACGTTGATGAGGTAGGGGCCCTGCGCCGGGGCCGCCAGCGTGTCGGGAAGGCCATCGGCGAGGGCGGGCAGGACCACCTCCGGGACCGGCTTCCCGACCATGGCCCTGGGCAGGAACTTCGGATCGTTCTTCAGGCCGAAGAGGGCGAAGAGCAGGCCCAGGACGACCAGCACCGCGACGGGGACGAGGGCGAGAAGCCGCTTCACGGTGCGTCCCCGCCCCGTCCTTCCCCCTCGCGGGCGCGGGTCTCGAGGGACTCGGCCCTCTGTCTCCAGCGCCGGGCGAATCCCAGGCTCGAGATCACCAGCCAGGCGAGGGCTGCGGCGCTGAGGCCGTAGGACGTCCAGACGTAGAAGCCGTAGGGGCCGGGGTCGAGGTCAAGCATGGTCACCTCGCCAGGCGGGCTTCGGCGGCGGCGGCGCGCCGCCGCCAGACCTCGCCGCGGATCCTGACCAGCCACAGCGCGCCGAAGGCGGACATGTAGGACAGGCTCATCAGGAGGAGGGGAACGAGGAAGACGGTGGCCGCCCGGGACCCGCCTGCGGCGAAGACGGTCCGGCCCTGGTGCAGGGTGTTCCACCACTCCACCGACCAGTGGACGATGGGCACGTTGACCAGGCCCACGAGGGCCAGGATGGCGGCCGCCCGGGCGCCCTTGGCCTCATCGTCGATGGCGGCCCTCAGGGCCATGTAGGCCAGGTAGAAGAGGAAGAGCACGAGGACGCTCGTCAGCCGCGCGTCCCAGACCCACCAGGCGCCCCACATGGGCTTGCCCCAGAGCGAGCCTGTGGCCAGGGCCAGGGCGGTGAAGACCGCGCCGATCGGCGCCGCGGCGCGGGCGGCGGCGTCGGCGAGGGCCTGCCGGAAGACCAGGGACAGGAAGCTCGCCCCGCCAAGGCAGACATAGACGAAGAGCCCCAGCCAGGCGGCGGGGACATGGATGAACATGATCCGGACGGTGTCGCCCTGCTGGTAGTCCTCGGGGGCCGCGAAGCCCAGCCAGAGGCCGGCCGCCGCGAGGGCGAGGGCCAGGGCGCCGAACAGGGGCGCGGCCCAGGCCGAGAAGGCCATGAAGCGGTGCGGGTTGTAGAGGAAGGCGAGGGCCTGCGTCATGCCCCGCCCCTTAGCCCCGGTCCGCGCCGGCGGCAACGGAAAGCCGCCGGCGCGTCCTGCGGTGGATTACTCGGGCCGCGCGTGGCCCGCATGCGGGTCCGCAGGTCCGGCGCCCGGGCCGGGGCCCATCATGCGGCGCTCGATCCGGATCTCGCGGCGCTCGCCGCCGCCGGGTCCCATGGCGTCGAAGGCCTTTTTCTGGGCCGGGGTGAGCTGGGCGTAGAAGGTCTTGGTCGCCGCCGCGCGACGGTCGAAGGCCGCAAGGCGCTCCACCATCCGGGCCCTCTGGCTGTCCAGCCGCTCGGGCGTGGTCAGGGGCTTGGCCCGGGCTTCCGGGGGGGCGGGCGGCCCGGGGGGCTTCTGGGCCTCGAGGAAGGCCTTCAGCGCCGGTTCCTGGGCGGGGGTCAGCTGCAGGACGTCGCGCAGCTTCTGGGCCCGCGCCTCCGGGTCCGGCCGCCGCATCTCCATCATGCGCATGCCGCCGGGCGGGGGACCGCCGGGAGGCGGGGCCTGGGCGATGGCGGCGCCCGCGGTGGCGAGGGCGAGGGCCGAGGCGAGGCCGGCCAGGCCGGGTTTGGAAAGGTTCATGTCCGTGCTCCTTGGATGCACCCCTTGCCCGTTGAACGCGGCGCCCGGGCGACTCCGTCGCGACATCAGGACAGGGCGTTGCGGCAGGCCGCGGCCATGGCCAGGGGGCCGAGGGCGACGGCGGCGGCCGCGTAGGCGCAGAGCAGGGCGAAGCCGGCGCGCCAGGGCAGGCCCGAGGTGAAGGCGTCAAGGGCCCCGCCGCCGAAGATCACCGGCGGGACGAAGAGGGGCAGGACGATCACCGCCGTCAGGAGGCCGCCCCGCCGGGCGCCCAGGCTCAGGGCCGCGCCGATCCCGCCGGTGAAGGCGAAGGCCAGGCCGCCGGCGAGGGCGCAGGCGAAGAGCAGGGGCGCGAGCGCCGGGGAGGCGCCGAGGGCGATGGCCGCGACCGGCGCCAGGAAGGCCAGGGGCGCCCCCGTCGCCAGCCAGTGCCCGAGGCACTTCAGGGCGCAGGTGAACTCCAGGGGCAGGCCGGCATGGGCCATCAGGTCGAGGGCGCCGTCCTCGAAGTCCCGCTCGAAGAGCCGCTCCAGGCCCAGGAGGGCGGACAGGGCCAGCACGGTCCAGGCCGCCCCCGGGGCGATCTGGGCCAGCCGCTCGGGCTCCGGCCCGGAGGCGAGGGGCAGGAGGAGGGTGGCGCCGGCGAAGAAGCCGCCCGTCACCAGCAGGCCCCCGCCGCGGCCCCAGGCTATGGCCATTTCCCGCCGCAGCAGCCTGAAGGCGGCGCTCACGGGCGGATCTCCAGGGACAGGGCGGCGACGGGCAGGGGGTCGTGCACGGCGGCGAGGACGAGGCCCCCCGTGGAAAGGTGGGCGGCCATGATCTCCAGGACCTCGCCCCGCCAGTGGGCGTCGAGGGGGCTCAGCGGCTCGTCCAGCAGCCAGAGCGGGCGCGGGGCGGCCAGGAGCCGGGCGAGGGCGAGCCGGCGCCTCTGGCCCGCGGACAGGCGGCGGACCTCCAGGTCGAGGAGTCGGCGCAGGTCCAGCCGGTCGACCGCCGCCCCGAGGGCGATCGGGGCGCCGCCCTGCCATCCCGCCCAGAAGTCCAGTTCCTCGCCCGCCGTGCGCGAGGGCTTGAGGCCGTCCAGGTGGCCGAGGAGGTGAAGGCCCGAGGCGCGGGCGGCGGCGGGGTCGGCGCCGCCGAAGCCGATCCGTCCGGAATCAGGGGCGACGAGGCCCGCGACCGCCCTCAGCAGGCTGGTCTTGCCGGACCCGTTGGCCCCGGTCAGGGCGCAGGCCTGGCCCGGTCCGAGGTCGAGGGACAGGCCCTGGAAGAGGCGACGTCCGCCCCGCGAGAGGGACAGGTCCTCGATCTGCAGGGACAGGCTCACGAATTCCTCCCGGCGCGCGCATGGACGCGGCCCCGCCGAAGGTCTATGACGCCCGCGGCCGCACTCGTCCCGGAGGGCGTTCGCGGCGCCGGGGCGAACGCTGTGTGTCCGCCCGCAAGGGCGCGCGATCTCCGGTTCGATAGGTGTGCGGTCCGGAACAGAGGAAGGATCCCTGACATGGCGTCAATCGACAGCCTCAAGACCCGCCGCGAACTCACGGTGGGAGACAAGACCTACGTCTACTACAGCCTTCCGGCCGCCGAGGAAGCCGGTCTTGCCGGCGTATCCCGACTCCCGGCCTCGATGAAGGTGCTGCTGGAGAACCTGCTGCGCAACGAGGATGGCGACACCGTCGGCGCCGACGACCTCAAGGCCCTGGCCGCCTGGCTCGACAACAAGGGCGCCGTCGAACACGAGATCAGCTTCCGCCCGGCCCGGGTCCTGATGCAGGACTTCACCGGCGTGCCGGCGGTCGTGGACCTGGCCGCCATGCGCGACGCCATGACCAAGCTCGGCGCCGACCCCGAGAAGATCAACCCGCTGAACCCCGTCGACCTGGTCATCGACCACTCGGTCATGGTCGACCATTTCGGCACCTCCAAGGCCTTCGGCGAAAACGTCGAGCGCGAGTACGAGCGCAACATCGAGCGCTACCGCTTCCTGCGCTGGGGCTCGTCGGCCTTCAACAACTTCCGCGTCGTGCCCCCGGGCACGGGCATCTGCCACCAGGTCAACCTCGAGTACCTGGCCCAGACCGTCTGGACCGGCGACGAGGGCGCCGACACCGTCGCCTATCCCGACACCGTGGTCGGCACCGACTCCCACACCACCATGATCAACGGCCTGGCCGTCCTGGGCTGGGGCGTCGGCGGCATCGAGGCCGAGGCGGCCATGCTGGGCCAGCCCATCCCCATGCTGATCCCCGAGGTCATCGGCTTCCGCCTGACCGGCGACCTGCCGGACGGCGCCACCGCCACCGACCTGGTGCTGACCGTCACCCAGATGCTCCGCAAGAAGGGCGTGGTCGGCAAGTTCGTCGAGTTCTTCGGCCCCGGCCTCGCCGGCCTGACCCTCGAGGACCAGGCCACCATCGCCAACATGGCGCCGGAGTACGGCGCCACCTGCGGCTTCTTCCCGGTCACCAAGGCCACGGTCGACTACCTGCGGTCCACCGGCCGCGACGCCGCCCGGGTCGACCTGGTGGAGGCCTACGCCAAGGCCCAGGGCCTGTGGTCCGAGCCCGGCGACGCCGAGCCGGTCTTCACCGACACCCTCGAGCTCGACCTCGGCTCCGTCCTGCCCTCCCTGGCCGGCCCGAAGCGGCCGCAGGACCGGGTCCTGCTCAGCGACGCCGCTTCCGAGTTCCGCGCGGCCCTGTCCAAGGAGTTCGGCCGTGAGCCGGGCGCCCCGCGCGCCGCGGTGAAGGGCGAGTCCTACGACCTCGGCGACGGGGACGTGGTGATCGCCGCCATCACCTCCTGCACCAACACCTCCAACCCCAGCGTCCTGATCGCCGCCGGCCTCGTGGCCAAGAAGGCGGTGGAGAAGGGCCTGAAGGTGAAGCCCTGGGTGAAGACCTCCCTGGCGCCCGGAAGCCAGGTGGTGACCGACTACCTGAAGGCCGCCGGCCTGACCAAGAGCCTGGACGCCCTGGGCTTCAACCTGGTCGGCTACGGCTGCACCACCTGCATCGGCAACTCCGGCCCCCTGCCCGAGGCCATCTCCGAGACCATCCAGTCCGCCGACCTGGTGGCCTGCTCGGTCCTGTCGGGGAACCGCAACTTCGAGGGCCGGGTCAATCCGGACACCCGCGCCAACTACCTGGCCTCCCCGCCCCTGGTGGTGGCCTACGCCCTGGCCGGCAACATGCTGATCGACCTCGCCAACGACCCGATCGGCGAGGGCAAGGACGGCAAGCCCGTCTACCTGAAGGACATCTGGCCGACCTCGGCCGAGGTCGCCGAGCTGCAGCGCAAGCACGTCACCGAGAAGATGTTCGCCACCCGCTATTCCGACGTCTTCAAGGGCGACAAGAACTGGCAGGGGATCAAGGTCGCCGGCGGCCAGACCTACGCCTGGGACATGGGCTCCACCTACGTCCAGAACCCGCCCTACTTCCAGGACATGAAGATGGAGCCCGAGCCGGTCACCGACGTGATCGAGGCCCGGATCCTCGGCGTGTTCGGCGACTCGATCACCACCGACCACATCTCCCCGGCCGGTTCGATCAAGGCCAGCGCCCCCGCCGGGGTCTACCTGCGCGAGCGCCAGGTGCCGACCACCGAGTTCAACTCCTATGGCGCCCGTCGCGGGAACCATGAGGTGATGATGCGGGGCACCTTCGCCAACATCCGCATCCGCAACCGGATCACCCCGGAGATCGAGGGCGGCGTGACCCGTCACTTCCCCTCCGGCGACACCATGGCGATCTACGACGCCGCCATGCGCTACCAGGCCGAGGGCCGGCCGATGGTGATCTTCGCGGGCAAGGAATACGGCACGGGTTCGTCCCGCGACTGGGCGGCCAAGGGCACCAAGCTGCTGGGCGTCCGGGCGGTCATCGCCGAGAGCTTCGAGCGCATCCACCGGTCCAACCTGGTCGGCATGGGCGTCCTGCCCCTGCAGTTCATCCAGGACGGCTGGCAGAAGCTGAACCTCACCGGCGAGGAGATCGTCTCCATCCGCGGCCTCGCGGACCTCTCGCCCCGCCGCCAGCTGACCGTGGAGCTCTACCGCGCCGGAGACGGCCGGATCGCCCGCTTCCCGGTGCGCTGCCGGATCGATACGCCGACCGAGCTGGAGTACTTCCGCAACGGGGGCGTGCTGAACTACGTTCTTCGGAACCTGGCGCGCGACGCCCAGGGCTGAGCCAGGCCGCGGCGCTTCCTCCCCTCTTCTGGCTTGGGGGAGGCGCCGCGGATGGTTTCACGCCAACTTGATCGGGCGCGCCGGACAACTGGGATTATGTGCGGGCCGATGCGTGGAGCCCTGATCGCCTGTCTCATGTTCCTGGCGCCCGCCGCTGCGGCGGCGCCGCGCCCGCCCGTGGTCGTCGAGCTCTACACGGCCCAGGGCTGTGCGCCCTGCAATGGCGCCGGCGGCGTCATGGAAGACCTCGCGGCGCGCAAGGGCGTCCTGCCCCTGACCTTCAGCGTCGACTACTGGGACTACCTGGGCTGGACGGACACCCTGGCCCGGCCGGAATTCGTGACCCGGCAGAAGGCCTATGTCTCGCGCTTCGAGCTCGAGGATCCCTACACGCCCCAGGTCGTGGTCGGCGGCCGCGGACAGGCCGGCGCCCTGGAGGCCGGACGGCTGGACGCCCTCATCGCCCGCGCCGCCCAGGCGCCGGCGGGGCCGAGGGTGAGCCTCACCGCCACCCGGGCCAGCGTCGCCCCCGGCGCGGCGCCCAAGGGCGGCGCCGAGGTGTGGATGATCCGCTATGACCCCCGGCCGAGGAGCGTGCAGGTCCGGCGCGGGGACAACCGGGGCGAGACCGTCGTGGCGGTCAATGCGGTGCGCGAGCTGCGGCGGCTGGGCTCCTGGCGTGGCCGCGGCCTGACCTGGACCCTGCCTGCGGCCACCGAGCCCGGACTGGTCACGGTGGTGATGGTGCAGTCGCCGCGGGGCGGCCGCATCCTGTCGGTCGCAAGTCGCCGGCCTACCGGCTGAGGGCGCTTCCCGCGCCGGTCCCTGATGTGGGGGAGGGTGTCGGCTGGCCCGGCGGCCCGCCCCCGGGCGGGGGGCTGGGGGGGCTGTTCAGAAACCCGGGAGACAGGTCCGGCCAGCCGACGAGGCCACTTTCGCCAGCCTATCGGGCGGGGTTGCGTCGGGATTAAGGTCATTTCGCGGCGAGGGACGCCGCCTGCGGAAGTCCCTCCCGCAGAGATTGCCCCCGGGCCCGGGCGGGGGCTAACCTGACCCCATGGCGGCGGAACCCTTCCCCACGGGCGGCCCTCCGGGGCGCGTCTTCTTCGAGCGCGCGGAGTTCACCCGCATCCTGAACCTCTATGGCCGGATGGTCGCGGCCGGGGAGTGGAAGGACTACGCCATCGACCCCCTGCCGGACGCCTGCGTCTTCTCCGTCTTCCGCCGGGCCTCGGAGGCCCCCGCCTACCGGATCGAGAAACGGCCCGCCCTGGCCCGCCGCCAAGGCGCCTGGGCGGTGATAGGCGAGGGCGGCATGATCCTCAAGCGCGGCCACGACCTGGCCCAGGTCCTGACGGTCTTCGACTCCCGCCGCTTCCGGGTGGTCGACTGACGGGCGCGAAAAAGCCCCGGCGGTCGCCCGCCGGGGCCGGTTCCGGAAGTCCTTCCTGCGCCTAGCGGCGGTCGCCGAAGAGCTGCAGCAGGAACTGGAAGAGGTTGATGAAGTTCAGGTAGAGGCTCAGGGCCCCGTAGTTGGTGGCCACGGCCGTGGAGGCCTCGTCGCCGCCCAGGTCGTAGTACATCAGCTTCAGGCGCTGGGTGTCCCAGGCGATCAGGCCGGCGAAGATGAACACGCCGAGGATGCTGATGATGAAGCCCATCATCGGCATCTTCAGGAACATGTTCGCCAGGGAGGCGATCACCAGGCCGATCAGTCCCACGATGAGGAAGCTGCCCATGCCCGACAGGTCGCGCTTGGTGGCGTAGCCGAACAGGGACAGGCCGCCGAAGGCCGCGGCGGTGATCAGGAAGGTCTGGGCCAGGGCCTGGCCGGTGTAGACCAGGGTCAGGACGCCCAGGGAGGCGCCCATCAGGACGACGATGCTCCAGTAGGCGATGCCCGCGCCCTGCGGCGTCTGGCCGCCCCGGGCGAAGCTGGAGAACAGGATGATGGCCAGCGGGGCGAAGCTGACGATCCAGCCGAGGGGCGTCATGCCGGCCATCCGGCCGTCGGCGGAGACCTGGAACATCAGGTCGCGGACCGGCGGGAACATGCCGGTGAGCCAGGCCATGGCGGCCGAGACGACGAGGCCCAGGGCCACCTTGTTGTAGACGCCCAGCATGAACCCGCGCAGGCCGGCGTCGACGGCCATGTCGGCGCGGTCCACGAGGACGGGACGGGCCGAGCGGTTGTTGAAGTCGTTCATCGAACGAGGTCCTTTCCGTTCGCCCGGATCGGGCGTGGCTGAAATATCGGTGCGCCCGGCGGGTTGTGCAAGCCGCCCCCGACACCCCCCAGTTCCTCGCCATCAGGGGACGCAGACCGCGCAGCGAGCCGGAGGGGGGCGGCTGAGGCGCCGTTGACCCCCTCACCCGGCTTCGCCGGGAGCTCCCCCTTGGGGGAGCAATTGGCTCTGTAA
>JAPOKE010000199.1 GCA_029977805.1 Phenylobacterium parvum | reverse complement strand
CATTCCTGACCTGCTCTTCGACAAGGCTGATGCGCGGGTCATCCAGAAGCGAGCCACTCAATTCGACGCCGCGATTGACCGGGCCAGGATGCAGTACGGGAACGTTCTCCCCGCAGAGCTGCATGCGCTCATGACTCAGGCCAAAGTCGCGGTGGTAGCGCTCCAGGCTGGTGAGCAACTGCTGGCCCATCCGTTCCTTCTGCAGCCGCAGGGTCATCACGGCATCGGCTCCCGGCAGCGCATGCTCCAGGCGCCGCACCACGCTGACCTTGCCCCGTTGCGGCACCGGATCCTTCAGCAGACCTGGGGGCGGTGCATCCACGAAATCCGCAAATTCCTCTGGGACAAGGCTGGGAGGCCCGCACAACACCACATCCGCTCCACAGGCCGTCAAGGCCCAGAGATTCGAACGGGCCACCCGCGAGTGCAGGATGTCGCCGACAATCACGATGCGGCGTCCTTGCAACGCTTCCGGCATCGGGTGCTGGGGAGAAAAATGCCGAGCAAGCGTGAGCAGATCCAGCAATCCCTGACTGGGATGGCTGTGAAGGCCATCGCCACCATTGAGCACGACGGTGCGCTCACCCATCTGCTGCAGGTCCTGCGCCAGTTGCTGTGGAACACCTGTGGAACGGTGGCGCACCACCAGCACGTCGGCTCCCATGGCCACGTAAGTGCGCGCTGT
>JAPOKE010000198.1 GCA_029977805.1 Phenylobacterium parvum | reverse complement strand
CGAGACCAAGAAGATGCAAGGCGCGCTCGGCGGCGCTATCGTGACGGAGAAGCCGAACGTCTCGTGGTCCGACGTCGCGGGCTTGGACGCGGCTAAGGATGCTTTAAAAGAAGCGGTCATTTTACCAGTAAAGTTTCCCCAGTTCTTCACCGGGAAACGAAAAGCCTGGAGTGGTTTCTTACTATACGGTCCGCCTGGAACGGGTAAAAGCTTCTTAGCCAAAGCCGTCGCCACCGAAGCGGATTCCACGTTTTTCTCCATCTCGTCTTCGGATCTGGTCAGCAAGTGGATGGGCGAGAGCGAAAAACTGGTCAACCAGTTGTTCCAAATGGCAAGGGAACAGAGCCCCTCCATCATCTTCATCGACGAGATCGACGCGCTGTGCGGCGCGCGCGGCGAGGGGGGGGAGAGCGAGGCGAGTCGCCGGATCAAGACGGAGATCTTGGTGCAGATGCAAGGCGTCGGATCCGACGGCGGTCGCGTTTTAGTACTGGCGGCGACCAACACGCCGTACCAGCTGGACCAGGCGGTGAGGCGGCGCTTCGATAAGCGCATCTACATTCCGTTGCCGGACGCGGCGGCAAGAGCGCACATGTTCAAGGTGCACGTCGGAGACACGCCTCATGAATTAACAGAGGGCGATTTCCAATCGCTCGGCGCGCAGAGCGAAGGTTTCTCCGGGTCGGACATCGACCACGTGGTGAAAGAC
>JAPOKE010000197.1 GCA_029977805.1 Phenylobacterium parvum | reverse complement strand
AAGCCGGCACCGCACAGCCTCCCGCGTCTCCCCGGTCACCGCGAGCCGCCCGGCACCCTCGGCACCCTCGACGGCACCCCCATCCTCGGCACCCCCATCCTCGGCACCCTCGACGGCACCCCCCAGTCCCCGTCGCAGGATGGCCTCGTCCTCGGCGTCGGACGTCGGGTACGCGTCCAGAATCGCCGCCGCCGTCTCGTACAGACTCGCCAACGCCGCCGCCTCCGAGTCCTCGCTCACCATCCTCGTAACGCTCGTAACGCCCGCGCCGCCCGTCTCCTGGAGCGCGCGCTGCCGCGTCACCAAACGCCGCCTTAACTCCGGGACGATCTGGTCCTTCCACCCCTGCAGCGACCGCGCGGCGCGGCGACCGACGGATTCTTTCCTCCCCGCACCCCAAGCCTCGGCGACGATGGCCGCCTCCTCCTCCGGCGACAGATCGTTCTAAACAAAAAACCACGTCAGTCTAATTGCCCATACAAAGATTAAAATAAACTCACCGTGTCGCCGGTGACGACGGAGACGGGCGATGGGGAATCGACGCAGGCGGCGATGATCTCGGCACGAACCGCCGCCGCGGGCAACGCCCGGCGGCTCGTCGCGGCCGCGGTTCGTTCGCTCCGTTCGATGGATAGGAGGGAGAGAAGCCGGGCGGATTCGTCGGCCGTCGCGTCGGACCCACCCGGCGGGAGTCTCGATCGATCGACGTCGCGTTCAGC
>JAPOKE010000196.1 GCA_029977805.1 Phenylobacterium parvum | reverse complement strand
GCCACCTGGTTCAGATTGGGATCAGGTTTAGGGTTCGGGTTCGGGCTCGGGTTCGGGTTCGGGTTAGGGTACCGCGATCGTGATGGGCGCGACCGCCGGCCCGGTGGAGGGCGCGGTCATGAGCGAGCTGAGGCTGGCGGCGTTATTGACGCTGTTGTTGCCGCCGGCGCCGTGCTGGTGGGCGGCGGAGGGGGGCGGTAGCGCGGACGGCGGCGGCCGGCTTGCGAGCCAGGCCTCCTTGTCTGGAAGCGGCACGGCCGTCGCGGACTGCATGGTCTCCTTCAGGTCGGCGAGCGTGGCATTGAGGACGTT
>JAPOKE010000195.1 GCA_029977805.1 Phenylobacterium parvum | reverse complement strand
CGGGGCTTTTTCGTTTCGGCACAGGGGTTCAAACGTCAGGATATGACTTTGAAACGTCCCGAAATGGGCCCTGGAAGGTGCATATCCTTGCGGAATTTGGCTTTCCCGGAGTCAACGAAAATATCCGCCGGAGCCAGAAAGAATCTGCGTTGACCGGCCCCTCCCCGTCACTAGTGTTGGGCCCGTAAAGCGTTTTTCCAAGCGACCTCGAGAGAGAAAAAAGCGGCCGGCGGGTGAGACCGTCTTGGCCGCGCGAGGAAGCTTTTGCGCGGTTGAATCGCCCTCTCCGGCGCGGATGCGACGGTCGGGCGGAGATGGGTCAGGACGGATCGGTGATGGCGAACGGGAGCGTGTCGAAGAGTGGGGCGTCGAAGGACGGGGCTTCAGGGGAGGCCTGGAACAAGACCTGCCAGATCCTGAGGCGGGAACTCGGCGAGGCTACCTTCGGCTCCTGGCTGGGCCAGGCCTCCCTGCGCGAGCAGGATGGCGATGTCTGCCTCGTCGCGGCGACGGGCGTCGCCCGCGACTGGATCCGCCGCCACGCCTGGCGCCGCATTGGCGAGCTCTGGGCGCAGAACGACCCCATGGGCCGCAACCTCGCCCTGAAGTCGAAGATGGAGTTCGAAGGGCAGGTCCAGGCCGGTCCTGCTCCCGTCGCCGCTCCGGCCCCTGCGGCCCGCACGGTTCCCGAGACAGCCCCCAGGAGCCGTCCGGACGCGGCCGAGCCTGCGCCGGCG
>JAPOKE010000194.1 GCA_029977805.1 Phenylobacterium parvum | reverse complement strand
CCACGCTCGAGTCCTTCCCGGCGGCTTCCGAATAGCTGAAGTAAACCATCCGGTTCTTGGCGAACCGGGGGTGAAGCACGACATCCATCAGCCCGCCCTGCCCCTGGGACATCACGGCTGGGACGCCGGTCACGGCCTTCCGCTGTTTGCCGTCTGCTGAGAGCATCAACAGCTGGCCAGCCTTCTCGGTGATCAACATGCGGCCGTCGGGCAGGAAGGTCATGGCCCAGGGCTGGTCGAGGTCGGCGATTTCCTCGATCCGGAACGGCGCGTTGGGTGGGGCCGAGGGCTCTGCCATGGCCGCGACGGCGGCGACGGCCCCGCCGGTCAGCACCAATGCGCCGGCGAGCGCAATCGCCCACGGACGCGGAGAACGGTCCGGCTTGTTCGCAACAGTCGAGGTCGGCTTGGTCATGGGCGGTCACCTGTCGAGTGGTCAAGATCGTGGCCCGCCGCAGATACTGCCGCGCGCATCTCGCTAATCGACGAACCTGTATTCGCTTCGAGGTGTCTGATCTGGTTCGCTCTTGCCTGTTCCGGATCGCTCACGACGCCTCCAATTTTGCTCGCCACCCCGGACATTTAGTCAGCTGTACGCGGCTGACAATGACCGCTTCGGGTCGAATTTCATCCCTGGCTCGACATCCGCAAGCGGACCCTCACCGAGCCGTCCCCCAAGGGGTCTACAATGTCAGGGGTTATCCACCAGCGAACACCCAGACGCACCAGGACGGACCGGGGGATCC
>JAPOKE010000193.1 GCA_029977805.1 Phenylobacterium parvum | reverse complement strand
ATCGTGCACTTCTGGTCGCTGATCTTCCTCTACATCTGGGCCGGTCCGCACCACCTGCACTACACGGCGCTGCCCGACTGGGCGCAGACCCTCGGCATGACCTTCTCGATCATGCTGTGGATGCCGAGCTGGGGCGGTATGATCAACGGCCTGATGACGCTCTCGGGCGCATGGGACAAACTCCGCACTGACCCGATCCTGCGCATGATGGCCATCTCGGTCGCCTTCTACGGCATGTCGACCTTCGAAGGCCCGCTGATGAGCATCAAGGCGGTCAACTCGCTCAGCCACTACACCGACTGGACCATCGGCCACGTGCACTCCGGTGCGCTCGGCTGGGTCGGCATGGTCAGCTTCGGCGCCATCTACTTCCTGGCACCGCGCATGTTCGGTGCGGCGAAACTGTATTCGCTGCGCCTAGTGTCCATGCACTTCTGGCTGGCAACGCTGGGTATCGCACTCTACGCCTCGGCGATGTGGGTGTCCGGTATCCTGCAGGGTCTGATGTGGCGCTCTTACGACGCCCTCGGCTTCCTGGAGTATTCCTTCGCCGAAACCGTCGAAGCGATGCATCCCTTCTACGTCATCCGCGCCATCGGCGGCGGCCTCTATGTCTTGGGCTCGCTGATCATGGCCTACAACGTCTACCGCACGTCGCGTGGGGACGAACGGACCGAGCGTCCGTACGTCCAAGCTCTCGCGCACCCGGCCAGTGCTTAAGGAGAACAGACACATGTTCGACCACGGAAAACTCGAACGGAATTCGATCCTGCTGTCGATCGGCATCATCGTTGTGATCTCGATCGGCGGTATCGTCGAAATCGCCCCG
>JAPOKE010000192.1 GCA_029977805.1 Phenylobacterium parvum | reverse complement strand
GGGGCAGGGCGGAGCGTACGCGGCGCAGGTGCTTGTCGACGGCGTCCTGGCCCCTGCAGAGGCGGGCATAGACCGACAGCTGCAGCATGATGTAGCCGTCCCGCTTCAGGAAGATGCGGAACCTGCTGGCCAGCTTGCGCTGGGGGGCCGTCCGCACCGGCAGGTCGAAGAAGACCATCAGCCACACGAAGCGCACCTCATCGGCCTGCATGTCCGGGTCTCCGGGCGAGGGGCAGGGCGGGCGCCGCGAGGAGGGCGGCGTCCGCGCCTTCTATGGCGCGGACCAGGCTGGCGGCCATGGCCTCGGTCGCCGCCAACACGGTCAGCTGCTCGGCGCCCAGCGCGAGCGTATCCTGGAGGACTGCAGCCATGTGACGGCGGTCTTCAAGGTCAACCTCCTCGCCGGGCGTCCCCGCCTGGCGGGCGTGGGCGCGGAGGTCGACGAGGGGGCGGAAGGGCTCCAGCAGGTCATCGACAAGGTTGAAGGGATTGGTGCGCGACTGGTGGTGGACGCCGAAGGCGGGCAACAGGCCCGAGGCGGCGCAGGCCCGGGCCAGGGCGGCCCGGACCACGGCGTAGCCATAGTTGAGGAGGCCGTTGCGACGATCCTCCTCACCCCTGCGGAAGTCTTCGAAGAGGCGTCGCCAGTAGGCCCGCGCGGCCTGGGCCTCGACATTGGCGGGATCGCCGGAGCCCACCCGGGCGGCCATGGCCGAGAGGGTGTTGGCATGGGAACTTCCCACGGCCCGCAGGACTGCAGCCTGGTTCTCGATCTTGGTCCGGACCAGCCTTTGCCAGAGGCGCTTCCGCAGGGGTTGGGTCATGGCGACC
>JAPOKE010000191.1 GCA_029977805.1 Phenylobacterium parvum | reverse complement strand
GACCGCCCGGGACCTTCGTCCGGGCGGGCCAGCCATCGCCGTGGTGACCGCCGAGGGCGGAATCCTGACCGGAGGCGGAGGGAGCGCCAATCCCTTCGCCGCGCAGGACGCAATCTATTCCGACGTGCTTGAGCAGACCCTGCGGGATGCGACCGAGGACAAGGACGTCAAGGCCATCGTCCTTCGCGTCAATTCGCCCGGCGGCTCAGACACCGCCTCGGAGCAGGTGAGGCGGGCCGTGGAGTCGGCGAAGGCGGCCGGTAAGCCGGTCGTAGTCTCCATGGGCCCCTACGCGGCCTCCGGGGGATACTGGATCTCGTCCAACGCCTCGGCGATCGTGGCGCAGCCGACCACCCTCACGGGCTCCATCGGGGTCTTTGGCGGGAAGATCGCCATGGGTGAAGCGCTCTCAAGGATCGGTGTCGACCTCCGCCAGGTCGTCGTCGGGTCCGATTACGCCTCCGCCTTCGCCCTGGGATCCGGACTTACAGACGCGCAGAGGGCCGCCTTCGGGCGGTGGATGGACCAGATCTACGCCCGCTTCATCGGCCGGGTCTCGGAGGGGCGCAGGCTTCCGGTCGAACGCGTGGAAGCCATCGCCCGGGGACGGGTCTGGACCGGGGCGCAGGCGCGCGAGCTTGGCCTCGTCGACCAGGTTGGCGGCTTTTATGACGCCGTGGAGCGGGCCCGGGCGCTCTCGGGCTCGAATGCAGACCTCCGGCTGAAATGGATGTCCACGGAAGTGACCCCGCTTCAGGCCCTTGAAGGCCTCTTCGGGGTCTCCGGGACATCTCTCCGGACCCTCGCCGCGGCGGCCTGGGTCCTGGGCGATCCCCGCGCCCAGGCGCTCCTGG
>JAPOKE010000190.1 GCA_029977805.1 Phenylobacterium parvum | reverse complement strand
ACGCCCAACATCCACCTGTGCACCCTGCACGACTTCCTGGCCCTGACCGATGACCTGGGCCTCAGGATCGAGGCCTGCGCCGCCCTGTCCGGCGGCCGCCCGGCCCGCCCCATCGACCCCCGCTCCACCCTCGAGAACTGGCGCGCCGAGGCGGCGGTCTTCGTGCTGAGGCGGGGTTAGAGCGTCGCCGCGCCACCGGGCGGCGGCGCAATGTGATTGCCCGTCTTGTGTAATCCCTCCGAAATCGACTTAGCTGGGGTGGCGACGAAACGCCCTGCCAAGGGGCCCAAAGATTGGCGCCATATGAAACTCCACCTCAGCCTCGCAGTTCTGTCTGTTCTCATGGCCGGGGCTCCGGCGAAGGCAGGTGGAGGATGGGATGAAGTCTACCCAATCTACCGCATCACCGAAGAGGGTGGCGGACTTGGGATTTTCGTCGACAGCGTCATTGTCGTCACGAGGCCAGAGGATGGCCGCTGGGTGGGCGAGCGTTGGCGGCGGGACGATGTCCTGGGCAAGACCAAGCGCGTCCATGACTGGATCGACAGCCGCGCCTGCCCCTGGCTCCTGGAGGTTCTGGCCAGCCTCTCAACACTGCCGAAGAATGGCGTTCTGCCCCCAGATCGCGCCAAGAGCCAGTCGCTGGCATTCGACGTCAAAACGGTCAGCGTCACGGGGCCAGCAAGCGTCGATGGCGAGACCCGGATCACGCTGTCGGACAGGCTAGGGCCGGTCTCGGATTGGTGGTGGCGCAGTTCGGAGATTCTGAAGCCCTGCTGGCAGGCCGACCCCCCCAAGGTTGGTGGGGTTCCGCTCCGCCCGCAGCTGTAGCCTTGGCGAATGCGCGAGGAAGGCCGGAGAACGACGAGGCGAGTCCGCTGACCCCCTCCGGCCCGCTACGCGGTCCACC
>JAPOKE010000018.1 GCA_029977805.1 Phenylobacterium parvum | reverse complement strand
GGCTAGTCCGCCGGGGTCCAGGCCTGGGCCTGGCAGATCACGGTCACGCAGCCCTCGACCTTGAGCCCGCCATTGGCCGAGAGGCTCATCTTGGAGTCGTAGGTCCGGCCCGAGTTCGGGTCGTAGATCTTGCCGCCGGACCACCGTCCGGGCCCGGCCGGCGAGAAGTCGCGCATCATCATCAGGCCGACGATGGGCCGGTTGCGCAGGGCGGGGTTGGGATTGGCCTCGTCCTTGATGCTGGCGACGGATTCCCCTGGCCGGGTGTTGATCCAGGTGATGGTCCCGCAGAGCTTCTGGCCGCAGGGGGCGATGCGGACCTTGGCGGACTTGCCCTGGGTGTACCAGGTCCCGACGGGCGAGGCGGCCGCGAGGGCCTGTCCGGCGGAGAGGGCGAGGGCGGCTCCGGCGAGGAGGGCGATGGTCCTGTGGGGCATGGAGGTCTCCTTCGAGGGGACAGGGTGGTCCGAAACCCCGCCCGGAGGCAAGTCTCAGCCGCCGCCCGGCAGGGTCAGCACCGCCCTCAGGCCCCCAAGGGGGGAGTCCTCGAGGCGCACCTCGCCGCCATGGCTCCGGGCGGCGTCTCGGGCGATGGCGAGGCCCAGTCCCACGCCCTTGGCGTTCTGGTTGCGGGCCTCATCCAGCCGGTTGAAGGCCCGGAAGGCCTCTTCCCGGCGGTGGGGCGGGATGCCCGGCCCGTCGTCGTCCACGCGCACGGTGACGCCGGAGACTCCCCGCTCGACCTCGATGCGGATGTTGGAGCCATGGGCCGCCGCATTGCCGACCAGGTTGGCCAGGGCGCGCTTCAGCGCGCTCCTGCGCCCGTGGAAGGGCGCGGCCTCGGGCGCCGAGACCTCGATCCGGGCCCCGGACCTGCGGGCGCCCTCCGCCGCCTCGCGGGCCAGGACGGAAAGGTCGAGGTCGACGGCCTGCTCCCCGCCCTCGCCCCGGGCGAAGGCGAGGTATTCGTCGATCATGTGCTCCATCTCCGACAGGTCCTGCTTCATGGCCTGGGTGGAGGCGCCGGGCTCCGCGAGGGCGAGCTCGAGCCGCAGTCGGGTCAGGGGCGTGCGCAGGTCATGGCTGACCGAGGCGAGCAGGGCCGTCCTCTGCTCGATGTGCCTCTGGATCCGCGCCTTCATGGCCAGGAAGGCCCGAGCCGCCTGCCGGACCTCACGCGCGCCGTGCGGCTTGAAGGCGGGCGCATCGCGGCCCCGGCCGAAGTCTTCCGCCGCCTGGGCGAGGCGCTCGATGGCCCGGACCTGGTTGCGGATGAAGATCAGGGAGACGCCGGTGAGGATCAGGGTCGCCGCCGCCATCCAGCCCAGGAAGATCAGGCCCTGTGTGGCGACCGCCCTTTCCCGGGGCGCCAGCACGCGCAGGACGCCACCCTGCACCTGGACCCGGATGTCGACGTAGGCGGGATAGCGGGTGGTGTCGAACCAGAAGGGGGCGTCGATCCGCGCCGAGAGGGCCTGCCGCAGGGAGGTGTCCACGGCGGCGAGGGCGTTCCGCCGGCGGTTCTCGGGCAGGGTCCTTCCGGGCTGGAAGGCGATCGAAAGGCTCATGGACCGCTCGGCCCGCCCGGCGGTGCGCGCCAGTCCCGCCGGGGTCGGGTCATCGGCATAGCTTTCGAGGGCCCAGGCGATGTCGCCGGCCAGCCCCTCGGACAGCCGCATGGTCACCGTCCGCCAGTGGGCGTCGAAGAAGATCCAGGCCACCGCCAGCTGCATCAGGGCGACTGGCAGGACGATGATCAGGAAGGTGCGCCCGTAGAGGGTTGCCGGCAGGCTGCGCTTGATAAGCCGCCGCCAGGCTCCCGGGAGGTCTCCGAGCCCCGCCATCAGTCCGGCGCCAGCAGGTAGCCGACACCGCGCACGGTCTGCAGGTAGCGCGGCGACCGCGGGTCCGCCTCGATCTTGCGCCTCAGGCGGGTGACCTGGATGTCGATGGCCCGGCCGGAGGGGTCCATGTCCTCCTGGATCAGGTCGCGGCGGTCCACCGCCTCGTGGGGGCTGAGGGCGAGGCGCCGGAGGAGGCTGACCTCGGCCTCCGTCAGGCGGACGGGCCGGCCGTCGCGCAGGAGTTCCCCTCGGGACGGGTCGAACCGGCAGGGGCCGAGGCTCAGTCCCTCGGCCCCCGGGGCGGGCTCCTCGGCCGCCCGTCGCAGGATGGCCTCGATCCGCAGGACAAGCTCCTCGGGCTCGAAGGGCTTGGCCAGGTAGTCGTCGGCGCCCCGCCTCAGGCCCTCGATCCGGTCGAGGGGCTCGCCCCGGGCCGTGAGCATCAGGACCGGCAGGCGGCCGGCCCGGCCTGGCCGTCCGCGCAGCCAGGCGACGAGGGACAGCCCGTCCTCGCCGGGCATCATCACGTCCAGGACCGCCAGGTCGAACTCCAGGGCGTCGAGCAGGCGGCGGGCGGCCGCGGCGCCCGGCGCCGCGGTGACCCGGAAACCTGCGCGGTCAAGGAAGGCCTTGAGGAGCTCGCGGATGCGGTCGTCATCATCCACGACCAGCAGGTGCCGGGCGCGCGCGGCGGGGGCCGGCGGGCTCATGGTCGCGCACCGCCCGGCGTCGGCGGATTAGGCCATTGACGCCGCGCGCTGCGGCGGCTGTAAGGGACCGCCTGCGAAAGGAGACACGCTTCCAATGTCAATCGTTCCCTTTGACGACCGCGACGGATGGATCTGGCTGGACGGCCAGTTTACGCCATGGCGCGAGGCGAAGGTGCACGTACTGACCCATGGCCTCCACTACGCCTCCGCCGTCTTCGAGGGCGAGCGGATGTATGGCGGCGAGATCTTCAAGCTTCGCGAGCATACCGAGCGGCTGTTCAAGTCGGCGGAAATCCTGGATTTCGAGATCCCCTTCACTGTCGACGAGATCGACCAGGCCTGCAAGGACGCGTGCGCCCGGAACGGGCTCGAGGACGCCTATGTCCGTCCGATCGCCTGGCGCGGCTCGGAGATGATCGGCGTCTCGGCCCAGAACACCCGGATCCACGTGGCCGTGGCCGTCTGGGACTGGCCGTCCTACTTCTCGCCGGAGCAGAAGGCCCAGGGAATCCGGCTCTGCTGGGCCAAGTACCGCCGGCCCTCGCCCGACACCGAGCCGGTCCACTCCAAGGCCACCGGCCTGTACATGATCTGCACCCTCTCCAAGCATGCCGCGGAGAAGGCCGGCTACACCGACGCCATGATGCTCGACTATCGCGGCTACGTGGCCGAGAGCACGGGCTCGAACGTCTTCTTCGTCCAGGACGGGGCCCTCGTCACGCCGACGCCGGACTGCTTCCTGAACGGCCTGACGCGCCAGACGGTGATCCAGATCGCCCGCGCCAAGGGTTTCGAGGTGATCGAGCGCCACATCCGGCCCGAGGAACTCGCGAACTTCACCGAGTGCTTCGTGGTGGGCTCGGCGGCCGAGGTCACGCCTGTCGCCGAGATCGGCGAGTACCGGTTCACCCCCGGCAACATCTCGCTGAGCCTGATGGACGACTACGCCCGCCTGGTGCGCCGGCAGGGCTGATCGGTTCAGCCCTTGCGGCCGCCCCAGAACCGCACGGTCCGCCGGGCCACCTCGCGGGGCAGGGCGTCGTAGATCTCGCCGTACTCCCGGGCCCGGCCCATGGGATTGTTCTCGCGCCCGAGGACCAGGACCGCGAGGGTGATGAAGATCGCCCGGTCGAAGCCGGCCGCCTTGCAGATGATGGACAGGGCGTCGAGCTCGCGACGCTCGTGGATGTTGCGGGCGGTCTCGAAGTCGACCCCCGCCATCTTTGCGATCGCGATTTGGTAGGCGGTGGTGTCGCCGCTGCGCAGGAATCCAACGAGGGCGTTCGGGCTGACCGCGCCGCGGACCTCGACGGCCTTGACCATCTTCTGCGCCCTGGCGAAGTCGTCCGGCATGGGCTTCTTGCGGTTGGCGACCCGGTCGCGGCTCTCCTTCAGGGCCTCGTCCAGGTCCTCCGGCTTGATCTGGGCGTTACGCTGCAGGATGGCGCTGCGCATCCGCGCCTCGACGACGAAGTACATCTCGTTGAGGAGGTCGATGGGCAGCTTGGCGTAGCGGACCACGGCCGACTGCAGGGCGGGGTGCTCCATCGCGCGGTCGACGAGGCGCTCGTGCGCCTCGCGCGAGAGATTGGCCGTGGCGTTGGCCAGGAGGACTTCCAGGGTCGCCTCGCCGCCGCGGTCGACGATGACGTCGGAGACGCTGCTGGGCAGGTTGGAGCGGCGGGAGATCGCCTTCAGGTGGGCTTCGCTGCGGGTGCGGGCCACCTCGACCAGGTCGTCCTCGGACACCGCCCGGGACAGCTGGAGGATGGGGCTGGCGACGTCGATGGTCTCGTCGAGGGCGAGGGCGCGGATCAGGCCCTTCGGCGGGGTCTTGGCGAGGGCCATGCGGTTGGCCAGCTCGGCGCGGACCTTGCTTTCCATCTCCTGCGACAGCTGGCTCAGCACGTCGTCGAAGAGGCCAAGCTCCGGATCGTCCGGTCGCGGGCCAAACTGGAAATACATGTCCGCCACGCGGTGCATCAGCTCGCGCCGGCGCTCTCCCGACTTCTCGCGGGCGAGTTCCATAAGCTTGGCGGCGCTCTGCTTCATGCGCGATTCACTCTTGGCGGCGTTTTGCAGCCTGCATCCGGAGGCTGTCCTCCAGGGTTCTACACGCTAGAGCGGGGCCTGTTAACCGTCGCCTAACGGCCCCGCCACCAGCGCAGGCCCGCGCGCTCCAGGCGCTCGAGGCCCGCATGGACGGCCACCCCCATCACGGCCAGGACCACGAGGGCGGCGATCATCCGGTCCGTCTGGAGCTTGTTGCCGGCGTCGAGGATCTGCCAGGCGAGGCCGCGGACCCCGCCCGATCCTGCAGCGAACTCGGCGACCACGGCGCCGATGATGGCGAGCCCGGCGCCGACCTTCAGTCCCTCCATGAGGAAGGGGACGGCGGCCGGCAGCCGCAGCCGCATCACCCTCTGGAGACGGCCGGCGCCGTAGAGATCGAACAGCCTCTCCAGGTCCGGGTCCGCCGACCTCAGCCCCGTCACGGCGCCCGAGAAGATCGGGAAGAAGGCCACCAGCACCGCCAGGGCGATGACCGCCCGCTCGGGATGGTCGATCCCGGCCCAGATCAGGATCAGGGGCGCCACGGCCACCACCGGCGTCACCTGGAGGGCCGAGGCCAGGGGGCGCACGGCGCGCTCGAGCAGGGGGCTCAGGCCAACCAGAACGGCGAGGGCGATGGCGCCGCCGGCGGCCAGGGCGAGGGCCACGAGCGCCACCGACAGGGTGTTCCAGGCCGCCGGGACCAGGACCGGCAGGCCCGAGACCGCCGCGGCGGCCACCCTGGAGGGAGGCGGCAGGAAGTAGGCGGGCACGCCGGTGAGCCGGCAGGCCAGCTCCCAGGCCGCCAGCAGGAGGAGCATGAGCCCCAGGGGGGCGAGGGCGTCGGCGAGGCGGTTCAAGGCGCAGCCTCCGCCCCGCGGGCCAGCAGGGCGGACACCGCCTCCGCCGCCTCGGTGAAGACCGGCCAGGTGCGGAAACCCGCAGGGCGGGGCAGGGGCGCCTCGACCCGGACCTCGCCGGCGATGCGCCCGGGGCCCCGGGTCAGGACGACGATGCGCCCGGCCATGTAGGCGGCTTCCTCGACATTGTGGGTCACGAAGACGATGGCGGGCCGGGTCTGGGACCAGAGGGCCAGGACGTCGTCGGCTAGGGTGCGGCGGGTGATCTCGTCGAGGGCCGCGAAGGGCTCGTCCAGCATCAGCAGGCGCGGGCGGGTGACCAGGGCCCGGGCGAGGGAGGCGCGCATGGCCATGCCGCCCGACAACTGGGCCGGACGGGAGTCGCCGGCGCCTGCGAGGCCAACCCGCTCCAGGGCCTCGAGGGCGCGGGCCCGCGCCTCCGCCTTGGGCGCGCCGGAAAGCTCGAGGGGGAGGGCGACATTGGCCGCCGCGCTCATCCAGGGCGCCAGGGTCGGGGCCTGGAAGACCACGGAGGTCTCGCCGCGTCCGGGCGCCCGTCGCACCTGCCCTCGGGTGGCGGGCTCAAGCCCGGCCAGGAGACGCAGGGCCGTGGACTTGCCGCAGCCCGAGGGGCCGACCAGGGCGACGATCTCGCCGTCCTCGATGTCCAGCGAGACGGGCCCGAGGGCGCGTCCCCGCCCGCGATAGTCGACCTCGACCTCCTCCAGGGCGACGGCGGAGCCCATCTACCTGGCCGCCGGCCCGGTGAAGCCGAGGGCGTAGGCCTTCGAATAGTCGAGGTCCTTGGGATAGACGCCCTGGGCGATGGCCATCTCGGCGAAGGCCTTCCAGCGCGCCTCGGTCATGACGCCGATCCCGCCGGATGCGGCGTCCCCGCCCTCGACGAGGGCGTACTGGCGCATCTTCTCGCGGGCCTGGTCGAGGACGTCCTGGGTCATCTCGGGATTGTCCTTGAGGATCAGGGCGTCTCCCGGCTTGGGGTCGCCCGTCAGGTAGGACTTCCAGCCTGCGGCGCTGGCCTCCACGAAGGCGCGGACCTTCGCCGGGTCCTTCTCGATGGCCGACTGGGGAAACAGGATCATGGCCGCGTAGGAGGGGTAGCCGTTGTCCGCCAGCAGGAAGACTCTGGGCTTGAGGCCGGCCGTCTTCTCGATCGTGTAGGGTTCGCTTGTCAGGTAGCCCTGCTGGGCCACGGACTTGTCCGCCAGGAAGGGCGCGGCGTTGAAGGTGTACTTGCGGATCTGGGCGTCCTCGAAGCCGTACTTCGACTTCAGCCAGACCCAGAAGGCCGTGACGGAGGCGTCGGACAGGAGGATCGGCCGGCCCTTGAGGTCCTCGATCTTCTCGATCCCCTGGTCGGGGTGGGCGATCAGGACCTGGGGGTCCTTCTGCATCATGGCCGCCACCGCCCGGACGGGCGCGCCCTGGCTGGCGAGGTTCAGGACGATGAAGCTGTTCGACCCCATGCCCGCCTCGACCGCGCCGGCGGCCAGCAGCTGGGGCACGTTCACCCCGGGGCCGCCCTGGATGATCTGGACCTTCAGCCCCCGCTTCTCGTACTCGCCGGTGGCGAGGGCCTGGTAGAAGCCGCCCTGCTCGGCCTGGGCGCGCCAGTCCGTGGCGAAGCGGATCACCCCGGCGCCGTCGCCGGCGGGGGCGGCCGGTTTCTGTGGCGAGCAGGCCCAGGCGAGGGCCGCTGCGGCGAGGATGGCGAATGTCCGGACGATCTTCATGACGCAGGCTCCCGGGCAGGTCTCCGGGGCAAACTAGGCGCCTTTCGGGGGAAGGCAACCGGCAAGGGCGCGGCGGCGCGCGGTCCAAACGGCAAGAGGGCGACGCACCGGTCGCCCGGTCCGCCGCCCTCTTTCAGATCCGTTGGGAGATCTGAGTCCCGAGGCGGGTCGGCTGAGGTCCTGCGGGTCGCCCCGCCGGTTCCGCCGCGCCCGGGACCGCGTTCCCGGCCTGCTCCCGGGGTCGCCCCCGTTCACCGCCCTGGTCCGGCCCTCCCGCCCGGCGCCGTCCGGGTCGCCCCTTCCGTCACCGCGCGTCGCCTCTCGACAGCCCCACGCTCTCACCGCGCCCGCGGTCCGGCAAGGGCCCCGGGAGGCCGCGGAGTGGGCGGTCCGGTGGACAATGTGTGGACGGTCTGTGGAAGGCCCGTGGAGGCCCCCCGTTTCCGCTGGAAACTCAACGGCGACGGGGCGTCCACAGGAACGCCGCGAGGCTCAGCCGCCGGCGGCGAGGCGGGCCTTCAGCTCCTCGAGCTCCAGCCATTCCGTCTCCGCGGCCTCAAGCCGCATCCGGGCGGACTCCAGGTCGGCGGTCAGCTGCGCGAAGGCCTTCGGGTCGCGGCGGTATAGGCCGGAATCCGAAAGACGCAACTCCAGGTCCCGGATTTCGCCTGGCAGTCCGGCCACCAGGGCCTCCGCCGCCTCCAGCCGCCTCTGGTCGCGGTAGGACAGCTTGCCGGGCCGTGCCGGGGCCGGCGGCGCAGGGGCGGCGGGCGTGGCCGGGGCCGCCTTGCGGGCCGCCGCCTGGGCCTGCGGGGCGAGGAAGCCGGGGTTCTGGGACTCGAAGTCCTTCCAGCCGCCCGGGGTCTCGACGATGTCGCCCCGGCCGTTCAGGGCGATGGTCGAGGTCGCCAGCCGGTCGATGAAGTCGCGGTCGTGGCTGACCAGCAGGAGGGTGCCCGCATAGTCGGACAGGGCGTCCTCCAGCAGGTCCAGGGTGTCCATGTCCAGGTCGTTGGTCGGCTCGTCCAGGACCAGCAGGTTGGACGGGGCGGCCAGAACGCGCGCCAGCAGCAGCCGGTTGCGCTCTCCGCCCGAAAGGCTGCGCACGGGCTGGCGCAGCTGGGCGTCGGTGAACAGGAAGGACTTGGCGTAGGCCGCCACGTGCCAGGGCTTGCCGCGCACCAGGATCTGGTCCCCGCCCAGGGGCGCCAGGACCTCGCGGAGGGTCATGTCCGGCTTCAGGTCGGCCCGGGTCTGGTCAAGGTAGGCGACCTCCAGGCCGGTCCCCAGCTTCACGCTGCCGGAATCCGGCTCCAGCTGCCCCACCAGCATGCGGACCAGGGTGGTCTTGCCCGCCCCGTTCGGCCCGACGACGGCGACCCGGTCGCCCTTCTGGATGCGGGTGGAGAAGTCCCGGATCACGGTCCGCCCCGCCCAGGCCTTGGAGATCCTGCGGACCTCCGCGACACGCTGGCCCGAGCCCTCGGACGCCGCCGCCTCCAGGCTCATCTGGCCGCGGGTCTCGCGCAGGAGTTCGGCGCGGGCGGCGCGCAGGTCCAGGAGGGCCCTCCGGCGGCCCTCGTTCCGCGCCCGGCGGGCGGTGACGCCCCGCTGCATCCAGTGCTCTTCCTGCTCGATGCGCTTCTGCAGGCGCCGGGCGTCCTCGGCCTCCGCGGCGGCGATCCCTTCGGCCCAGGCCTCGAAATGGGCGAAGCCGCGGTCCAGCCGCCGCACCTTCCGCCCCTCCAGCCAGAAGCACCGGTCGGAGACGCGCTCGAGGAAGGCGCGGTCGTGGCTGACCAGCAGGACCGCGGCCCGGCTGGCGGCGATCTCCGCCTCCAGGGTGGCGATGGCCGGGATGTCGAGGTGGTTGGTGGGCTCGTCGAGCAGCAGGACGTCGGCGTCCCGCGCGAAGGCGGCGGCCAGGGCGGCGCGACGAACCTCCCCGCCCGAGAGGCCCTCGCTGGACCGGGCGGGATCCAGGCCGAAGGTCTGCAGGGCGGCGTCGGCCTCGTGAGGCGCGGCGCCGGCTGCGACCACATGGTCGCGCACGGTCGGCCCTCCGATCACGGGCTCCTGGGGCACCCAGGCGATCCGCAGGCCGGGGACCAGGGTCCGCTCGCCGTCGTCGGCCTCCACCTCGCCGGCCAGGATGCGCAGGAGGGTGGTCTTGCCCGCCCCGTTGCGTCCGACGAGGCAGGCCCGGCAGCGGGGCTCCAGCGCCAGGTCGACGCCGTCGAACAGCATTCGGGGGCCGTCCGCGAGGCGGACCTGCCGGAGGGCGAGGACGGGCGGCTTCATGGCGCCCCCTTAGCGCCCGGGGGGCCTCAGTCCAACCCCCGCCGGCGCGCGCCTCGCCCCACCCTCCGCCGGCCGGCCGGGCTGGCGAAGCAACCGTGCGGCGGCTAGACAGGCGTCATGAGCCGCCCCTTCTGGGAAACCACCCCCCTCGACCGCATGACGCCGGAACAGTGGGAAAGCCTCTGCGATGGCTGCGGCCTCTGCTGCCTTGTCCGCTTCGAGGACGCCGACACCGGCGAGATCATCCCCACCCGGGTGCACTGCCGCCTGCTCGACGCCGGGACCTGCCGGTGCTCGGACTATGTCAACCGCAAGCGGGAGGTGCCGGACTGCATCACCCTGACCCCGGCCCTGATCCCGAAGCTCGGCTGGATGCCCCGGTCGTGCGCCTACCGGCGTCTCCATGAAGGACGCGGCCTGGCCGACTGGCACCCCCTCATCAGCGGCGATCCCGAGAGCGTCCACCGCGCCGGCGTCTCGGTCCGGGGCCAGACCCTCAGCGAGGCGGAGCTGGAGCACGAGGACGACATGGTCGACCACGCGGCCCCGGATCTCCTGGACGAGCGCGGGCTGGAGGACTGAGGCGGACTCACCAGGTCGGCGTGATATTTTGGCAACACTTGCCCTTGCGAAGCCGAAGGCGGACCCTAACTTCCAGGCCGGTTCGTTTTCCCTGCTGAGGTGACCCCCGTGGCGCGAGATCCCTACCAGGTGCTCGGCGTCCCCCGCGGCGCCGGGGCCGACGACATCCGCAAGGCCTTCCGCAAGCTCGCCAAGAAGCATCATCCCGACGCCAATCCCGGCGACAAGGCGGCCGAGGAGCGGTTCAAGCAGGTCAGCGCCGCCTTCGACATCCTTGGCGACGCCGAGAAGCGCCGGAAGTTCGACGCCGGGGAGATCGACGCCGACGGCCGCGAGGTCTTCCGGGGCTTTGGCGGCGGCCCGGGCCAGGGCGGCCCCTTCGGTGGCGGCGGCGCGGGCGGCTTTGACTCCTCGGACTTCAGCGACATCCTCGGGGAGATGTTCGGCCGCAGGGGCGGCCGCGGCGGTCCCCGCGGCGGCGGCGGCCCGGGGCCCGGCGCGGGCTTTGCGTCCAAGGGCCCCGACGTTCGCGCCAGGCTTGAGATCGACCTCGAGGAGGCCATCCTGGGGGGCAAGAAGCGCATCTCCTTCCAGGACGGCCGGACGCTTGACGTGACCATCCCCGCCGGGGCGACCGACGGCCAGACCCTGCGCCTTCGCGGGCATGGCGAGCCCGGGCGCGGCGGGAAGGGCGACGCCCTGATCGAGCTGGCCATCCGGCCGCACGCCGTCTTCCGTCGGGAGGGCGAACAGCTGGTCATGGACCTGCCGGTCTCCGTGCCCGACGCCGTCCTCGGCGGCCGGGTCCAGGCGCCGACCCCGGACGGGCCCGTCACCCTCACCGTGCCGCGCGGGGCGAATTCCGGCCAGGCCCTCAGGCTCAAGGGCAAGGGGCTGTCCGACAGCCGCGGGGTGCGGGGCGACCTCATCGCCCGGATCCAGGTGGTCCTGCCCGAGACGCCGGACCCCCAGCTCGAGGCCTTTGCAGCGCGCTGGCGCGAAGAGCGGCCCTATGCGCCCCGGCGCCGCTGAGGCCGGTTCAGCCCGTGTTCAGCCGTCCCGGCGCAGTCCCGGGACATGAGCGAAAGATCGCGCCGCCTCCGTCGCCGTTTCGTCGTCGTCCTCTCGGCGGCGGCGGTTCCGTTGGCCGCCCTGCCGGCGGCCGCGCAGCCGGCGCCCCGGCGGACCGAGCAGGACCAGGCCCGCGACGCCGTCCGGGATGGTCGCCTGGTTCCCCTGTCCCAGGTCCTGGCCAGCCTCTCCGCCCGGACCCCGGGAGAGCACCTCGACACCCGCTTCAGCGAGACCACCGACGGTCGCCCGGTCTACCTGGTCACCTGGAGGACGCCGGAGAACCGGGTGGTGATCTTCGTCGTCGATGCGCGGACGGGCCGGGTCCTGGACCAGAGGGGGGACTGAGAGGTGCGCCTGCTGCTCGCCGAGGATGATCCCGACCTGGCGCGGAGCCTCCGGCTGTCCCTCGCCGAGGCCGGCTACGCCGTGGACCTCGCCCGCGACGGCGAGGAGGCCGCCTTCCTCGGGGAGACCGAGCCCTACGACCTCGTGGTCCTGGACCTCGGCCTTCCCCGGCTCGATGGCGTCTCCGTCCTGAAGCGCTGGCGGGCGGCGGGAATGGCCGCTCCCGTGCTGATCCTCACCGCGCGGGACGGCTGGGCCGAGAAGGTCGCCGGCTTTGACGCAGGCGGCGACGACTACCTGACCAAGCCGTTCAACACCGCCGAGCTGCTGGCGCGGCTGCGGGCCCTGCTGCGGCGCGCCGCCGGCCGGGCCAGCGCCAGCCTGGCGTGCGGCGACCTGGTCCTGGATCCCGGTGCGGCCCAGGTCACCCTGGCGGGGACCCCCGTGCGACTGACCTCCCTCGAATACCGGCTGCTGCACTACCTCATGTTGCACGCGGGCCGCGTGGTCAGCCGGACGGACCTGGTGGAGCATCTCTACGACCAGGACTTCGACCGGGATTCCAACACCATGGAGGTGATCGTCGCCCGCCTTCGCAAGAAGCTCGGCGCCGAGAGGATCCTTACCCTGAGGGGGCTGGGCTACCGGCTGGCCGATCCCGCCGGGACGGCCTGAGGCATGGCCATCGCCGCGCCTTCCCTGGTCCGGCGGCTGGTCCTGCTGGCCAGCGTCTGGTCCCTCGCCGTCCTGCTGGCCTCGGCGGTCCTCCTCGGCCTTCTCTTCGAGCAGGCCGCCCTGCGCCGGTTCGACCAGGGCCTGGCCGACCTCACCGACAGTCCCGCCGCCGCCGCCGGGCCGGCGCTCAGCCCGGGCGCCGGGCCCACGGTCCGTGACCTGGACGACCTCAAGACCCGCCGGGCCTATTCGGGCCGCTACTGGCAGGTTTCCCGACCGGGGCAGGGGGGCTCCGCCGCCGTCCTCGCCCGGTCCCGTTCCCTGTGGGACACCGAGCTGGTCCTGCCGGCCCGGGTGGTCGGGGACCTCCAGGCCCATCCCTCCGGCACAGTCAGCTATGCGGCCCCCGGTCCTGCCGGCCAGAAGCTCCGGGTCCGGGCGACGCGCCTCGTGCTTCCCGGAGACCCGGGCCCCGTCATCGTCCTGGCCGCCGAGGACAGAGGGCCGGTGGACGCCGACATCCGCGGCTTCTTCGTCGCCACCGCGGCGGTCTTCGGTCTCCTGGCCCTGGGCCTGATCGCCGCCGTGGTGATCCAGGTCCGGCTTGGCCTGCGCCCCCTCTTCGCCCTCAGCCAGGAGCTCGCCGACCTGCGGTCGGGCCGGGCCGAGGGGCTGAGGGGCGGCTATCCGCGCGAACTGACGCCCCTGGCCGACCAGATCACCGCCCTGATGCGCCACAACCAGGTCACGCTCGAGCGCCAGAGGTCCCACGTCGGGAACCTCGCCCACGCCCTGAAGACCCCCCTGGCGGTGCTGTCCGCCGCCGCGGCGCGCGACCCCGGCGCCCTCTCGGACCTGGTCACCCAGCAGGCCGCCGTCATGCAGAAGCAGGTGGACCACCACCTCCGGCGCGCCCGGGCGGCGGCGGGCGGCGGGCCGGGCGCAGGCCATGCGACCCCGGTCGCGGAGGTGCTGGACGACCTCGTCCGGACCCTGTCGCGCCTGCACCAGGACGCCGGCCTGCGGATCGACTGGGACGCCCCGGACGACCTCGTCTTCCCCGGGGAACGCCAGGACCTGATGGAGATCGCCGGCAACCTGCTCGAGAACGCCTGCAAGTGGGGCCGCAGCCGGGTGCGGGTGCGCGCCGCCGCCGACGGCCCCGGCCGCCTGGCCATAGACGTCGACGACGACGGGCCCGGCCTGACCCCCGACCAGCGAAGGGACGCCCTCGCCCGCGGGGCGAGGCTCGACGAGTCGGCCCCCGGCTCGGGGCTGGGCCTGAGCATCGTCAACGACCTCGCGGTCGCCTACGGCGGCGACCTCGAACTCTCCGGCGCCCCGGCGGGCGGCCTGCGGGCCAGGGTCAGACTGCCGCGCGCCGCCGATTGAGCGGCCGGGACCCCTCGCGCCGGGGACGCAAAATGTCTAAATGGCGCCCATGGTCGTTTTCTGGATGGCGGCGGGACTGCTTGCGGTCGCTGCTGCGGCGGTTCTCCTTCTTCGCGCCGCCCGGTCCGCGCCCCAGCCGGGCGCCGGGGACCCGACCCTCGACGTCTATCGTCGCCAGCTTTCCGAGATCGACGACCTCGCGGACCGGGGCCTCATGGACCCCGCCGAGCGTGAGGCCGCGCGGGCCGAGGCTGGCCGCCGGCTCCTGAACGCCGCCGACGCCTCGGCGACGGCCTGGGCCGCGCCGGCGGGCCAGCGCCCCCTGCTCATGGGCGTCGCCGGGGCGGTGGGCCTCGCCGCCCTCGGCGGCTATCTCGTCCTCGGCCAACCCGGTCTTCCCGACCAGCCCCTGGCCCAGCGCATCGAGGCCTGGCGGTCCGGACGGCTGACGGACCTGACCCCGCCCCAGCTGGCCGCCGTCCTGCGAGAGGCCCTGAAGGTCCGCCCCGAGGTCGAGGGTTTCCGCTTCCTGGCCCTCGCCGAGGCCCAGTCCGACAACCCGGCCGCCGCTGCGCGCGCCCTGCGCAGGGCTCTCGCCCTCGCCCCCGGGCGCGCCGACCTCTGGGAGATGCTGGGCCTGAGCCTGCTCAGCCAGGCCGGCGGCGAGGTCACCCCCGAGGCCCGGGACGCCCTGGCCGAGGCGGTCCGGCTGAATCCCCAGGCCCTTGCGGCCCGGTTCCACCTGGCCCGGGGCCGCGCGGCCTCCGGCGACCGGGAGGGCGGGATCAATGACCTGAAGGCCCTCGCGCGGACCCTGCCGCCGGGCGATCCCCGTCTCGCTGACATCGACACCGCCATCCGCGAGGCCAGCGCCCCGTCCGCCGCCCTTCCCGAAGGCCCGGCCTCCGACATGATCGGCCGCATGGTCGCCGGCCTCGCCGAGCGGCTGAAGGCCAACCCGGAGGATCCCGAGGGCTGGGTCCGGCTGGTGCGGTCCTACGCCGTGCTGGGCGACGGGCCGCGTCGGGACGCCGCCCTGGAGGAGGCCCGCCGGCGATACGCCGCCCAGCCCCAGGTCCTCGACCAGCTCGAAAAGGCCGCCGCGACGGAGCCCATGAAATGACCGGCTGGATGCCCCGCTCTCCCCGCGCCCGCCGGCGGCTGACCATCCTCGCCGTGGTGGCCCCCGTCCTGGCCCTCGCCGTCGGCCTCACCCTCTGGGGCCTGGGGGACTCGGTCTCCTACTTCTACACCCCCGCCCAGGCGGATGCGGCGCGCCCCGCCCCGGGCCGATCGGTCCAGCTCGGCGGCCTCGTCGTGGACGGCAGCGTGGTCAGTCACCCGGACGGACGGGTCGAGTTCAGCATCCGGGACAATGTCGCCACGGACCGGATCCACTACCGCGGCGACCTTCCCGACCTCTTCCGCGAGGGCCAGGGCATCGTCGCGACCGGCGCCTTCCGGGACGACGGCGTCTTCGAGGCCCGGCAGGTCCTGGCCAAGCACGACGAGACCTACATGCCCAAGCAGGTGGCCGATTCCCTCAAGGCCCAGGGCGAATGGCGGGGCGAAGGCGCGGCGAGGGCCACGCCATGATCGTCGAGTTCGGCGCCTTCGCCCTCATCCTGGCCCTTGTCCTGTCGGCAGCGCAGGCCGGCCTGTCCGTCGCCGGCCGGATCCGGCGTTCCGCCCTGATCGCCGGGGCGGGGGAGGGCGCGGCCCTCGCCGGCTTCGGCGCCCTGGCCGTCGCCTTCGCGGCCCTGGTCTACGCCTTCGTCATCTCCGACTTCTCGGTGGCCAACGTCGCCGCCAACTCCCATTCCGAGAAGCCGGTCCTCTACCGGGTGGCCGCCGCCTGGGGCAGCCATGAGGGCTCCATGCTGCTCTGGAACCTGGCCCTGACCGGGTTCGGCGCGGTCCTCGCCTGGCGCGGCCGCGACCTGCCCCGGGACCTCAAGGCCTCCGCCCTCGCCGTGCAGGGCGTCATCGGGACCGTCTTCCTCGCCTACACCGTCCTGGCTTCCAACCCCTTCGTCCGGCTGGCTGACCCGCCGGTCGAGGGGCGTTCGCTCAACCCGCTCCTGCAGGACCCGGCCCTGGCGGTGCACCCGCCCTTCCTCTACGCCGGCTATGTCGGCATGTCGGTGGTCTTCTCCCTGGGTGTCGCGGCCCTGGTGGAGGGGCGGATCGACGCCGCCTGGGCGCGCTGGGTCCGGCCCTGGGCCCTGGCGGCCTGGAGCTTCCTCACGGTCGGCATCGCCCTCGGCTCCTTCTGGGCCTACTACGAGCTCGGCTGGGGCGGCTGGTGGTTCTGGGACCCGGTCGAGAACGCCAGCTTCATGCCCTGGCTGGTCGGGGCGGCCCTGCTTCACTCCGCCGTCGTCACCGAGAAGCGCGGGGCCCTGCCGGGCTGGACGGTCTTCCTGGCCATCGCCGCCTTCAGCTTCTCCATGCTCGGCGCCTTCCTGGTGCGATCGGGCGTCCTGACCTCCGTCCACGCCTTCGCGGTGGACCCGACCCGGGGCGTCCTCCTGCTCGGCATCCTCCTGGCCCTGGCGGGCTCGGCCTTCGCCCTCTTCGCCTGGCGGGCGCCCGGCCTCGCGCCCGGCGGGGTCTTCGCCCCCGTGAGCCGCGAGAGCGCCCTCGTCGCCAACAACATCCTCCTGTCGGCGGCCACCCTGACCGTCCTGCTCGGGACCCTCTTCCCGCTGATCCGCGAGGCCCTCAGCGGCGAGGCCATCTCGGTGGGGACACCCTACTTCAACCTGACCTTCACGCCCCTGATGGCCCTGCTGTGCCTGCTGGTGCCCTTCGGGCCCCTGCTGGCCTGGAAGCGGGGTGACCTCGCCCCCGCCGTCCGGACCCTGCTGCCGGCCCTCATCCTCGGCGTCCTTGCGGGCCTCGCCGCCCTCTGGCTCCTGACCCCGCGCAAGGCCTTCGCCAGCCTGGGCCTGGCCCTTGCGGTCTGGCTCATCGCCGGGTCGCTGGCCGAGGCCGCCCAGCGGATACGGCTCTTCAGGGCGCCGCTGGCGGAGTCCCTGCGCAGGCTGCGCGGCCTGCCTCGCGGCGCCTGGGGCGCCACCCTCGCCCATGTCGGACTGGGGATCTTCGTCCTCGGCGCCTGCTTCGAGACTGCCTGGAAGGTGGAGGCCGCCCAGACCCTGGCCCCCGGGCAATCCCTCAGGGTCGGCGCCTGGGAGCTCGTCCTGAAGGACGTCCGCCGCCTCGATGGCCCCAACTACGAGGCCGAGACCGCGCGGATCACGGCGGTCCGGGACGGGAAGGCGGTCTGCGCCCTGGAGGCGGCCCGCCGGTTCTATCCCGCCGGCGGCCAGACCACCTCCGAGGTCGCGATCTGCAGCGTCGACGTCAGCCATCTCTACGTGGTCCTGGGCGAGCGGCGCGATGGCCCGGGCGGCAAGCCGGTCTGGCTCGTCCGGGGCTTCTGGAACCCCCTCGCGGTGCTGATCTTCGCCGGCCCCGGGGTCATGGCCCTCGGCGGGCTCGTGTCGCTGACGGACCGCCGGCTGCGGCTGGCGCCCGGCCGCCGCCGGGAGGCGAAGGCGTGAGGCGCGCCGGCCTCGCCCTGCTCGCCGCCCTGGCCTCGGCCCTCTGCCTCGCCGCGGCCTCCGATCCCGCCGAGCGTCTTCCGGACCCGGCGCAGGAGGCCCGGGCCCGGACCCTCTTCAAGGAAGTCCGCTGCATGGTCTGCCAGAATGAGTCCATCGAGGACTCCGAGGCCGACCTCGCCGTCGATCTCCGGCGCCTGGTGCGCGAGCGGATCGCCGCCGGCGACGACGACGCCTCTGTCCGCCGCTGGCTCGTCGACCGCTATGGCGAGTTCGTCCTCCTGCGGCCGTCCTTCTCGGCGGCGAACCTGGCCCTCTGGCTGGCGCCCCTCCTGGCCGTGCTCGCCGGGGGACTGGCCCTCGCCGCCCGCCTCCGCGGCCTGCGAACGGCGCCGGAAGTCCTCACGCCGGAGGAGTCCGCGCGCCTCGCCGTCCTGGTCGCAGGCAAGAATGGTCACGATCCTGCCCTGAAATCGTCGCCGGACGATCCCAATGCATGACGTAATCCTCATTTGAGCGGGTCGCCGCTCTTTGGCATGAAGGTTCACGCCCGGTCGCGGGGTTTCGCGGCGGGCCGCAGGGAAAGATTTGGAAAGATGAGCTCGACCAAGAGCCGTTACATGATCGGCGCCCTCGCCGGCGCCCTCGTCGCCGGATCGGCCATGGCCGCGGCCGGCCTTGGAGTCGCCGAGCGGCCGGACGCCGCCGCGCCTGCGGGAGCCGCCACGGCGGGCCCGGCGCCCAACTTCGCCCCGCCGCCGGGCGCGCCCATGTCCTTCGCCGACATCTTCGAGAAGGTCTCGCCGGCGGTCGTCTCGATCAACGTCACCACGCGGGTCGACCTCAGCAAGATGCCGCGGCAGATCCCCGGCCTGCCCTTCGAGTTCCGCCCGCCCGGCCAGGGCGGCGACGAGGACGGCGAGGGCGAAGGTCCGCGCGGTCCCAAGCGCCAGTCCGCCGGTTCCGGCTTCTTCATCTCCGCCGACGGCTACCTCGTCACCAACAACCACGTCGTGGAGGACGCCGAGAGCATCAAGGTCGTCCTCAAGGACGAGACCGAGCTGGACGCCACGGTCGTCGGCCGCGACGAGGGCACCGACATCGCCGTGCTGAAGGTCAAGGGCTCGGGCTACACCTTCGTGAACTTCGAGAATTCGGCGCGGCCCCGGGTCGGCGACTGGGTGCTGACCGTCGGTAATCCCTACAATCTCGGCGGCACGGCCACGGCCGGCATCGTCTCCGCCTACGGCCGCGACATCGGCGAGACCTTCGTCGACTACATCCAGCTCGATGCGCCGATCAACCGGGGCAATTCCGGGGGGCCGACCTTCGACACCTATGGCCGGGTGATTGGCGTCAACACCGCCATCTTCTCGCCCACGGGCGGTTCGGTGGGCATCGGTTTCGCCGTTCCCGCCGACGTCGCCGCCCGGGTCTCCCGCCAGCTCATCGCCAACGGCAAGGTCGTGCGCGGCTACATCGGGGCCACGATCCAGAACTTCGACGAGGACATGGCCGCCGCCCAGGGCATGGCCGGCCAGAAGGGCGCCATCGTCGCCGAGCTGACCCCCGGGGCCCCGGCCGACAAGGCGGGCCTGGCCACCGGCGACATCGTCCTTTCGGTCAACGGCGTGCGCATCCGGTCCTCCTCCGAGCTGACCCGCCAGGTCGCCAAGGCCGCCCCGGGCGACCTGCTGCGCCTTGAGGTCATCCGCGACGGCAAGCCGCGGACGGTCGACATCCGCTCGGGCACGCGCCCGCCGGAATCCCAGCTGGCCTCCGGGCCCGGCGGCCCCGGCGGCGCGGCTCCCGCCCCCGGCCGTCCGGCGCCTTCCGCCGGCCAGTCCCTGCTGGGCATGACCGTCGTTCCCCTCGACGAGGCGGCCCGTCGCCGGACCGGCCTGCCGGCCGAGGCGCGCGGCCTGCTCGTCTCCGCCGTCGACCGGTCGTCCGATGCGGCGTCCAAGGGGCTCCAGGCGAACGATGTCCTGATGCGCGCCGGCGACCGGGTGCTCTCGACGCCCGCCGACCTCGCCGCCGTCGTCGACCAGGCCCGCAAGGCCGGCCGTCCCAGCGTGCTTGTGGCGGTCTGGCGCGGCGGGAGGACCATCTTCCTGCCGATCAAGATCGCCGGCTAGGCGGGCGCGGGGGCATGCGCATCCTGATCGTCGAGGACGACCAGCCGGCGGCCGAGGTCATGGCCCGAGGCCTTGCCGACGCCGGACACGCCTGCGTCCTGTCCCCGGACGGCGTCTCTGGCCTCGAGGCCGCCCGGCAGGGCGGCTTCGACGTCATGATCGTCGACCGCATGATGCCCTGCCTTGACGGGGTCGGCCTGGTCGAGGCCCTGAGGCGGGATGGGGACGAGACGCCTGTGCTGTTCCTGTCCGCCCTCGGCGAGATCGAGGACCGGGTGACGGGCCTGCGCGCCGGCGCCGACGACTACCTGGTCAAGCCCTACGCCTTCGCCGAGCTGATCGCCCGGGTCGAGGCCCTGTCCCGCCGCCGCGAGACCGGCTCCGTCCTGACCCAGCTGAGGGTGGGGGACCTCGAGATGGACCTCATCGCCCGGCGGGTGCACCGGGCCGGGCAGGAGATCGACCTCCAGCCCCGGGAGTTCCAGCTGCTGGAGTTCCTGATGCGGCACGCCGGACAGGCCGTGACCCGGACCATGCTGCTGGAGAAGGTCTGGGAGTATCATTTCGATCCCCAGACCAACGTCATCGACGTCCACATCTCCCGGCTCAGGTCCAAGATCGACAAGGGGTTCGAACATCCCATGCTCGAGACCATCCGCGGGGCGGGGTACCGGCTGGATGCCTGACGAGAGGGATGCGCCCGCTGAGGGGCTCCTGCGTCTCTTCCGGGCCGCGCCCTTCCGGTTGACCCTCCTCTCCCTCGCCCTCTTCGCCTTCGCCGGCGCCGCCTTCATGGCCTATGTCTATGTCGCCGCCGCGGGGGAGGCGCGCCGCCGGACGGACGCCGAGATCCGCCGCGAGTCCGACCGCCTGGTCGAGGTCTACGACCGCGCCGGCCTCGGGGCCCTCAACCCCGTCCTGATCGGCCGGATGGCGGGGGAACAGCGCTTCGTCTACCTGCTCCTCGCCCCGGACGGCCGGAAGGTCACCGGCTCCCTGGCCGCCAGTCCGGTGGAGGGCTTCAACGGCCAGCCGACCTGGACCCGCTTTTCCATCGCCGGGACCGGACCCGGCGGGAGGGCCCAGTCCACCCCGGCCCGGGGGCTCCAGGTCCGGCTGTCGGGCGGCGAGATCCTCTTCGTCGGCGCCGACGCCGGTGATGACCGGGAATTCATCGTCACCATCGTCCGCGGTCTCTGGGGCGCCGGCGCCCTGGTGGTCATCCTCGGCATCGCCTCCGGCCTGCTGGTCAGCCGCAACTTCACCCAGGCCATGACTGGCCTGACCGACGTGATCAGCGCCGTGCGCAACGGCGACCTCGCCGCCCGGGCGCCGGTCCGGGGCGCGGGCGACGAGCTTGACCAGCTGGCCGAGGGCCTCAACGACATGCTGGACCGCCTCGACCGGTCCATGTCCGCCCATCGCCACGCGGGCGACGCCATCGCCCACGACCTTCGCTCGCCCCTGACGCGCCTGAAGGCCCGCCTGGAGACAGCCATGCTCGACATGGAGGCCGGGCGCGGCGACGCCCATCAAGGCCTGCGCCAGGCGATCGACGACACCGACGGGGTCCTTCGGACCTTCTCCGCCGTCCTCGCCATCTCCCGCCTCCAGGCCGCCGGCGAGGCGCCCAACGCCGTGCTCTTCGATCCCGCGGGCCTCGTCAGCGACATGACCGAGCTCTACGGGCCCCTCTGCGAGGACAAGGGCCTGGAGATCGCCTCGGACATCGCCTCGGGCCTGACGGTCCGGGGAAATCCCGCCTTCCTCGCCCAGGCCCTGGCCAACCTCGTGGACAACGCCGTCAAGTACACGCCCCGCGGCGGGGCGGTGATGGTGCGCCTGCGCCGGCGCGCCTCGGGGGAGGCGGAGATCTCGGTCACCGACACGGGCCCCGGCGTCCCCCCCGACCAGAAGGAGAGGGTGGTGGACCGCTTCGTCAGGCTGGAGAACAGCCGGAACCTGCCTGGCTCCGGCCTCGGCCTGTCCCTCGTCGCGGCCGTAGCCCAGGCCCATGGCGGGCGTCTGGAGCTGGGCGAGGGGCCCGGCGCCTACGACGGTTCGGGGCCGGGCCTGCGGGCCGCCCTGATCCTCCCGGCGGTCGCATGACCCCCCTCGGCGCCCGGATCCGGCCCTGCGGCCCGGTCGTCGACGCCCGGCCCGCCGAGCGCCTGCTCGACACGTTTGAAGCCCACCGTCCCCTCTCTCCGGCTGAGCGGGAGGCCCTCGCCCCGGTCTTCGGCGCCTCGACCTATCTCGCCGGCCTCGCCCGCCGGGATCCCGCCCGACTGGTCCGCCTCCTGGACTCGGACCCGGACCAAAGGCTGGAGCAGCTCCTCGCGGAGACCCATGACCTCGCCGCCTCGGCCCCCGAGGCCGCCGGACCGGGCCTTCGCCGGCTGAAGGCGGAGCTGCACCTGCTCACCGCCCTCGCCGACCTCGGCGGCGTCTGGGACCTCGACCGCGTGACGGCCGCCCTGGCCCGCTTCGCCGACGCGGCCCTCGCTTCCGCCCTGGCCTCCGCCGCCGGCGCGGAGGTGGCGGCGGGCCGGCTCAGGGCCGCGCCGGACGCCGCCCACGGTCCCGTGCCGGGCTTCTTCTGCATCGCCATGGGCAAGCACGGCGCCTTCGAGCTCAACTACTCCAGCGACATCGACATCTCGATCTTCTTCGAGCCGGAACTCATGCCCCTGGCCGAGGGGATCGAGCCCCAGGCCTTCGCCGTCCGCCTGACCCACCGCCTGGCCGAGTTGATGCAGGAGCGCACCGCCGACGGCTACGTCTTCCGCATCGACCTGCGGCTGCGCCCCGATCCGGGATCGACCCCCCCCGCCGTCTCCGCCGCAGCGGCCCTCGACTACTATGAGAGCGTCGGCCAGAACTGGGAGCGGGCGGCCTTCATCAAGGCCCGCGCCTGCGCCGGAGACCTGCCCCGGGCGAAGGCCTTCCTGGACGAGCTGGAAGCCTTTGTCTGGCGCAAGAACCTCGACTTCGCCGCCATCGCCGACATCCACTCGATCAAGCGCCAGATCCACATCCACAAGGTCGACGACCGCCTGTCGGCCAAGGGCGCGGACCTCAAGCTGGGGCGCGGCGGCATCCGGGAGATCGAGTTCTACGTCCAGACCCAGCAGTTGATCCTGGGCGGTCGTCGGCCGGGCCTCCGCAGCTTCCGCACCCTCGAGGCCCTCGACGCCCTGGCGGGGGAGGGGCATGTCTCTCCCCAGGCGCGGGAAGACCTGCGCGAGGCCTACGACCGGCTGCGCGCCCTGGAGCACCGGGTCCAGATGCTGGCCGACGAGCAGACCCACCGCCTGCCCGAATCCGAGGCGGACCGCCGCCGGGTGGCGGCGCTCTCGGGCTTTGACCGCCTGCGGACCTTCGACGCTGCGGTGGAGCGGATCCTCAGGACGGTCAACCGTCGCTACGGCGAACTCTTCCCGGGCGAGGAGCCCCTGTCGTCCCGCTTTGGCAGCCTGATCTTCACCGGGGTGGACGATGATCCGGAGACCCTGCGGACCCTCGCCCGGATGGGCTTCTCCAATCCCGCCCAGGTCTCCCAGACCATCCGGTCCTGGCACCACGGGCACATTGCGGCGACCCGCTCCGAGCGTGGGCGCGAGCTTTTCACCCGCCTCGCCCCGCGGCTCCTGGAGGCCGCCCATGCGGCGGGCGCGCCCGACGCCGCCTTCCTGCGCTTCGGCGCCTTCTTCTCGCGGCTGTCCAGCGGCGTGCAGCTCCAGTCCCTGTTCCTGGCCCAGCCGGCCCTGTTCGAGCTGATCGTCGAGGTCATGGCCTTCGCGCCGCGGCTGGCCGACACCCTCGCCCGGCGACCCGCCGCCCTGGACGCCATGCTCGATCCCGCCTTCTTCGGCGACATCGATCCCGAGGAGGACCGCCAGGCCCTGCGCGCCGCCGCAGCCCGCGCCGGCGACTTCGAGAGCGTCATGGACACCGTCCGGCGACAGCACCGGGAGCAGGCCTTCCGGGTGGGCGTCCAGGTGATGAGCGGGTCGGCCGGCGCCGAGGCGGCGGGCCGGGCCTTCGCCGGCCTCGCCGACGCCTCCATCGAGGCCCTGGCCCCCGCCGCCCTGGCCGAGGCTTCGCGCATGGGCGGCGCCTTCGCGGGCGAGGTGGCCGTCGTCGCCCTGGGCAAGTGCGGCTCGCGGGAAATGAGCGCGGGCTCCGACCTTGACCTCATGACCCTTCACCGCGCCGCCGCCCCTGACGCCCTCTCGGAGATCAAGGGCTGGCCCGCCGAGGTCTTCTACGCCCGCTTCACCCAGAGGCTTGTCGCCGCCCTGTCCCTGCCGACCTCAGAGGGCGAGCTCTACGAAGTCGACATGCGCCTTCGCCCGTCGGGGGCGAAGGGGCCGGTGGCGGTCGCCTTCCCGTCCTTCGGCGCCTATTACGAGGCCGAGGCCGAGACCTGGGAGTTCATGGCCCTGACCCGGGCGCGGGTGGTCTGGTCAAGCGACCCGGGTTTCGCCGCCGATGTCACCGCCGCCATCGAGGCGGCCCTCCGGCGCCCCCGGGACATCGCCGTCCTGGCCCGGGACGTCCGGGAGATGCGGGCCCTCATCGCCCAGGAAAAGCCGCCCTCGGGAACCTGGGACATGAAGCTCGCCCCCGGCGGCCTCGTCGACATCGAGTTCGCCGCCCAGTTCCTCCAGCTCGCCCACGCCCCCGCTGGCGGGCCGCTGCGCGCAGGGACGGCGGAGGCCCTCGAGGCCCTGGCCGCCGCGGGGCTGGCGGACGGGATCAGTCCCCTCCTGGAGGCCTGGATCCTCCAGCAGAACCTCACCCAGGTGCTCCGGCTCGCCCTCGGCGACGGCGATGATCCCGCCGCCCAGCCCGAAGCCTTCCGCCGCAAGCTCGCCCGCGCCGGCGGCGCCCGGGACTTCCGCAGCCTCGCCGCCCGCCTCGCCCGCGTGCGAAAAGACGCGGTGGCGGCCTACGAAAGGCTGGTCCGCCCTTGAATCGACGGAATTCAGCGATCAGTTCGTTACGCACGAGATTGACGGAGGCTCACGCCGTGTCCCTGAACCGCTTCGCCTTCGCCGCCGCCTTCGGGGTGGCGGCGATTTCGGCGCTTCCCGCCGCCGCCCAGATGGGCCCGCCCAAGCTCGACCAGAACGGCGACGGGCGCGTGCTCTACGCCGAATACCGCTCGGCGAATGTCGACAAGACCCTCGAGACCCTGGACGCCGACCGGAACGGCCAGGTCTCGCGCAAGGAATTCGACAAGTTCGCCGGCATGGCCCGGACCTTCGGCGGCGCCAGGGCCGCGGCGGCGATGGACCAGTGGTGGCGCTCCACGGACGCCAACGCGGACGGAGCCATGTCCCGAGGAGAGCTTGAGTCCTCCAGCCGCCGCCGGTTCGACGCGGCCGACTCCAACCGCGACGGGGCCCTCGACAAGGCCGAGGTCGCCGCCCTGCGCCAGAGGCAACGTGCCGCGTCCGGCAACTAGGGCGCTCGGCCTCGCCGGCGCAGGGCCGCGTCCGGCGGCTGCAGGCGCGCGCCCGGAGGATCCAGACGCCGAACTGGTGCGCCGCGTGGGGACGGGCGACGCCCTGGCCATCCGCGCCCTGACCGCCCGCAAGCTCCCCCGGCTGACCTCCCTGGCCGCCCGCATGCTCGGCGATTTCGCCGAGGCCGAGGATGTCGCCCAGGAATCCCTCATCCGCGCCTGGCGACAGGCGCCGGTCTGGCGCTTCGGCGAGGCCCGCTTCGACACCTGGCTTCACCGGGTAGCGGTGAATCTCTGCCGCGACCGGCTGCGCCGCCGCCGGCCCGGGTCCGCCGAGGAGCTCGACGGCCTCGTCGACTCCGGCCCGGCCCCAGACCGGGGCCTGGAGGCCCGCGATGTCGGCGACCGGGTTGCTGCAGCCATGGCCGTCCTGCCGCCCCGGCAGCGCGAAGCCCTCGTCCTCTGCCACTACCAGGAGATGGGGAACATCGAGGCCGCCGCCGTCCTGGGGATCAGCGTCGAGGCCCTCGAAAGCCTCCTGTCCCGCGGCCGGCGGTCCCTGCGCGCCGCCCTTGCGGACCTGGTCCCATGACCGTCCGCCCCGCCGCCATGACCGCCCGTCGCGTCCGCGCCCTGGCCGAGGCCTACGGGGCGGAGCCCGCCCGCTGGCCCGCCAGCGAACGCGAAGCGGCGGAGGCCTGGATCGCCGCCAACCCCGGCGCGGCCCGCGCCCTGCTGGAGGAAGCCGGCGCCCTCGACGGCCTGCTGGACGCCTGGAGCCTGCCCCGGCCGGCGGACGGCGTGCGGGTCCGGATTGTCGAGCCCGCGCCCGCCATGGTGCGGGAGGCCCGCCGGCGGTCCTTCCTCCTTCCCCTCGGCGGAGGCGCGGGCCTCGCCGCCGCCTGCCTGGCGGGAATTCTTGCGGCGCCGTCCCTGCTCTCAGCGCCTGCGCCCTCCGTTGCGCCGGCGGCCATTGTCCTGGCTTCGACCGACGACGAGGTCCTCGACGAGGTCCTGGCCGGCTGGGAGGCGCCTGTCGGTGATCCGGCGGACGCCGCGCCTTGAAGTTTCGCCTGCTGCCGACCCTGGTCTTCGTCTCCCTGGCGATGAACCTCTTCCTGGTCGGGCTGATCGCGGGCGGCTGGCGGGACATCCTCGGCCGCAATGGGCCGCCCGCCCCGACGCCGCCGGCTGCGGAGGCGCCTGTCCAGGTCGTTCCGGTTCCCGGGGCGCCGGCCACGGCTGACCCTGGCCCGGCTGCGCCCCCCGCGCGGCTCGCTTCGCCCGGACCGGACCGCGCCGTCGAGGGTGTGCGCCAGGCCCCGAGGCCGCCGTCGCCGCCTCCTGCGCCCGCGCCGCCCCCGG
>JAPOKE010000189.1 GCA_029977805.1 Phenylobacterium parvum | reverse complement strand
GGTCACCGGCCCGGACGGCAAGGAAGGCTGGAGCTGGCGCTTCGACCCCAACATGTGGGCCAAGCTCGACCGCAGCGTCATGAGCGGCATGATGGGCGACGGCCCGCCCAAGGTCGCCGTCCCCCTGGTGCACATCTACGGCGACCGCTCGGCGATCATCAGCCGGCGGAAGGAGGGCGGGCCCTCGCCCCTGCCGCCGCACACCCTGGAGATCGCCATCCCCGACTCCGCCCACCACATCATGATCGACCAGCCCCTGGCCCTGATCTCGGCCCTGCGAGGCCTTCTGGCCGTGTGGCCCGGCGCCTCAGCGGGCGCCTGACCTCCGCGCCGGGCTTGAGCGGCGCGGCGGGAGCGTGTAACCCCTGACCCGACCCTGGGTCCGAACGAGAGAGTCCCGAATGGCTTCCGAATACCACCGCGGCGAGATGGACATCAGCGAGCAGAAGGCCACCTACGCCGTCTTCATGTTCCTCACCAAGTGGGGTTCCCTCGCGACCGCCGCCCTCCTGGTCCTGCTGACCCTGTGGTTCTGCACCCCGGCCGGCTTCGTGCCCGGGTTCATCTCGGCCCTGGTCGTGGCGGTGATCGGCGTCATCGTCCTTCGCGACAAGCCCGGCGAAGGCCACTAGTCCGGGGCTAACCGCCGCCCGGTCGCCGGGCGCGCATTGGGAGGGCCGGTCCAAGCCATGCCCGTCATCGCCGTCACCCGCGAATCCCATCCCGGGGAGACCCGGGTCGCCGCCACGCCAGAGACCGTGAAAAAGCTCATCGCCGCGGGCTTCGAGGTCGCCGTCGAGTCTGGAGCCGGCCTTGCCGCCGCCTGCCTCGACGCGGACTACGCCGCCGCCGGGGCGCGGGTCTGCGGGACCGCCGCCGAGGCCGTCGGCGGGGCCGACATCCTGTTCGGCGTCCGGGCCCCTTCCGCCAGCGTCCTCGGCGCGCTGAAGCCGGGAGCCATCGTCGCCGCCTCGCTCAATCCCCACCAGGACC
>JAPOKE010000188.1 GCA_029977805.1 Phenylobacterium parvum | reverse complement strand
GGGGTGGGGGTCCCGGAACTCGCGCGCGCGTTCGAACGGAGACGCGAGACTACGGCGAACGAGAGCGATTGAAACTGAAGATTTTTTGCGAGATACAAAAGCGCGCGTGGTTTCGCGTCACACGTCGATGTCCTGGAGCTTGGGCCCCTCCGTCTCGATGAACTCCCTCCTCGGCGCCACCTTGTCGCTCATGAGCAGCTGGAACGTCTGGTTCGCGCGCGCGGCGTCGTCCACGGTGAGGCGCTTAAGCAGGCGCGTCTCCGGGTTGAGCGTGGTGTGCCACAGCTGCTCGGGCATCATCTCGCCGAGGCCCTTGAAGCGCTGGATGGTCTTCGCCGCGCCCTCGGGCAGGCGCGCGAGGTGCTGCTGCAGCTGCGCCTCGTCGTAGCAGTAGGTGGGCTTCTTGCTCCCCTTCGCCTCCACCTTGTACAGCGGCGGCACCGCCACGAACACCTTCCCGGACTCGAACAGCGCGCGCTGATACCGGAACAGAAACGTCAAGAGCAGCGTTCGAATGTGCGCGCCGTCCACGTCGGCGTCGGTGAGGATGACAATCTTCGAGTACCGCAGCGCGGACTCGTCAAACTCGTCCCCTTTCAGACCGAGACCGAGCGCGGTGACCATCGAGGAGATCTCCGTGTTCTTGTACATCGACGCCTCGTCCTTGCGCTCGACGTTCAGGATCTTGCCGCGCAGAGGAAGCACCGCCTGGAACCGGCGGTCGCGGCCCTGCTTGGCGCTCCCCCCCCGCTGTCGCCCCCGACGAGGAAAATCTCCGTCGTCGCCGGGTCACTCGAGGAGCAGTCCGAGAGCTTCCCGGGCAGTGAGCCGCTGCGCAGCACGGACTTGCGCCGCACGAGCTCGCGCGCGCGCTTCGCCGCCTCCGCCGCCTTCTGCGCCGAGGACGCCTTCTGGAAAATAGAAGCGAGCACGCTCGGGTAAAACTCGAGGTGTTCGCTCACCTGCTCGCCGATCACGCCCTCCACCACGCGCCGCAC
>JAPOKE010000187.1 GCA_029977805.1 Phenylobacterium parvum | reverse complement strand
TACTTCCGCTACATCGACGGCTGGCGGAAGTCCGGGAAGTTCGAGGGCCTGGCGTTCGACTGAGGCCGCGCCCGCCCGCGCCGTTCCCGTCTGTCCCCGGAGTTCCCGATGCGCCTCTTCGCCGTCCTTGCCTTCGCCGCCGCCCTGGCCGGCCCCGCCGCCGCCGCGCCCCAGCTCCAGGGGGATGGCGGCGTCCCGGCCTTCTACGCCGTCGAGGGCAAGGTGAAGGGCAAGCCCGGCCGCCTGATCCGCCAGGAGGCCCTGCCTGCCGGGCTGCTCCTCGACAATGCGGCATCGGGGGTGCGCATCCTCTACACCTCGACGGATGGTCTCGGCGGCAAGGACAGGGTGGCGGTCTCCGGAGCCCTCTTCCTGCCCAAGGGCGAGGCGCCGAAGGGCGGCTGGCCCCTGCTGGCCTGGGCGCACGGGACGGTGGGGGTGGCGGATGTCTGCGCCCCGTCCTTCGCCGGCCGCAGCCCGCGGGACAAGACCTACCTCGGCTTCTGGCTCTCGCGGGGCTACGCCGTCGTGGCCAGCGATTACCAGGGCCTGGGGGTTCCCGGCGGCCATCCCTACCTGGCGACGCGGCCCTCCGCCTACAGCATGCTGGATTCCGTGCGGGCGGTGCAGAAGGCGGGCTTCCCGGTCTCCCGCCGGGTGGTCCTTATCGGCCAGTCCCAGGGGGGAGGCGCGGCCTTCGCCACGGCGGCCTACGCCCCGGCCTACGCCCCGGAACTGGACATCCGCGGGACCGTGGCGACCGGTACGCCCTACTTCTCGCCCGAGGCCCAGGCCGCCCTCCAGGCCGCGCGGCCCAGGGACGCGGTCGATCCGACCCTGGGCTACAACTTCCTGATCCACAGCCTTCTCGAGCAGATCGACCCGGGCTTCCGCGTCGAGGACTATGTCACCGAGGCGGCCCTCCCCCTGGCGCGCTCCGTCGCGACGACCTGCTTCGGCGAGCTGGCGGGCGTCGCGCGTGCCGCCAAGGATCAGCCCGTGATGCCCGGCGTCAGGATGCTGCGCGTTAGTCGGCACGACCCACCAGCCTACCGCTGCGGTCAAAGACGAGGATGTCGACCCGGGACGCGTCATTCACCACCGCCTG
>JAPOKE010000186.1 GCA_029977805.1 Phenylobacterium parvum | reverse complement strand
AGTCGATCGCCACCGAGGGCGGCCACCGGCTGCTGGGCAACTTCCTGGAACTCGCGGCCCGGGCCCGTGTCTGAAGCCTTTCGCCCGCTGCTCGGCCGTCTCGCCGCCGGACAGGTCCTGGACGCCGCCGAGGCCGAGGCCTTCTTCGCCGCCTGCCTCAGGGGCGAGCCCTCGCCCGCCCAGGTCGGCGCAGCCCTGACCGCCCTGCGCATGCGCGGCGAGACCCCGGGCGAGATCGCAGCCGGGGCGCGGGCCATGCGCGCCGCCGCCGTGCGTCTTGAAGTCCCCTTCCCAACCCTCGACGTCTGCGGCACCGGGGGCGACGGCCTGCACACCCTGAACGTCTCCACCGCCGTCGCCTTCGTCGCGGCGGGCGGCGGCCTGAAGGTCGCCAAGCACGGTAACCGCGCCCTGTCCTCGAAGTCCGGGACCGCAGATGTCCTGGCCGCCCTGGGCGTCAATATCGAGGCCCACCCGGATCGCCAGCTGCGGGCCTTGCAGGAGGCCGGCCTGTGTTTCCTCTTCGCCCAGGCCCACCACGGCGCCATGCGGCACGTGTCGCCGATCCGGGCCGAACTTGGCTTCAGGACCCTGTTCAACCTCCTGGGGCCGCTGACGAACCCGGCCGGAGCGCGGCGGCAGGTTCTTGGCGTCTATGACCCCGCCTGGCTTGAACCCATGGCCGAAGTGCTGCGGGACCTCGGCGCCGAGCGCGCCTGGGTGGTGCACGGACAAGGCATGGACGAACTGACCACCACCGGCGGAACCGACGTGGTGGAGCTGAAGGACGGCGCCCTGCGGCGTTTCACGGTGAGCCCCGCCGAGGCGGGCATCCCCGAGGGCCGGCTGGAGGACCTGGTCGGCGGCGACCCACAGCACAACGCCAAGGCCCTGCACGCGCTCCTGTCCGGGGCCCCGGGCGCCTACCGGCACATCGTGCTGCTGAACGCGGCGGCCGCCTTCCTGGTTGCGGATCGCATCCGGACCCTGGCCGAAGGCGTGCGCCTGGCGGGCCAGGTGATCGACGACGGCCGGGCCCTGGCCGCCCTGGAGGCCCTGGTGAGGATTTCCCACGGACGATGACCGACATCCTTGCCCGGATTGCAGAGTACAAGCGCGCCG
>JAPOKE010000185.1 GCA_029977805.1 Phenylobacterium parvum | reverse complement strand
GTAGGTCGACGCCTGTATCGCCGCGACACGTGCCGTAGCCGCTGCCAACGGCAACTCGTCACTCCCCTCTGCCAACGCCCAGACACCGTAGTAGGCGTTACTGCGGGCGAGGGTGTTCTTCACATACATATTGGCCAGCTTGTGCTTGATCGCCTGGTAGCTGGCGATGGTCCGGCCGAAGGCGAAGCGCTCCAGGGCGTATTCCTTGGCCATCTCGAGGGCGCGGTCGGCGCCGCCGGTCTGCTCGAAGGCCAGCAGGATGGCGGCGCGGTCGAGGATCTGCTCCAGCAGGGTGAGGCCCTCGCCGGCGCCGCCCAGACGCTCGGCCGGGACCTTGTCGAACACCAGCCTGGCGGCGTCGCGGGAGGGGTCGAGGGTGGACAGCGCCTCGCGGGTGACGCCCGCCGACGACAGGTCGACCAGGAAGAGGCCGGGCTGGCCGCCCTCCCGGGCCAGGACCAGGGCGTGGGTCGCGATCCCGCCGTCGGTCACCGGAATCTTGGTCCCCGAGAGCTTGCCGCCCTCCACGGAAGCACGAATGCCGGAGGCGGACAGGGCGCCGGGGCCCTCCGACGTGGCGAGGGCGCCGATGACCTCGCCGGCGGCGATGCCCGGAAGCACGGCGGCCTTCTGGGCCTCGGACCCGGCCATCATCACGGCCTCGGCCAGGATGTAGACGGTGGAGGCGAAGGGGATGGGGGCCACGGCCCGGCCCAGTTCCTCGGCGATCACGCAGAGCTCAAGCCGCCCAAGGCCCAGGCCGCCGTGTTCCTCGGGAATGGCGGCGCCCAGCCAGCCCTGGCCGGCGACGGCCTTCCACAGCTCGGGGTCCCAGGTCGCCGAGGCGTCGTCCAGGACCTTCCGCACCCGGCTGGTGGGGCAGTTGGCCTCGAGGAAGCGCCTCGCCTCGTTCTTGAGGAACTTCTGGTCCTCGGAGAAATCGAAATTCATGGCCTCGCACGCCTCCCTGCGCCGGTCGGGTATCCTGTCGCGGGGCAACATAGTCCCCGCCTCGGGGCGGCGGAAGACTGACCTCGCGTCAGGCCATCCCGGACGGGATCAGGACAGGCGCGCCAGGGCCGACTGCAGGCGCTCCCGCGCCGCCTCGGCCTCGGCCAGGCGCTCGCGGTTCTCCTCGACCACCTCCTCCGGCGCCCGGGCCACGAAGTCCGGGTTGTCGAGCTTGCGGCGGGTCTGCTCGGCTGTGGCGGCGAGGCCGGCGATCTCCTTGGACAGGCGCGCCTTCTCCGCCGCGAGGTCGATGAACTCGGCCACCGGCAGGGCCAGGGTCGCGCCCTGGACCACGTAGGGGATGGCGCCGGCCGGGGCCGAGGCCTC
>JAPOKE010000184.1 GCA_029977805.1 Phenylobacterium parvum | reverse complement strand
CCTCGACCTCGGCGGCGACGCGCTCCCAGTCCTCGGGCGAGGTCACGTCGTGGGCGAAGGCCTTCGCCCGGCCGCCGGCCGCCGCGATGGAATCCGCCACCGCCAGGGCCGCCTCGGGCGACAGGTCCGTCACCGCCACGGCGGCGCCTTCCTTGGCCAGGGCGCGGCAGGCCGCAGCGCCTATGCCCGAGCCGCCGCCGGTGACCAGGGCGACCCGTCCGTCCAGCCGCCCGCTCACGCCTTCACCCCCGCGGCGCGGAGCGCCGCCATCCGGTCGATGGCCGCCTCGGCGCCCGAGACCATGCGCGCCACGATCTCGGCCGCCGGCAGGACCTCGTGCACCCCGCCCGCCGACTGGCCCATGGCGAAGCAGGAGCTGTCCGGGTTCAGCCCCTCGATCTGTCCGCCGATGCCGCCCATCACCCCGGCCCGGCTCGAGAGCATGGCCTGCATGGGGAAGGGCTGGATGTCCGCCGGACGGCTCTCCCAGTCGTCGACATAGGGGTTCTTGCGCACCCGCATGGGCTTGCCCGAGTAGCAGCGGGTCCGGATGGTGTCCTCGTCCGAGGACTCCACGATGGTCTGGCGGTAGAGGTCGCCGGCGTGGGCCTCGTGGGAGGCGATGAACCGGGTGCCGACCCAGACCCCCACGGCGCCGAGGCCCAGCACGGCGGCCAGGCCGCGCCCGTCATAGATGCCGCCGGCGCCGACCACGGGGATCTTCACAGCCTCGACGGCCTGGGCGATCAGCGGCAGGCCGCCGACCAGGCCCGTGTGCCCGCCGCCCTCGCCACCCTGGCAGATGACGGCGTCGCAGCCGGCCTGCTCGGCCTTCACCGCGTGCTTCACGGCGCCGCAGACCACCATGACCTTCAGGCCCGCCTTCTTGAGCTTCTCCATGATCGGCATGGGCACCCCCAGGCCGGCGACGAAGGACGAGGCGCCCTCCTCGATGATCACGTCGACGGCGGCGGTCAGGCTCTCCGGCGAGGCGGCCAGCAGGTCGACGCCGAAGGGCCCGTCGGTCAGCTTTCGCACCCGGCGCATCTGTTCGCGGATGAAGTCCGGGCCCTGGCCGGCCATGCCCAGGACGCCGTAGCCCCCGGCGTTGGTCACGGCGGCGGCGAGTTCGGCGTAGGAGACCCCGCCCATGCCCGCCAGCATGACGGGGTGCTTCACCCCGAGAAGATCACAGAGCTTGGTGTGCAGGGTCATGGCGTCCTCCCGTTCCTTGGAAGGGGAGCATGGCGCCGAAAGCCCTGGGTGAAAACCGGCGCCCCGGCGTCAGCCCGTACCTCAGGCCCCGTCGAGGTCCGAGGGGAGGGCCTCGTAGACCCGCGAGCAGAACTCGCAGGACACCCGGATGCGCCCGTCGGCCTCGACCATGTCGGCGCGCTCCTCGGCGCTGAACGAGGCCAGGAGGCCCAGGATCCGCTCCTGCGAGCAGCGGCAGGCCGCCCGGAGGCC
>JAPOKE010000183.1 GCA_029977805.1 Phenylobacterium parvum | reverse complement strand
GGCCCTGGACTGCGGTCGTGACGGCGGGCGCCGTCTTCGCCACCAACCTCGCCTGGAACGCCGCGAACGGCTGGCTGACCTTCGAGAAGCAGTTCGGCCGGGTCGAGCCCTCGCAGTTCCGCCCGGGCTACCTGGGCGAGTTCCTCAGCACCCAGTTCGTCCTGCTGAACCCCCTGATCGCGGTCCTCGCGGGCGCCGGGGTCTGGGCGGCGGCGCGCGGCCGCGGCCGGGTGGGCGGCCTGGACCTCTCCCTGCCCCTCCTTTCCGCCCTGCCCTTCTGCCTCTACCTGTCCCTTCACGCCCTGCATGACCGGGTGCAGGCCCACTGGCCGGCCACCGTCTTCGCCGCCTTCGCCCTGGCCGCCGCGGCGGCGCTCGAGGCCCGCCCCGCCGGCTGGCGGCCGAGGGTGTTCAGGACCGGCCTCGTCCTGGGCGGCGTGGCCATGGCCGGGACCCTGGCCTGGGCGGGCCTGCAGGGGCCGCCGCTCAACAGCCGGACAGACCCGCTCCTGCCCATCCGCGACTGGCCGCAGTTCGCCGGGGAGGTCGAGGCCGCCCGGCGCGCAGCGGGCGCGGAGTGGGTGGGCGTCGCGCATTACGGCGCCCTTTCGCAACTGGCCGCCACGGGCCGCATAGGGGCGCCCCTGGTGCACCTGATCGAGCGGGAACGTTGGCCGGATGCGGCGCCGGCGCCCGTCGACCGGCCGGGACTGGTCCTCGACAAGAGCCGCCGGCTTTCTCTTGCCGACCTGGAGGCCTGCTTCCGGACCGTGACTCCAGTGGGTGAACTCATCCGCGGCGTCGCCACCAGCCGGGTCGACCGCTATCCCCTTTTCCGCGTCGAGGGCCCGGTCGACGGCCTCCTCGCCACAGGATGCCCGGACGAGCTCGGAAAGAACCGGCGCCGCTAGGCCGGAACCTCCGCCGACAAGGCCGTTGACCCCCTCACCCGGCTTCGCCGGGAGCTCCCCCTTGGGGGAGCAATTGGCTCTGTAATTCCTCCCCCCAGGGGGAGGTGGACCGCGCAGCGGGCCGGAGGGGGTCAACCGCGTCGCCGCAGCCCCGCTCACTGTGCGTCGCCGAATCCGCTAGCCGACCTGGTCGCGATAGGGGTCGGCGGGATAGACGCCGAGGATCTCGAAGCGCTCGGAAAAGAACTGCAGCTCCTCGAAGGCCCGGGCAACGGCCTCATCCTCGGGCCGTCCGTCGATCTCGGAGTAGAAGAAGGTCGCCGTAAAGGCGGCGTTCTCCATGTAGCTCTCGAGCTTTGTCATGTTGACGCCATTCGTCGCAAAGCCCCCAAGGGCCTTGTAGAGCGCGGCCGGCAGGTTGCGGACGCGGAAGACGAAGCTGGTCACGCACCTTACCCCGGCCTCAGGCGCCGGCGCCTCGACGTCGGCGGTCATGACCAGGAAACGGGTGGTGTTGTTGTGGGTGTCCTCGATGTCCGCCAGCAGGATGTCGAGGCCGTAGAGC
>JAPOKE010000182.1 GCA_029977805.1 Phenylobacterium parvum | reverse complement strand
ATCTCGCCAGCCTTTCAGGCGGCGAACGTCTCGGTTCCTGTGCTCCTGATCCATGGCGCCGACGACACCGTCGTCAGGATCGCGCAGAGCACCCGCATGGCTGAGGCCCTTAAGAAGGCGGGGAAGCCGGTCGAGATGATCACGCTCAAGGGTGAGGACCACTGGCTTTCCAATGGCGAGACCCGCCTGCAGATGCTGACGGAGTCCGCCCGGTTCCTGAAGACCTGCAATCCGCCGGACGGGCCCGGCGCAGCCCGGACGGCGGCCGACCGCTGAACGGTCCAAAGTGCTGACTTGACGCGGGCGGGGCTTCCGTTACGGGTCCGCCCCGGAAACCGCCATGCTTGACAAGACCTTCGATCCCAAGACCGCCGAGCCCCGGCTCTATGCCCGCTGGGAGGCCTCCGGCGCCTTCTCGCCGACCGACGATCCGTCGGCCGAGCCCTTCTCCGTGGTCATCCCGCCGCCCAACGTCACGGGCTCCCTGCACATCGGGCACGCCCTGAACAACACCCTGCAGGACGTTCTGATCCGGTTCGAGCGCATGCGGGGCAAGGCGGCCCTCTGGCTGCCGGGCACCGACCACGCCGGCATCGCCACCCAGATGGTGGTCGAGCGCCAGCTGGCCGCCGAGGGCAACATCGGCCGGCGGGACATGGGGCGCGAGGCCTTCGTCGAGCGCGTCTGGGCCTGGAAGGCCGAGAGCGGCGGCACCATTACCCGCCAGCTGCGCCGGCTGGGCGCCTCCTGCGACTGGAGCCGGGAGCGCTTCACCCTCGACGAGGGCCTGAGCGCGGCGGTCCGCAAGGTCTTCGTCACCCTGCACAAGCAGGGCCTGCTCTACCGCGACAAGCGGCTGGTGAACTGGGACCCGCACCTGCAGACCGCCATTTCCGACCTGGAAGTCGAGCAGCGCGAGGTCGACGGCCATTTCTGGCGCTTCGCCTACCCCCTGGAGGACGGCTCCGGCGAGATCGTGGTCGCCACCACCCGGCCCGAGACCATGCTGGGCGACACCGCCGTGGCGGTGAACCCCAAGGACGAGCGCTACACCCATCTCGTCGGCAAGAAGGTGCGCCTGCCCATCGTCGGGCGGCTGATCCCCATCGTGGCCGACGACTACGCCGATCCCGAGAAGGGTTCCGGCGCGGTGAAGATCACCCCGGCCCATGACTTCAACGACTTCCAGGTCGGCAAGCGCCATGGCCTGGAGATGATCAACATCCTCGATGACTTCGGCTGCATCAGCGACGCCGCGCCCGAGGCCTACCGGGGCCTGGACCGCTTCGTCGCCCGCAAGAAGGTGGTCGCCGAGTTCGAGGCGCTGGAGCTGCTGCGCGGCATCGACCCGACCCGGCACGTGGTGCCGCACGGCGACCGCTCGGGCGTCGTGGTCGAGCCCTACCTGACGGACCAGTGGTTCGTGGACGCCGTCACCCTGGCCAGGCCCGCCATCGCCGCGGTGGAGGAGGGGCGAACCGTCCTTGAGCCGGCCGCCTGGTCGAAGACGTATTTCGAGTGGATGCGGAACATCGAGCCATGGTGTGTCT
>JAPOKE010000181.1 GCA_029977805.1 Phenylobacterium parvum | reverse complement strand
AGCCGATCCTGATCTCCGACATTACCGGTCGCCCGATCACCGACCGCAAGAGCCATGAAGCCGCCAAGGCCGACGCGCGGGAGCGCAAGGCCGGACCGATCCCCGGCCCGGCGCAATGACCAATTGCTCCCCAAAGGGGGAGCTCCCGGCGAAGCCGGGTGAGGGGGTCAACGGCGGCTCAGGAAACCCCCTCCGGCCCGCTGTCGCGGTCCACCTCCCCCTGATGGGGACGAATTGAGGAACCGGGGCTGCGGCTAGTCGCCGCGCGTGGCGCCGGCCTTCCAGAGGACGTCGGCCCGGCCCTGGTCGTTGGCGACCCGGCAGGCCACGAAGAGCAGGTCCGACAGGCGGTTGAGGTAGCGCAGGGCCGGGCCGCTGACCGGCTGGCCGCTGGCGGTGAGGGCGACGGCGCTGCGCTCGGCCCGGCGGGCCACCGTCCGGGCCAGGTGCAGGTGCGCTGCGGCGGGGCTTCCCCCGGGAAGGACGAAGGAGGTCAGCTCGCCGAGGCCGTCGTTGAGGGCGTCGATCTCCCGCTCGAGGCGCTCGACCTGCGAATCGAGGATGCGCAGGGCGCGGTCCTCGTCCGGCCCGGGCGGCGTGGCGAGGTCGGCGCCGAGGTCGAAGAGCTCGTTCTGCAGCCGGGCGAGCAGGGGATCGAGGGCGGTCCCCGCCGTGTGCAGGCGGGCGAGGCCCAGGCAGGCGTTGGCCTCGTCCACGTCGCCGTAGGCGGCCACCCGCAGGTCGGCCTTGGAGACCTCCGCGCCGGAGGCCAGCCGGGTGGAACCCGCATCGCCGGTGCGGGTGTAGATGCGGTTGATCAGGACCACGGCTCAGCCCGCCTGCTGGCGCCACCAGAGGGCGGCGGCGAGGATGGCCACGGCGATGGCCTGGGTCAGGACCCGCAGTCGCATGAGCCGGTTGGAGTAGGACCGCCCGAACTCCCCGCCCCGGAACAGGGCGTAGAGGCCGAAGCCGAGGGTCACGGCCACGGCGAGCAGGGCCGCCGGGATCAGGTACTTGAAGACGACGTCCATGGGTGTCCCTTCCGGATGGCCTAGTTGGCGCCCTCGAGCAGGCGGCGGGCGATGACCTGGGCCTGCACCTCGCCGGCCCCCTCGAAGATGTTCAGGATGCGGGCGTCGGCCAGCAGGCGGCTCGCGACCTGCTCGGTGGCGAAGCCGGCGCCGCCGTGTACCTGGACGGCGTTGTCGGCGGCGGCCCAGGCGATGCGGGCGGCGGTCAGCTTGGCCATGCCGGCCTCCAGGTCGCAGCGGCGGCCCTGGTCCTTGGCCTCGGCGGCGAACCAGGTCAGGCGGCGGGCCCCGAGGAGCTCGGCGGCCATCATGGCCAGCTTGTTGGCGACCCGCGGGAACTCGGCGATGGGCCGGTCGAACTGCCGGCGCTGGAAGGCGTAGGCGACGGCCTCGTCGAGGGCCGCCTGGCCGACGCCCACGGCGCGGGCGGCGGTCTGGATCCGGGCGCTCTCGAAGGTGGCCATGAGCTGGGAGAAGCCCTTGCCGGTCTGGCCCCCGAGGAGGTCGGCCTCGGGCGCCTCGAAGCCGTCGAAGGCGATGTCGTACTCCTTCATGCCCCGATAGCCGATGACGCCGATCTCGCCGCCGCTCATGCCCGGGGCGGGGAAGGGCTCGGCGTCCGTCCCGCGGGGCTTGGCG
>JAPOKE010000180.1 GCA_029977805.1 Phenylobacterium parvum | reverse complement strand
CCTGACCTTCGACGCCACGGACGGCAACATCAAATGCACCCTGCGCGATGCGGCCTACCGCCTGGCGGTCGTCGACCGCTACGCCGCCGCCGCCAACAACGGCTGCGTGGTGAAGGACCGCCGCTACATCGGCATGTCCCAGGGCGGCGCGAGCTACTACGAAGCCTCCTGCCAGGACGGCAAGGGCTACATCTACAAGGTCGAGAAGGGCCAGCTGGCCCAGGCCACGTCGTGCGAGAAGGCCATGGCCCTGCTCGGCGGCTGCACCCTGACCGACGCCAAGGAAGCCCAGACCGCCCAGGCCGGGCTCTACTCCAACCTGGCGAAGAAGGCCGGCTTTGACTGCCAGGTCTCCAAGTACGCCCCCTTCCCCTCGCCCCCCGGCAAGGACGTGGTCGAACTGGCCTGCGGCAACCGCCCCGACGGCGCCGTCGGCATCTTCACCGCCAAGGCCGAGACCACCCAGGTCGTGGACTGCGCCCGTGCGCCGATCGTCGGCTACCGCTGCTCCTTCTCCAAGCCTGAAGCTTCCAACAAGGCCGTCACGGCCGACCTGAAGAAGATGGGCAAGAACGAGTGCGAGGTCTCTGCGACCCGGCTCCTCGGCAAGACGGCCTCGGGCACCACCTACCTCGAGACCGCCTGCGCCGACGGCCTCAAGGGCTATGTCCTCGAGTACAAGAGCGAGCCCCTGACGCCGATCAACGCCGTGGGTTGCGCCTTCTCCAAGGACTGCGCCCTGCCCGGCAACAAGTAGGGCCGGCTCACCCCGGAACGACGAGGGCCCGCGGGATTGCTCCCGCGGGCCCTTTTCGTTGCGCCGGACGGGCGGGGATCAGATCGCCGCCTCGATGAACCTCGGGCCGCGCTGGGACATGGCGCTGGCGAAGGCGGCCTCGAAGGCCTCGCCCGTCTCGCAGCGCACGGCCTCGACACCCAGGCCGCGGGCCAGGGAGACCCAGTCGATCCTGGGATCGCCCAGGTCCAGCAGCTTGCGGGCCGACGGACCCGCCTGGCCCGCCCCGGTCCGGCTCATCTCGATGTTGAGGATCCGGTAGCTGTGATTGGCGAAGACCACCACGGTCACGTCCAGGTTCTCCCGCGCCATCGTCCACAGGCTCTGCACCGTGTACATGGCCGAGCCGTCGCCGTTCAGGGACACCACCTTGCGGTCCGGGCAGGCCACCGCCGCCCCGATGGCCATGGGGCCGCCGATGCCGATGGCGCCGCCGGTCAGGGCCAGAACCTCATGCGGGACTGTGGTCATGCAGGGCACGGCGATCCCGCCCCCCGAGGTGACGGCATCATCGCAGAGGATGGCGCCCTCGGGCAGGTGACGGGCCACAGCGACCCCGCAGGCCTGTGGGGTCAGGGGCCCCGACGCGGCGCTCTCCGGGCGCTTCAGGGGCTGGGCTGGGCCGGCGGCCGGCGCGCCCAGGGCGTCCGCCAGGGCCTGCAGGGCGGCGATGGCGTCCGTCGCCCGGTCCGCAAGGGACAGGGTGGCGCAGCCTTCGGGCACCAGCACGCTGGGCCGGCCGGGATAGGCGAAGAAGGCCACAGGCTGGGTGGTGCCGGCGAAGACCATCAGGTCGGTCCCGGCCAGCTCCTCAAGGGCGGCTTCTCCGAAGTACTGCATGCGGGCCGGGGCGAAGACGCCGGCGCCGCGGGGCTGGCGGGCCACGAAGGTGTCGGCCATG
>JAPOKE010000017.1 GCA_029977805.1 Phenylobacterium parvum | reverse complement strand
GTGCAGATGGCGATCAGCCGCAGCCGCGAATACGAGGCCGACCGCGGCGGGGCGGAGATCTCGGGGGATCCCGAGGCCCTGGCCAGCGCCCTGCGGAAGATCGAGGCCTACGCCCGCGGCGTTCCCAACCCGGACGCCGAGGCCAACCCGGCGACCAGCCACATGTTCATCATCAACCCGCTCTCGGGCCAGGGCATGGACAACCTGTTCTCGACCCACCCCTCGACGGCCAACCGCGTGGCCGCCCTGATGGAGCTGACGGACCGCCGTTGACCCCCTCACCGGGCTTCGCCCGGAGCTCCCCCTGGGGGGAGCAATAGGGGGGGCTATTCGGCGGGCTCGGCCGGGGCGGTGCGGCGGGCCATGAGCCGGTCGAACTCGGTCCAGACGCCCGCGTCGCCGTGCCACTGCCCCCGGGTGGCGGCCTTGGAGTACTCGGTGGAGCGGGCCTCGAAGAAGTTGGCGTGCTCCACGCCCGAGATCATCGACTGCAGCCAGGGCAGCGGGTTTTCCTTGACCCCGTAGACTTCCGGCAGGGCCAGCTGGCGCAGGCGCCAGTCGGCGATGAAGCGGATGTAGGCCTTGATGTCGTCCGGGGTCATGCCCTGGACCTCGCCGGCCGAGAAGGCCAGGTCGATGAACTTGTCCTCAAGGCCGACGACGGTCTTGCAGCAGTCGACGATGTCGTCGGCGACGGACTGGGTGACCGCCCCGGTCTCCTGGTTGAAGGTGTGGTAGAGCTTGATGATGCCCTCGCAGTGCAGGCTCTCGTCGCGCACCGACCAGGACACGATCTGCCCCATCCCCTTCATCTTGTTGTGCCGGGGGAAGTTCATCAGCATGGCGAAGCTGGCGAACAGCTGGAGGCCCTCGGTGAAGGCGCCGAACATGGCCAGGGTCCGGGCGATGTCCGCCTCGGTGTCGACCCCGAACTGCTGCATGTAGTCGTGCTTGGCCTTCAGCTCCTGGAACTCCAGGAAGGCCGTGAACTCGGAATCGGGCATGCCGATGGTCTCGAGCAGCAGGGCGTAGGCGGCGATGTGGATCGTCTCCATGTTGGAGAACGAGGCCAGCATCATCTTGATCTCGGTCGGACGGAAGACGCGTGAATAGCGCTCCATGTAGTTGTCGTTCACCTCGACGTCCGACTGGGTGAAGAAGCGGAAGATCTGCGTCAGCAGGTTCCGCTCGCGGTCGTTGAGCTTGGCGGCCCAGTCCTTGAGGTCCTCGCCGAGGGGCACTTCCTCGGGCATCCAGTGGACCTGCTGCTGCCGTTTCCAGAACTCATAGGCCCAGGGATAGCGGAAGGGCTTGTAGGCGTAGGACGGCGTGAGCAGGCCAGGCAGGTCGGACTTGGCGGGCACGGTCAGGCACTCCTCGGGAACACGGTGGAACTCGTCAACTCAGGGGCCGATCTAGACATGGGTCGCCCCCGATATCTAGGGGGTCTCTCACGCCTGGACCCAACATGTTGTGAATGGCCTGGGGAAAGCCCGCCTACTGGCAGGCCAGGCATTCCTCGTAGTCCGTACGGGCGGCGTCGGACATGTCGACGGCTGCAGCCGCCTCGGCGCCGGCGTGGGCCGCCCGCTGCACGGACTTCGAGCGCAGGTAGTACAGGGACTTGCACCCCTGCTCCCAGGCCGACCAGTGCAGCATGTGGAGGTCCCACTTGTCGACGTCGCCCGGCAGGAAGATGTTCACCGACTGGGACTGGCAGATGTCCGGCGTGCGGTCGGCCGCCAGCTCGATCACCCAGCGCTGGTCCAGCTCGAAGGCGGTCTTGTAGACGTCCTTCTCGTCCTGGGTCAGGAAGTCGAGGTGCTGGACGGAGCCCTCGTTCTCGAGGATCGAGTCCCAGACCCCCGGGGTGTTCTGTCCCCGGGCCTCGAGCAGGCGCTCCAGGTAGGGATTGCGGACCGCGAAGGTGCCCGAGAGGGTCTTGTGGGTGTAGATGTTCGCCGGGATCGGCTCGATGCCGGCGCTGGTGCCGCCGCAGATGATCGAGATCGAGGCGGTCGGGGCGATGGCCAGCTTGTGCGAGAAGCGCTCCATGACGCCCCGCTCGGCGGCGTCCGGGCAGGGCCCGCGCTCGGCGGCCAGCACCCGCGAGGCGGCGTCGCACTGACGGCGCAGGTGCTTGAACAGGCGCATGTTCCACGACTTGGCCATGGCCGACTCGAAGGGAACGTTCTGCATCTGCAGGAAGGAGTGGAAGCCCATCAGGCCAAGGCCCACCGACCGCTCGCGGCGGGCGGCGTAGATGGCGTTGGCCATGCTGGAGGGCGCCCGGGTGATGAAGTCCTCGAGCACGTTGTCGAGGAAGCGCATGACGTCCTCGATGAAGGTCGGATGGTCGCGCCACTCCAGGAAGGTCTCGGCGTTGACCGACGACAGGCAGCAGACCGCCGTGCGCTCCTTGCCGAGGTGGTCGACCCCGGTGTGCAGCATGATCTCGGAGCACAGGTTGGACTGGCGGACAGAGAGGCCGAGGTCCCGCTGGTGCTGGGGCAGGGCCCGGTTCACCGTGTCGGAGAAGATCAGGTAGGGCTCGCCGGTCTGCAGGCGGATCTCGAGGATCTTCTGCCAGAGGCTGCGGGCGTCGACCTCACGGATGACTTCGCCGGTCTTGGGCGAGCGCAGGCCGAAGGCGGCGCCGTCGCGCACGGCCTCCATGAACTCGTCGGTGATCGAGATGCCGTGGTGCAGGTTCAGGGACTTGCGGTTGAAGTCGCCCGAGGGTTTGCGGATCTCGAGGAACTCCTCGATCTCGGGATGGTGGATGTCCAGGTAGACGGCCGCGGAGCCGCGCCGCAGGGAGCCCTGGCTGATGGCCAGGGTCAGGCTGTCCATGACCCGGATGAAGGGGATGATGCCGCTGGTCTGGCCCGCGCCCTTCACCTTCTCGCCGATGGAGCGGACGCCGCCCCAGTAGGTGCCGATCCCGCCGCCGTTGGAGGCCAGGGCGACGTTCTCGTTCCAGACGCCCTGGATCCCGTCGAGGGAGTCGTTCACGGCGTTCAGGAAGCAGGAAATCGGCAGGCCGCGGTCGGCCCCGCCGTTGGACAGGACCGGCGTGGCCGGCATGAACCAGAGGCGGGAGATGTAGTCATAGACCCGCTGGGCGTGGTCGGCGTCGTCCGCATAGGCGGTGGCGACCCGGGCGAACATGTCCTGGTAGGACTCGCCGGGCAGGAGGTAGCGGTCCTCCAGGGTGGTCTTGCCGAAGTCCGTCAGGAGCGCATCCCGGGAACGGTCCACCTGGACCTTCCGGACCAGTTGGAGCTGGGGACGCTCCGCGCGTTCCGGCGCGGCCTGGGCCTCCGCCTGCTCCGCACGTCTGACTGCTTCACCACCGCTCATGCCCTGCACCCGCAATCCTCGCGTCCGGGCCGCACCGTTGCGGCGACCGGATCATTCAAACGTCTATATCTAGTGGGCGCCCCGCCCGACTACGCAACATCATGGGGCCATGAGCCTAATGACTCGTCAACGGGGCGGGCGGGTTGTCCCCGTGAGTTTTTTACTAACGAGAGGTTAACAGCGCGCTTGACGCTTGAACATGCTGGAGTTTCAGCACGCGCCGGAGCGCCGATTCACGAGACTGTGAACACCCGGGCCGGGAGGACGCCAGGCGCCGGAACACGGGCCCGGTGAGCTGTCCCGGAACGGAAAAGGGGCCCGGTCTTGCGACCGGGCCCCCGTATTCCCAGGCGTTTCCGCCTGCGATCGAAATCAGAAGTTGATGTCGATCGTCGAGCGGCGGTTCAGGGGCTCCTTCACGCCGTCGCCGGTGGCGACCGCGAGCTGGGTTTCACCCTTCCAGTCCACCTGCATCAGCTGCTGGCCCACGCCCTGGCCGACGAGAGCGTCGGCGACGGCCTTGGCCCGGCGCTCGGAGAGGCGGACGTTGTAGGCCGGCGAACCGGACGAGTCGGTGTGGCCAACCACGATCACGCGGGTCGCGTTGCCAGCCTTGGCGTACTCAGCCGCCTCGGTGACGATGGTCTGGGCTTCCGGCGTCAGGACCGACTGGTCGAACGGGAAGTAGACCACGAACTGCTTCGCCTCGTAGGCCGGCGGCGGCGGAGGCGGCGGCGGCGGCGGGGGAGGCGGAGGCGGAGGCGGCGGGGGAGGCGGCGGCGGCGGCGGCGGCGCGAAGGAGTAACGCAGGCCCACGGTCAGGGACTGGTCCTCATAGGCGCCGGAGAACGCGCCGGGCTGCAGGGCATGAGTGCCCTTGGACGCAAAGGTCAGGTCCGAACCGCTGAGGTAGCGGTAGGTCAGGTCCACGTCCAGGCGGTCGGTCACGGCCCAGGCCACGCCGGCGATGCCCTGCCAGGCGAACGAGGTGTCGTCGTCGTCAACCGTCAGGTTCTGCCAGGCGGGGTTGGTCGCCGTGGCGGCCGGGCCCACCGGAGTGATGGTCGAGAACTGACCGACGATGGCGTCAGCCTTGGTGTGGTTGATGCCGATGCCAGCGCCGATGAACGGGTTCAGGGCCGAGTCGGGCAGGATGTCATAGAGCACGTTGCCCATGACGGTGATGGTCTGCATGCTGCCGGAGGGCGAGCCGCAGTTCGGGGCGGCCGCAGTGCGCACGACGCCGGGGGTGCAGAGACCCAGGATGGCGTTGCTGGCGCCGCCACGGACGGACTCGATGTCGCCGGGGCGATAGCCGCCCTCGAGCTCCACGCGCCAGTGGCTGGAGACCTGGTAGCCAAGACGGGCGAAGCCGGTCCAGTCCTCGGCCTGGTTGAACGACCAGTCGTAGGGCTTGCCGTTCGCGGCGTTGTTGCTGGACGTGGCGTCCAGGCCCTCGGGCCAGTGGTAGCCGAGATCGACGGCGCCGTACCAGCCCACTTCACGGGCCGAGGCCCCCGAAGCGATGGTCACAGCGGCCAGAGCCGCTCCGGCCAGGAGTTTGAATTTCATATCAGAGCCCTCTCTTGCCCTCTGCGGAGACGTAACCGCTATCCGCTGTTTATATCAGGCCATTGAATAGGTGGAAGTGTCGCTGACGCAACACTGAGGTGTATTCGCGAGAATCGCGGCGCGCAAGCCTCGCAACCCCGTCAGGAGGCGGAGGCGCTGGGTTTCCGGCGGGTTTTTGCAAGAAAACCGTCTCCCCGGTTCAGTTCCCGGCGGAACTCGTCGCGTCTTTCGTGGATGGAGGCGATAACCGGGCCGACTGGCGCTCCAACCCCCACGAGGACAGCCTCGGACAACTGGAGGCTCGCCTCGACGGTCTCGGGGACCGCATCGGTGACGCCGAGGTCGTAGAGCCGCAGGGCCTGCTGGCTGTCCCGGGCCCGGGCGAAGATGGCGAGGTCCGGCCGGCGGTCGCGGACCGACGCCACCAGGGCCTCCATGGACCCCGCCTCGCCGCCCTCGGCGTCGGCCGTGATGACGAGGGCCCGGGCGGTCTCCAGGCCGCAGCGCTCGAGGAAGCCGGCGCGGGAGGCGTCGCCGAAGTAGAGGACCCGCCCGGACTTGCGGCCGCGGGCGACGACGGCGGCGTCCTGGTCGATGGCGGACCAGGGCAGGCCGTGGCGATCCAGCATCTCGCCCACGAGCCGCCCCACCCTGCCGTAGCCGATGACGAGGATCCGGCCCTCGGGCGCCGCCCCGGGGGCATGCGGCGCCTCGCTCAGCCCCGCGGTCGAGCGACCCGCGATCCGCAGGCCGAGGGCCGCCAGGAGCGGGATGCACATCATGGACAGGGTGGCGGAGACCAGCAGGCTCTGGCCGAGGGGTTCGGGGACGATGCCGAGGTTCATGGCCGAGGCGAGGATGACAAAGGCGAACTCGCCGCTGGCGGCCAGCAGGAGGGCGGTCTCGATCGCCGCCCGCCAGTTCAGGCCGAAGCCGCGGGCGAGGCCGAAGATGAGGGCGGTGTTCAGGGCCATGAGGCCGAAGGTCACCCCCGCCACCTGGAAGGGCTGCTCGAGGATGAGTCCCACGTCGAGCCCGATCCCGACGGCGAGGAAGAAGAGGCCGAGCAGCAGCCCCTTGAACGGCTCGATCACCTGCTCGACCTCGTGCCGGAACTCGGTCTCGGCGAGCAGCAGGCCGGCGACGAAGGCGCCCAGGGCCATGGAGAGGCCGGCGAAGGCCGCAAGGAGGCCGGACCCGATGACCACCAGGAGGCAGGCGGCCATGAACAGCTCCTCGCTCCGCGCCCGGGCCACCGACCTCATCATCGGCCGGAGGAGGAAGCGCCCGAAGCCGACCAGGGCGGCGACCGACAGGGCCGCAGGTGCGAAGCTCAGAAGGGTCTCGGGGGACAGGGAGGGCGCATCGTCCCGGCCGAGGATGGCGAGGGTGATCAGGATGGGCGCGACCGCCAGGTCCTGGAACAGGAGGACGGCGAAGGTCACGCGCCCCGCCTGGACGTGCTGGCGGCGGTTCTCCGTGAGGATCGGCATGACCACGGCCGTCGAGGACAGGGCCATGGCGGCGCCGATCGCGGCGGCGGCGGTGACGGAGGCGCCGAGGAGGTGGGCGGTGAGGGCCACGATGAGGCCGCAGCCCGCCACCTGCAGGGCGCCGAGGCCGAAGACGTAGCGGCGCATCAGCCACAGGCGGGCCCAGGAGAGCTCCAGCCCGATCATGAACATCAGGAAGACCACGCCCAGCTCGCCCAGCTGGGCCAGCTCCTTCGGCGAATCAATCGTCAGCTCCGCCGCCCAGGGCGCGTGGGCCCCCAGGGCGCCGAGCCCGGAGGGGCCGAGGAGGACGCCGGCGCCGAGGAAGCCGAGGATGGGACTGATGCGCCAGCGCCGGAACAGGGGCACGACGACGCCCGCCGTCGCCAGGAACAGGATGACATCCTTGAACTCGCCGGGTTCGGGGCTGGCCATGGTCCTCCTCGCAGGACGGACTATGGCGCACGGAGGTCCGGCGCGCGACCCCCGGAACCCCGGAAAGGTCGAAGCCGGAAGAATCTTGGTGCTCCCGGGCGTCGCCGGCGGCATGTTGCGCGCCGTCTTCCGTCGTCCTCCGGAGTTCCCGATGACCGCCGCACGCTCCCTCCTCGCCGCCCTCGCCGTCTCTGTCGCCCTGCCCGCGGCCGCCGAGGACCTGTCCGCCCCGCGGATGGGGACCTGGGGCTTCGACATGTCAGGGCGGAACACGGCCACCCCTGCGGCGGGCGACTTCTTCCTGCACGCCAACGGGGCCTACCTCGACCGTCTCGAGATACCCGCCGACCGGTCCAGCTTCGGGGCCTTCGACGCCCTGCGCGAGCTGTCGGTGAACCGGATGCACGCCGTGCTCGACGCCGCGGCGGCCGATCCCGCGCCCTCCGCCGACCGCAAGCGGCTGGCGATCCTCTACCGGAACTACATGGACGAGCCGGTCATCGCCGCCCTCGGCGCCAGGCCCATCGCCCCGGCGCTCAAGGAAATCCGCGGGCTGCGCAACCACCGCGAGGCCGCCCGGCTGATGGGCCGCGCCGCCCAGGGCTTCGGCGGATCGGTCTTCTCGGTCTTTGTCTCCGACGACGCCCGCGACCCGCAGGCCTACGCCGTCTACCTGAGCCAGTCCGGGCTGAACCTTCCCGACCGGGACTACTATCTCGAGGCCCGCTTCGAGCGCCAGAGGACGGCGTACCGGGCCTATGCCGAGAAGATGCTGGGCCTCGCCGGCTGGCCGGACCCCGGCAAGGCGGCCGACGAGATCCTCGCCTTCGAGACCCGGATCGCCAAGGCGTCCTGGACCAGCGCCCAGCGCCGGGACCGCGACCGGACCTACAATCCCGCCACCCCCGCGGAGCTGGCCCGCTCCGCGCCCGGCTTCGCCTGGGGCGACTACCTGGCCGGCGCCGGGCTCGGCGGCGTGAAGCGGGTGGTCATCCGCGAACAGGGCGCCTTCCCCGAGATCGCCCGGATCTTCTCGGAGACCCCCCTTTCGACCCTCAGGGCCTATCTCGCCCTCAGCCTGGTGGACGAGGCCGCCCCCTATCTCTCGCCGGAATTCGACCAGGCGAACTTCGACTTCCGCGGCAAGGTCCTGACCGGCCAGCCCCAGCAGCAGCCCCGTTGGAAGCGCGCCGTGACCCTGGTCGATTCCGAGCTCGGCGAGGCCCTCGGCCGCGACTATGTGGCGGCCTACTTCCCCCCGCAGTCCAAGGCGCTGATGGAAGGCCTGGTCGCGGACATCAAGACCGCCATGCGCGGCCGCATCGAGCGCGTGTCCTGGATGGGCCCGGAAACCCGCGCGAAGGCCCTGGAGAAGCTGTCCAAGTTCAGCGTCATGATCGGCTATCCCGACAGCTGGCGGGACTATTCGGGCCTTGAACTCAAGCCCGGCGACCTGTTCGGCGACGTCACCCGCTCGCGGGCGTGGGACTGGAACCGCCGGGTCGCCCGCCTGGACAAGCCCGTCGACCGCAAGGAGTGGGGCATGACGCCGGCGACGGTGAACGCCTATTACTCCTCGACCCGGAACGTCATCGTCTTCCCGGCCGCCATCCTCCAGCCGCCCTTCTTCGACCCGGCGGGCGACATGGCCATCAACTATGGCGCCATCGGCGGGGTGATCGGTCACGAGATCACCCACGGCTTCGACGACCAGGGCCGCAAGTCGGACGGGGACGGGCGTCTCGCCGACTGGTGGACCCCGCAGGACGCCGAGCGCTTCACCGCCGAGGCCTCCAAGCTGGGCGCCCAGTACGCCGCCTTCGAGGCCCTGCCGGGCGCCTTCATCAAGAGCGACCTGACCATGGGCGAGAACATCGCCGACCTGGGGGGGATCCTGCTGGCGCTCGACGCCTACCGCACCTCCCTCAAGGGGGCTCCCGCACCGGTGATCGAGGGCCTGACGGGCGAGCAGCGCGTCTTCTACGGGTGGGCGCAGGTCTGGCGCTCGAAGGTGCGCGAGGACCGCGCCCGCCAGCTCCTGTCCACCGATCCGCACTCCCCGCCGAGGGCGCGCGTCAACGTGCCGGTCCGCAATGTCGACGCCTTCTACGAGGCCTTCGGCGTGAAGCCGGGCGACGGCATGCACCTGCCGCCGGAGAAGCGCGCCCGGATCTGGTGAGGCCTCAGGCCGTGCGGGCCAGGATGTCCCGGGCCGCGTGGACGCCGGTGGCGAAGGCCGCCTGCAGGAGATAGCCCCCCGTGGGCGCCTCCCAGTCCAGCATCTCGCCGGCGACCCAGGTCCCCGGGCGCGACCGCATCTGCAGGCCGGCGTCGAGATCCTCGAAGCGCACCCCGCCAGCGGTCGAGATGGCGCGTTCCAGACCCGACGTCGCCGTGAGCCGGACCGGGACGGACTTGATGCGGGCGGCGAGCCCCTCGGGGTCGGCCGGGAGCGGGCCGGCGGTGCGCACCAGGGCGATGGCGGCGGGCGGCAGGGAAGCGGACTTTCGCAGGCGGTTCGAGAGGCTGGCCTTGCGGTCCTGCCGGGCGAGCCGGGCGGCGAGTTCGGCGACCGTCCGGTCCGGGCGGAGGTCGACGAGGCCCCGCGCCTCCCCGGCCGCGTCGATGGCCTCGCGCAGGCGGGACGACAGGGCGTAGACCGCCCCGCCCTCCAAGCCCCGGCCGGTGAGGAGAAGCTCCCCCCGGACGGAGAGGTCGCCGAAGCCCAGGGCCACGGCCTTGAGCGGCGTTCCGGCGAAACGGGCGGTGAAGCCGTCCGGGAGGTCCGCGACGAAGCCGCAGTTGGAGGGTCGGAGCGGCGCCGGGGGCGCGCCCGCCGAGGCCAGAACATCCGTCCAGCCCCCGTCAGACCCGAGCCTCGGTGGCGCCGCCGAGGGCGAGGAGCAGGGCGTCGGCCTCGACGCCGGTCTCTACGCCGTCCGGGCCCCGGAACCGGGGACGCCCGTCGGCGTCCCAGCCGGCCCAGGCGGAACGGAGGCTTAGCTCGACGCCCAGGGCGTCCAGCCTCGCCAGCCAGGCCCGGAGCAGGGGCGAGGCCTTCAGGGCCCGGGGAAAGACCCGGCCGCTGGAGCCGACGAAGGTGTCCTGGCCCAGGCCGTCGGCCCAGGCGCGAAGATCCCCCGGCGTGAAGGCCCGGAGCAGGGGCGCCAGCCGCCCGGTGCGCGCGCCATACCTCCCGGCGAGGGCTTCGAAGGGCTCGGAGTGGGTCAGGTTCAGGCCCCCGCGTCCGGCCATGAGGAGCCGGCGGGCGGGGCTGGGCATGCGGTCGTGGACCGTCACCCGGGCTCCACCCCGGGCCAGGACCTCCGCCGCCATGAGACCCGCCGGCCCGGCGCCGGCGATCACGACCTTGGGAGGGCTCATGCGACGCACGGCCTCAAGCTGACAACTCCGTCAATTCTGTGGGCTGGGCCAAAAAAACAACCCGCCTTTCGGCGGGTTGCCCGGGCCTCTGGCCCTGGATCTTAAGAGGGCGTTTCCTCCCCGAAACGCCGGAGATTGACGGTTCGTTGGCCGTCATGTCTCTCGCAGGACCAGACTTGAAGGCAAATGCGCGGCCCTGTCAACAGCGCGCTTTACGCTGCGTCCAATCTTCGGCGGCCGCGCGGAAACACTGACACTTCCGTCAGTTACGCCCGAGGGCGTCCTTCAGGCGGTCGACAGGCGGACAGGCCGTCTCGAAGACGAAGTCCGGGCGCGAGGCCGTGACCGGGCCCCGCCCGGCCGCCGTCAGCCTGGCCGCCACGCGGGCCACGAGGTCGACGGGCGCGAGGAGGCCGTTGGGCCGCCGGACGGCCCCGAGGGCTTCCAGTTCCGGCAGGATCGGATCCTCGTCCCCGCCGGGCCAGATGAGGGTGGCCGAGGCATGGGCCGCGGCGCGCGCCTCAAGGATCCTCAGCAGTGATTCGGCGGCGGCCAGGCCCTCGGCCGTCCAGTCCGCCCGGAGGCCCGCGGCGAGCTGGGCCTGGCTCCTGAGGATGACGCCGTCGTCGAGGATCTTGAGGTCGTTGGCCTGGAGGGTCGCCCCGGTGGTGGTGATGTCCACCACGATGTCCGCCGCGCCGGTGGCCGGGGCCCCCTCCGTGGCGCCGCCGGATTCGACGATGCGGTAGTCGGCGACGCCGTGCCGGGCGAAGAACTCCCGGGTCTGCACGACATACTTGGTGGCCACCCGGAGGCGGCGGCCGGTGCGCACGAGTCGCTCGTGGGCCACCTCCTCCAGGTCTGCGAGGCTGGCGACGTCGAGCCAGCTGCGGGGGACGGCCACGACCAGGTCGGCCCGGCCGAAGCCGAGGGCCCGGAGCAGGAGGGCGGAGGCGGCGGCCTCGGCGCCCTGCTCGCGCAGGAGGTCCTCGCCGGTGATCCCTAGGTGGACCTCGCCCGAGACGACGGCGGCGGCGATGTCCCCGGCGGAGAGCAGGCGCACCTGGACGCCGTCGACGCCCCTCAGGCGGGCGCGGTAGCCCCGGTCGCCCCCGCTCATGGCGAGACCGAGCCCGCAGTCCTGCAGCCAGGCCTCGACCTGCTCCTTGAGGCGCCCCTTGGAGGGGATGGCGAGGGTCAGGGCGTCGCTCATTGTCCAGCCTCCGCAAGGGCCCGTCCGGGCAGCACCATCCCGCCGAGGGCCGACCCCGCCGCCGCCGTGGAACCGGAGAGCCGGGCGGGGAGGCCGTCGTAGCGCCCGCCGGCCGCGACCGGGCGGTCCGGACCCAGGCCGGCCGAGAGCACCTCGAAGACCAGACCGTCGTAATAGGCGAAGTCGCCGCGGGGGGCGGCCTCGAAGACCGCCGGCGCGGCGCCGGACGCCGCCGCCTCGATCCGGTCGAGGCGGGCGGACCAGCCGTCGATCCGGGCCCTGAGGGCGGAGCCCGCAGGCGCCAGGGCGCCAAGGTCGGCGAGGGCCCGCCGGGGCGCCTCCCTCACGGACAGGAAGGCCCGGACTGCATCGGCCTGGGCCGGCGACAGGGCGGGCGCCCGCGCCGCCTCCGCGCGGCGGACCAGCCGTCCCACGATCTCCGCGGCGCTGCGGCCGCCGACCGGGGTGATGCCGGCGAGGCCCCAGATCTCCTGGAGGAGGGCGGCGGCCTCGTCGGGCGCAAGGGCGCCGAGCCGGCGGGCGAGGACGTCCTCGGCTCCCGCCGTCGCCTCGCCCGGATCCTTGCGCTCGAGTTCCGCGGCCAGCCGGCTGGGCCGGGCGGCCATGCGCACGAGGCGGGCGGCGAGGACAGGGTTGAGGCCCAGGGTCTCGACGAAGGCCGGGAACAGGCCGGCGTCGCCGAGGCGCAGGGAAAGGTCCGGCCGCCCCCCGGCCCGGGCGGCGCGCCAGACCATGTCCACGAGCCCGGCGTCGGCCTCGGCCCGGGCGAGGTCGGCGGAGCCCGCCGCGAAGCGCTCGATCCCGACCTGGAGGATCTCCTCGGGCTCGTCGGCCGAGGCGCGGAAGACCAGGCCCTCGTAGGCGTAGTCGCCCGAGGCGGCGCCGGACGCGAGGTGGAGCCGGGCCACGGGGGTGGTGAAGTCGGGCCGCAGGCAGACCTCCTCGCCGCCCGCCGCCTGCAGGACGAAGAGCCGGGACCGGAGGGCCTCGCCCGCCAGGTCGAGGACCAGGGACAGGGGCTGAAGCACGGGCGGCTGGACCCAGGCGGCGCCCGTCTCGCGGAAGGGCGCCCGGAGGGCCTCCAGCCGGGGATCGGAAAGGATCGCGCCCTGGATCATGGCGCATCCCCCAGGATCCGGCGGACCACGCCCACGAGCTGGTCGCGGGGCACGGTCTGCTGGCCGGGACGCTCGGCCCGCCAGGCGGCGTTGTCCGTGACGTCCGAGGCGAGGGCGCGGCCGAGGTCGAGGTCCTTCACCGTGACGGTCCCGGCGGCGATCTCGTCGCCCCCCAGGATGACGGCGGCGGGAGACAGCCGGCGGTCGGCGTACTTCATCTGGGCCTTCATCCCCGAGGCCCCGAGATAGACCTCGGCGGCGATCCCGGCGGCGCGGAGCTCGGCGGCCACGGCGAAGTAGGCGGCCATGTCGTCCGGCGAGAAGGCGATGACCACGACGGGGCCCCTCGCCTCCCGGCCCAGGTCCCGGCCTGCGGCGCGCAGGGCGGCGGCGAGGCGCGAGACCCCGAAGGAAAAGCCCGTGGCGGGGGTGCGCTCGCCGGTGAAGCGGGCGATGAGGTCGTCGTAGCGGCCGCCGCCGCCTACCGAGCCGAACCGGGCCGGCTGGCCCTTCTCGTCCAGGGTCTCCAGGCGCAGCTCGGCCTCGAAGACGGCGCCGGTGTAGTACTCCAGGCCCCGGACGACTGAGGGATCGAAGCCCGCCCGGTCGGCGCCGCCCCCCATGCCGGCGAGGGCCCGGTCGATGCCCGCCAGTTCCTCGAGCCCGGCGTCGCCCTCGGCCGAGCCGCCGATCACCGCGGCGATCCGGCGCAGGGTCTCGGCCCGGTCGCCCGCCCCTGCGGCGGTGAAGGCCAGCACGGACTCCGCCGCCGCAGCCGTCAGCCCGGCGCCCCGGGTGAAGGCCCCGGACTCGTCCTTCCGGCCCTCGCCGAGGAGGAGCCGGACGCCCTCCGGCCCCAGCCGGTCCAGCTTGTCGACGGCCCTCAGGACGGCGAGCTTCTGGCCCTCGTCCGCCACGCCGGCCCGGTCCAGGAGGCCGTTGAGCAGGCGGCGGTTGTTGATGCGAAGGACATAGCCGCCCTCGGGCAGGCCGGCGGCGGCGAGGCCCTCGGCGGCCATGGCGATGATCTCGGCGTCGGCCTCCGGGCGGGCCGAGCCCACCGTGTCGGCGTCGCACTGGGTGAATTCGCGGAAGCGTCCCGGGCCGGGCTTCTCATTGCGCCAGACCGGGCCATAGGCGTAGCGCCGGAAGGGCCGGGTCAGGCCCTCGCGGTTCTGGGCGACGAACCGGGCCAGGGGCGCGGTGAGGTCGTAGCGCAGGGCCATCCACTGGTCGTCGTCGTCCTGCAGGGCGAAGACGCCCTCATTGGGACGGTCGGCGTCCGGCAGGAACTTGCCCAGGGCGTCGGCGTACTCCAGGGCGCCGGTGTCGAGGGCCTCGAAGCCGTAGCGCTCGTAGACCTCGGAGACCCGGGCCAGGATCCGGCGTTCGGCGGCCAGGTCGCGGGCGCGCCGGTCCACGAAGCCGCGGGGGGCGCGGGCCTCCGGACGGGCCGTCTCCCCGTCAGCAGCAGCATCAGTCTTTGGGGTGGTCATTTCCTATCCCTTGGGTCTGCCAGGGACGGAGCCGCCGGCCGGCCCCGTCCGCATTGCGCGGGGGCCGGCGCCGGAGGTTCGATCAGGCCGAACGCAGCCGCCCGCTCCCGCTTTCGCAGGTCGGATGGTGGAGGCCGTGATGGTGAACCTGACGGAACATAGGGCGGGTCCGTATCCCATCGGCGCGGGATCGTCCAGCCCCGGGGCCTGGGGGACCCCGGGCCTCAGGGCAGGAGGTCGAGGTCCGGGGTGCGGTAGTCCATGCCCTTGAGGGCCTCGCTGCGGTCGGCGGAATCGAAGCCTTCCATGATCCGGCCGAAGCGCATCTGGACGAAGGGCCGCATGTCCGGATGGGTGAAGATGTAGAGGTCGCCGGCCTGCAGGGCCTCAAGCACCCGGGCGCCGACCCGGGCCGGGTCGATGCCGTTGGCGACCCGGTCGTCCGGGACGATCTCGCGCACCTGGGGGCCGCCGAACTTCGCCGGGCGATTGCGCCCGGACTGGTTGATCCGGGTGCGGACAAAGCCCGGGCACAGGACCTGGACCTGGATGTTCTCGGGCGCGAGCTGGGCGGCCCAGCCCTCGGTGAGGGCGACGACGGCGAACTTGGAGGCGCTGTAGGCCTCCATGCCCGGCGGCGACATGTGGCCCGCCATGGAGGCGGTGTTGATGATGGCGCCGCCTTCCCCGTGGGCCCGGATATGCGGCAGGAAGGCCTCGAACCCGTAGATCACGCCCATCAGGTTGACCTGGAAGGTCCAGTCCCAGTCCGCGGGCTTCATCTCGTCGGCGGGGCCGCCGGCGCCGACGCCGGCGTTGTTGCACAGGACGTGGACCTTGCCGAAGGCCGCGACGGTCTCGCGGGCCGCCGCCACCAGGGCCGCGCGGTCAGTGACGTCGCACTGGACGGCGGCGACCTTCACCTGCCGGGCCTCCAGCTCGGCCACGGCCCGGGCCAGGGGCTCGGTCTCGATGTCGGCGAGCATGACGTTCATGCCGGCGGCGCCGAAGGCGTGGGCCATGGCGAGGCCGAGCCCCGAGGCCCCGCCGGTGATGAAGGCGGTCTTTCCCGCGAGGTCCTGCATGGTGTTCCTTCCCGTCCTGTTCAGATCTTCCGGTCGCCCTGCCAGTAGGCGTCCCGGAGGATGCGCTTGTAGAGCTTGCCCGTGGGCAGGCGCGGCATCTCCGCGATGAAGTCGATGGAGCGCGGCGCCATGTAATGCGCCAGGTGCTCGCGGGCGTAGTGCATGAGCTCGGCGGCCAGGTCCTCGTCGGGGGCGACGCCGGGGGCGGGCTCGATCACGGCCTTCACCGCCTCGCCCATCTCCGGGTCCGGCACGCCGAAGACCGCCACGTCGGCGACCTTGGGATGGGTGATCAGGGCGTCCTCGATGGCCTGGGGATAGATGTTCACCCCGCCGGAGATGATCATGAAGGCCTTGCGGTCGGTGAGGTAGAGATAGCCCTCCTCGTCCAGGTAGCCGACGTCGCCGAGGGCGTTCCAGTTCGGGTGCTTCGGGTGCCGGGACGACCGGGTCTTCTCCGGGTCGTTGTGGTACTCGAAGGTCGGGATCTCCCGCTCGAAGTAGATCAGGCCCGTCTCGCCGGGGGGCAGCTCGTTCCCCTCCTCGTCGCAGACATGCAGGACGCCCACCGCCGCGCGGCCCACCGAGCCGGGGTGCTTCAGCCAGTCATGGCTGTCGATGAAGGTCGACCCCGAGCCCTCGGTGCCGGCGTAGTACTCGTAGAGGACCGGGCCCCACCACTCGATCATCTGGCGCTTGACCTCCACCGGGCACGGGGCGGCGGCGTGGATGGCGACCCACAGGCTGGAGACGTCGAAGGCCCGGCGGACCTCCTCGGGCAGCTTCAGCATGCGCACGAACATGGTGGGCACCCACTGGGAGTGGGTGACGCGGTAGTCCTGGATCAGTTCCAGGGACTTCTCGGCGTCGAAGCGCTCCATCATCACCACCGTCCCGCCGAAGGACTGGACCGTGACGACATAGGCCAGGGGAGCGGCGTGGTAGAGGGGCGCGGGCGACAGGTAGACCGTGTCCGGGCCGAACTCATAGCGGTTGGCCTGCTGGCGCAGGGCGAAGGCCTCGGCGGGGCTGACCTCCGGCAGGGGCCGCAGTATGCCCTTGGGCCGCCCGGTCGTGCCGGAGCTGTAGAGCATGGAATCGCCCATCCACTCGCGGTCGAGGGGCGCGGGCGAGGCGCCGTCGCGGGCGGCCTCGTAGGCTTCCCAGCCCGGAATGACGCCGTCGACCATCAGGCGGATCGGGCAGGCGGGGATCAGGTCGGCCAGGCCCTCGCAGGTCTCGCGCTTGGCGTGTGAGCTGATCAGCACCTTCGCGCCGCAGTCGTTGACGATGTAGGCGGCCTCGTCCGGCGGCAGGTAGCGGTTGATGGTGGTGATGTAGAGCCCGGAGCGGAAGCAGGCCCAGACCGCGTCCATGAAGGCGAGGTTGTTCTCCATGAGGAGGGCGACATGGTCGCCGCGCTTCAGGCCCCGCTCGCGGAACAGGTTGGCCATCCGCAGCGAGCGCTCGTCCAGCTGGGCGAAGGTCACGACCTTTCCGGTGTCGGCCGAGATCAGGGCCGGCTTGTCGGGGGTCAGGCGCGCGTGGTCGGCGAGGTGCATGGGCCCTTTGTCTCCTCCGGCGGGGGCGCTTGCGGCCCCCTTCGCCTCACTCTAGCCGAGGGCGGGCGGGCGTAAACCCGTCGCGGGGCTCAGGGCGCGCGGAGGCGGGCGATGAGGGCGGCCGTGGAGGCGTCGTGGTCGCCGGCCGGCCCGCCTTCCAGCTCGGGCAGGATCCGCGCGGCCAGGACCTTGCCCAGCTCGACGCCCCACTGGTCGAAGCTGTTGACCCCCCACAGGACCCCCTCGACGAAGACCTTGTGCTCGAAAAGGGCCAGGAGGGCGCCGAGGGCCGGCGGGTCCAGGCGCTCCAGGAGGAGGAAGCCCGAGGGCCGGTCGCCGGGAAAGGCCTTCTGGGCGGCGAGGACCGGGTCGCCCCCGGCGGCCTCGAGGGCCTCCGCCTCCGTCCGCCCGGCCATCAGGGCCTCGGCCTGGGCGATGGCGTTGGCCAGCAGGGCGCGGTGGGCGGCGGGGTCCCCCTCCACGGGCTGGCGGACGGCGAGGATGTCGAGGGGAATGACGTCCGCGCCCTGGTGCAGGGCCTGGAAGAAGGCGTGCTGGCCGTTGGTCCCGGCATCGCCGAAGACGACGCCGGCCGTGGGCCGCGGGACGGGCTGGCCGTCGCGCCCGACCCGCTTTCCGTTGGACTCCATCTCCAGCTGCTGGAGGAAGGCCGGCAGGAGCCGCAGCCGGCGGGCGTAGGGAACGACCGCGCGCGCCGGCCGGCCCAGGAGGTCGCGGTTCAGGACATGGGAGAGGGCCATGACCACCGGCAGGTTCCGCTCCGGCGAGGCCCAGAGGAAGTGCGCGTCCATCTCCGCCGCGCCGCGCAGCAGGGCCTCGAAGACCTCGGGGCCGAGGGCGATGGCGCAGGACAGGCCGACGGCGGACCACAGGGAGAACCGGCCGCCGACCCAGTCGGCGAAGGGGAAGATGCGGGAAGCGTCGACCCCGAAGGCCTCGGCGGCCTGGGGCGCGGCCGTCACCGCGACGAGCCGGTCCGCGGCGCCGGGCGCCTGCGCCAGCCAGGCCCGGGCGGCCCGGGCGTTGAACAGGGTCTCCTGGGTGGTGAAGGTCTTGGAGACGATCACCACCAGGGTCCGGGCGGGGTCCAGGCCCGAGAGGGCGGCGGTGATCTCGGACGGATCGACATTGGCGGCGAAGCGCAGGTCGATCCTGGGCGCGACGGGGGCGAGGGCCTCCCAGACCAGGCGGGGGCCGAGGTCCGACCCGCCGATGCCGATGTGCAGGACGGCCTGGATGTCGCCGGCCGCCCGGACCTCGCCGGCGAAGGCCAGCATCCGCTGGAGCCCGGCGGCCACGTCCTCCGCCACGGGCTGGCCCGCGGCGCGCCAGTCCCGCGCGCCCGGCGCCCGCAGGGCCATGTGCAGGACCGCCCGGCCCTCGGAGGCGTTCACGGCCTCGCCGGCGAAGAGGGCCTGCCGGGCGGCCTCCAGGCCCGAGGCGCGGGCAAGGTCGACGGCCCGGGCGAAGCTGGCGGCGGACCAGGGCTGCTTGGACAGGTCCAGGGCGAGGCCGCAGGCCTCGAAGGTCAGCCGGGCCGCCCGGTCGGGCTCGAGCCCGAACAGCCGCCGCAGGGGCGGATCGGCGCGGACGGCGGCCTCGAGGGCCGTCCAGGCGTCTGCGGCGCGGCTCATCCCCGGGCCGCGGCCTTGACCGCGCGGGCGACCATGTCCGGCGTCAGGAGCTGGGGCAGGATCTCGGGCTCGCCCCCGCCGGCGGGGTAGACGAGGTAGAGGGGCACCCCGGCCCTGCCGAACCGGGCCAGGTCCTCGGCGATGACCGCGTCGCGCCGGGTCCAGTCGGCCTTGAGGTAGACCGTCCCGGACCCCGTGAAGGCCTCGGCGGCCGTTCGCGTGGAGAAGGCGACGCGCTCGTTGACCTGGCAGGTGACGCACCAGGCGGCGGTGTAGTTGACGAAGACCGCCCGGCCCTCGGCGCGCAGGGCGGCCAGGCGCTCGGGCGTGTAGGCCTCGTAGGCCAGGCCCGAGGCGTCGGTTCCGGACGGCGCGGACCCTTCGGCCACGGCCTGGGCCGGGGTGGGCCAGACCGCCGCGGCGACGGAGAGGACGGCGACGCCCAGGGCGGCGAGGCCAAGGACACGGGCCGGCTGTCCGAGGAGGGCGCGCCTCTGGGCCAGGCCCGCCAGCCAGCAGGCGAAGGCCAGGGCGACGCCGGCGGCGAGGAGCCGGGCGAGGAGGTCCGGGTCCGCCTGCACCGCCAGCACCCAGGCCAGCCAGGCCGCCGCCCCGTACATCGGGAAGGCCAGGACCTTGCGGAAGGTGTCCATCCAGGGGCCGGGCCGGGGCAGGCGCGACAGGACGCCGGGCGCGAGGGCGGCCAGGGTGAAGGGGGCGGCGAAGCCGAGGCCAAGGCCGGCGAAGACCGCCAGGGACAGGGCGGCGGGCTGGGTCATGGCCCAGCCGAGGGCGGGCGCCATGAAGGGCGCGGTGCAGGGTGCGGCGACGACGACGGCGAGGGCCCCGGTCAGGAAGGCCCCGAGCCCGCCGCCCCGGGAAGCGGCGCCAGCGCCGATCCCCTGGAGGGAGGAGCCGATCTCGAAGAGCCCGGACATGTTCAGCCCCACCGCCAGCATGAGGAGGGCGAGGGCGGACACCACCGGCGGGGACTGAAGCTGGAAGCCCCATCCCACGGCGGCGCCTCCGGCGCGCACGGCCAGCAGCAGGGCCGCGAGCCCGATGAAGGTGGCCATCACGCCCGCCAGGAAGGCCAGGCCCTGGGCCCGAGCGGCCGCCCGGTCATGGCCGTGGCCGGCCAGGGACGCCGCCTTCATGGCGAGCACCGGGAAGACGCAGGGCATGAGGTTCAGGATCAGGCCGCCCAGGAAGGCGAACAGCACGGCGCCGGCAAGGCCGCCCGCCCCGCCCCCGGGCGCCTTGGCGACAGGCGGCGGCCCGAGGCCCGCCGCCTCCGCCGGCGCGGCTCCGGGACCGGCCTCAATCTCGTAGACCCGGCCGTCGACGGACAGGACCCCCGCCAGGGTCGCCGGCGCGGCGGCGCCCGGGGCGGGCTTGAGGGAAAGGGTCAGGCCCCCGGGGCCGCGGTCGAGGGCCTGGGGCGCGGCGTGGTCGATGACGCCCGGGGCATAGGGGAAGAAATAGACGTCGCGGGCCGCTCCGCCGGAGATGGACGCGCCGGTCGCGGCGATCCTGAGGCCGGCGGGACCTGAGGCCAGGACCGCCTTGACCTGGCCGGGCCGGGGCGCAGCGTCGAGGGCCGCCCGGATCCGCGGCCCCCATTCGGCGTCGGGCGCCGGGTCCCCGGACACGACCTTGACGTCAAGCGACAGGTCGGCGTCCTCCGGGACGCAGATGTCCGAGCAGACCAGGAAGGCGGCCTTGACCCGGAGGGTCGCGGTCTGGCCGGGCCGGGCCGAGGCGGGAACCCGCACGGTGACCGGCAGGAGCACCTCGCCGGAATAGCCGTAGTTCATCAGCGGACCGATGGGCTTGCGGGACGGCGGCGCCCAGGTGATCTCGCCGGCGGCCCAGCCGGCGGGGAGGGTCCAGGCCAGTTCCGTGGGGGCCCCGGAGTCGCCGGAGTTTCGCCAGTAGGTGTGCCAGCCCTTGTCGATGACCTGCCTCAGGGCCAGCTGGACCTCGCCGCCCGCCGGGGCGCCCTGGGTCGCCGCGACGAGCTCGGCGGTGAGATGGCCCGTCCGGACGGGGCCGGCGACGGCGGGCGCAGCCAGGACCGCTAGGGCGACGAGGGCCGCCAGGCCGGCGAACAGTCTCTTGGTCATGGCGTTCCCCGATGGCCCCAAAGAAGGCCCCAGCGACGGTCGTGCGGACCGGGAGCGCGCCTAATATGACCCCCGGGGGCGGCAAGGCAATCGGCGGGGGGCCGACGCGGGGGCTCGATTTCATTCCCGGCGCGCCGCATGATCACGGCGGTGCTGAATCCGCGAGAGGGAGACCCGCGCGTGCCGGGCAGGTTTGACGAGATCGAGATCGGGCAGGTGGCCGCCCTCGGCGAGGTCCGGGTGGACGCCCGCGCCCTCGAGGCCTTCACCGAGGCCTTCGCTCCCGGCTGGCCGGTCGACCGGGGCGCGCCGGACGCCATGGTCTATGCGATCTGGAGCCGCCTCGACGCCGTTGCGGCGGTGGGCTGGCCCCAGACCAAGCGCCTGGGCGTCGACGCCCTTCGCTGGGTCCGCAACCCGCCGGCGGGCGAAGTGCTCCGGGGCCGGATGACCATCATGGGCAAGGACCCGGTCGGCGACGGCAAGGGGATCATCATCGCCCAGCATGACCTGCTGGACGAGGCGGGCAGGCTGGTCTTCTCCTGCCTGACCCGCAGCGTCTTCACGCGCTAGGAAGCCGGACGGTCTCCTGAGTCGTTGTTGACCCCCTCACCCGGCTTCGCCGGGAACTCCCCCTTGGGGAGCAATTGGCGCCCTAATTCCTCCCCCAAGGGGGAGGTGGACCGCGCAGCGGGCCGGAGGGGGTCAACCAAGCGGCCGGACCCTCCCCCGGGCTGGAGGCCTCAGCCCGCCTGGGCGGCGGCCTCGGCCTCGGACATCTTGTAGATCTGCAGGGCCACCAGACGGTCCCAGCCGAACAGGCTGATGAGGTGGGCGTAGATCTGCTGCAGGGCGCCGTTGTCGCGGAGCTCTGCCAGCTTGTCGTGCGGCAGGGCGTTGAGCTTCTCTTCCGAGATGCCGAAGTACTCGGCGATCTGCTGGGGTTCGCCCGCCGTGCCGTCGGGGTTGATCGGCGTGTGGGTCGCGGTCTTCACCTCGAAGAGGTCCAGGTCCTTGAGGAGCTGGATGAAGCTGATCGTCTTCTGCCGCTCGATCTCGTAGTTGTTGCAGAACTCGATGCAGTTCTGGGTGTACTCGCTGGCCGAGCCGTCGGGGTTGAAGAAGGGCAGGTCGCCGCCCTCGACGATGAACTCCGCGGCGCGGTCGATGCAGAGGATCGACTGCTGGGCGGCGTCGTCATTGGCGAAGACGAAGGGATAGCGGCGGATGTAGGCGGGCACGTAGATGCCCGGGTCGAACAGGCCGTCCTCGCGCAGGAACATGTTCTGCTCGGCGTTCAGCCCCATCACCGCCAGGGGCGTCTTGTCGTCGCCGACGAAGATGATCGGGAAGGTCAGGCAGGCGATGCTGAACTCGGTGACGGTCAGCGGAACGGCGTGCCCGGGGCGGGCGAAGCCGAAGGGGCCGTCCAGGCGCTTGACGCCGAGGCCCTTGTGCAGCTCGGGCGAGAGCGGCTCCGGCTTGCTGTAGAAGAGGACGCTGCCGGTGATCTGGCCGCCGCGGGTGAGCTGGGTGGGGGTCGCCATGGGGTGCCTTCGGTCTGGAGGGCGGATATCGCAGTCGCGGCGACGGCGGACCCGTCGCTGCGGAGGTCGCCGCTTCTAACCGATTGCAGGATTGGCGGCAAATCCGCGCCGCCGCGGCTTGCGCGCGCCCGGCCGAGCCGCTTCAATCGCCCCATAAGAAACGGCGGTCCGACCGCCGGTGGAGAGGAAACGATTTCATGGCCATCTATTACCCCGACATCCTTCAGCAGCGCACCGCGCCCCGGACCTTCTCTTACGGCGACAAGGACGTGATGCTGTACGCCCTCGGCATCGGCCTCGGGCAGGACCCGATGGACGAGACCGAGCTGGCCTTTGTCTACGAGAAGGGGCTGAAGGTCGTCCCGACCGCCGCGACCGTCCTGGCGGCCGCCCTGCGGGGCGCCGCCGGCCCCGCCCCGGAAATGCCGCCCGGCCACCGCCCCAGCCAGATCAACTTCCTGATGGTCGTGCACGGCGAGCAGAAGGTCGAACTGCACAAGCCCCTTCCCACCAGCGGGACCTTCACCGCCGAGGGCCGCACGGTCGGCGCCTTCGACAAGGGCGAGGGCAAGGGCGCGGTGATCATCAACGAGACGATCTGGACCGATGAAAAGGGCGAGAAGGTCGCGACCCTGACCGGCTCCACCTTCGCCCGGGGCGACGGCGGCTTCGGCGGCCCGTCGGAGGGCGCCCCCGAGCCCCACGCCGTGCCCACCCGGGCGCCGGACATCTCGGTCGACTTCGCCACCCGCGAGGACCAGGCCCTGCTCTACCGCCTGAACGGCGACCGCAACCCGCTGCACTCCGACCCCGGGGTGGCGAAGAAGGCGGGCTTCGACCGGCCCATCCTGCACGGCCTGTGCACCTACGGGATCACCTGCCGGGCCATCCTGCAGGAAGTGACCGGCTTCGACGCCGACCAGATCTATTCCCACCAGGCCCGCTTCTCCTCGCCTGTCTTCCCCGGCGACGTGATCACGGTGGACATCTGGAAGGACGGGAAGAACATCTCGTTCGAGGCCCGGGTGAAGGCCCGCAACGTGACCGTCATCCGCAACGGCCTGACGGTCCTGCGCTAGGCCGCGAGGGTGCGCCTGCACCCTCGCAGACCCCCTCCGGCCCGGGGCTGAGCCCCGGTCCACCTCTCCTTTTTTGGGGAGGAATCACGGAGCCAATTGCTCCCCCAAGGGGGAGCTCCGGGCGAAGCCCGGTGAGGGCGTCAATCCCCTCGCCGTTGACCCCCTCCGTCCCGCTGCGCGGGCCACCTCCCCCTTGGGGGAGGAATTAGGAGCGCGCCAACCAGACCACGTGGCGGCGCAGGGGATGGTCCTGCGCCAGTCGCGGGTGATCGAAGTCGCGCGCCGGGTCGGGGGTCATCCCGATCCGGCGCATGACCGCCTGGGAGGCCAGGTTGGTCTCGGCGGTGAAGGCGAGGATTTCCCCGAGGCCGGCGCTTCCAAGGCCCCAGTCGAGGGCCGCACGCGCCCCTTCACTGGCCAGGCCCTGGCCCCAGAAGTCCGGGTGGAGCCGCCAGCCGATCTCCACGCAGGGCCCCACGGGCAGGTCGCCCGCCGCCACCCGGGACAGGCCGATCATGCCGGCCAGCCGTCCGTCCGCCCGGTGCTCGGCCGCCCAGAAGCCGAAGCCTTCCCGGGCGATGGCCGCGCCAATCCGCTCCATCATCGCGAAGGTGGCGGCCGGTGAAATCGGCCCGCCCAGCCAGTCATGCACGCGGGGATCGGCGTTGATCCCGGCGAAGGCCGCCCGGTCGTCGTCCCGCCAAGGCCGGAGGAGCAGTCGGCCAGTCTCGATCACGCCGGCCTCGGCTGGACCAGCGACCCGTAGAGGTCGGTGCGCCGGTCCCGGAAGAAGCCCCAGGCGGCCCGGTGTCCGGCGAGGAAGTCGAGGTCGAAGGTCGCCACCGCGACGCCCTCCTCGTCCCGGCCCATGTCGGCGACAAGGTCGCCCCGATGGTCGGCGATGAAGCTGGACCCGTAGAAGCCCTGCCCCCCGCCGGGATAGCCCTCCCAGGGCTCGAAGCCCGTCCGGTTGGCGCCCACCACGGGGATGACGTTGGAGACGGCGTGGCCCTGCATGGCCCGACGCCAGGGGGCGGCGGTGTCCAGGCTGGGGTCGTGCGGCTCGGAGCCGATGGCGGTGGGATAGAGGAGCACCTCGGCGCCCATCAGGGTCATGGCCCGGGCGCACTCCGGGTACCACTGGTCCCAGCAGATGCCGGCGCCGATGCGGCCGAATCGGGTGTCCCACACCCGGAAGCCGGTGTCGCCGGGCCGGAAGTAGTACTTCTCCATGTAGCCGGGGCCGTCGGGGATGTGGCTCTTGCGGTAGAGGCCGAGGAGGGAGCCGTCGGCGTCCACCATGACCAGGCTGTTGAAGTAGTGAGGGCCCTCGCGCTCGAAGATCGAGATGGGCAGGACCACGCCCAGCTCGGCGGCCAGGGGCGCCAGGGCGGTGACGCAGGGATGCTCGCGCCAGGGATGGGCCTCGGCGAACCAGCGCTCCTCCTGGGCGACGCAGAAATAGGGGCCCTGGAAGAGCTCCGAGGGCAGGATGACCCGGGCGCCCCGGCTGGCCGCCTCGCGGATCAGGTCGGCGGTGCGGGCGATGTTGGCGTCCCGGTCCGCGCCATAGGCGGCCTGCAGGGCGGCGACGGTGAGGGTGCGGGGCATCAGGCCGGCTCCTGCTGGGAGATGCAGTGGAAGGATCCGCCGCCGGACAGGAGGGCGTTGGACGGCAGGGGGATGACCTCGCGCCCGGGAAAGGCCTCTGCCAGCCCCTGGGCGGCCAGGCGGGCAGCCAGGCCCTCGCCGTAGACCGGCAGGATGACGGCGCGGTTGGCGATGATGAAGTTCATGTGGCTGGCCGGGGCGCCGCCCACGCCATCCACCTCGATCCAGCCCGGCGAGGGGATCCGGACCACGGTGAGGGCGCGACCCGCCGCGTCGGTCATGCCGGACAGGGTCCGGGCCGCGGCGTCGTAGACCTCGCCATTGGGGTCGCCGGCGCCGAAGCCCACCGGGCAGACCACGACGCCGGGGGCGGCGAAGCGCGCCAGGTTGTCCACATGGCCGTCCGTGTGGTCGTTCTGCAGGCCGTCGCCCAGCCAGAGGACCTTGCGGGCCCCGAGGTCACGGGCGAGGGCCGCCTCGGCCGCGGCCTCGGTCCAGCCAGGATTGCGGTTCGGGTTGAGGAGACACTGGCGGGTGGTGAGGATCGTCCCCTCCCCGTCGTGGTCGAGGGCGCCCCCCTCGAGGATGGCGTCGCTGCGGACGAGGTCCACCCCGGCTACGGCGGCGACCTGGTCGGCCACCTCGTCGTCATGCGGCAGGTCGTACTTGCCGCCCCAGCCGTTGAAACGGAAGCCGGCGGCGGCGTCGGGCCCGAGGAAGATCGGGCCGGTGTCGCGCAGCCAGACATCGCCGAACCGGCCGGCGATGATGTCGACGCCGGCGACGCCGCCCAGGCGCCGGCGCGCCTCCGCGTCGCCCTCCGGCGTCCCGGTCATCAGGCGCACGCGCTCGCCGCCGGGGCCGGCCAGGGCCCGGGCCAGGGCCTCCACCTCGTCCTGGGCGGGGACGAGGTTGTCCTCCCAGAGGTCGGCGTGGCTGGGAAAGCCCAGCCACATGGCCCGGTGCGGGGCCCACTCGGCGGGGACGGGACGGGACATGGCGCGGTTCTCCCTGGAGGGACGCGGGCAGATGGGCGAGGCGGGCTCCGACGTCAAGCTCTCGCGGTGCGCCCCTGAAAAGCGAAGGGGCGGCCCGTCGCCGGACCGCCCCCCGAATTCCGCTGAACCCGGCTGGGATCAGAAGGAGTACTTCAGGCCGAACTTGACCTGCCAGAGCGAACGGTTCGGCGCGTCCGAGTTGGACAGCGTCTTCACCGCCGGCTGGAAGTTCGAATAGGTGTACTTGCCGCCCGACAGAGCCACGCCGACGATCGGCGCGACATAGGGGAAGTCGACCATGCGCAGGTCGCCCCACTCGTCGTTGAGCATGTTCCCGATGTTGATGAAGTCGGCGAAGAGCTTGAGCTTGGCGCCGTTCGGCACAAAGGCCGGCAGCTCCTGGCTCAGGCGCAGGTCGAACCGGGTCACGTCATCCGAGCGGAAGCCGTTCCGCGGCGAGATCTTGCCGGCGTGATCGGTCAGGCCGACGCCCTTCAGGTACTCGTTGAAGGCCGCCATGTTGAAGCCCGTCGCATAGGTGACGATCGGGTCGCTGGTCAGGGTCACATTGCCCGAGCTGTCCACCTGGGGAACGTAGAACAGCTGGCGGTTCGAGGCGCCGTCCCCGAAGATCGACATCGAGGACGAACCCGAGATGTTGTACACGAAGCTGTAGGGCAGGCCCGACCGGTGCTCCATGAACAGGGAGACGTTGGTCTTGTTGTCGTCCCAAAGCTCCTTGGTCCAGGACAGGCGCAGCTTGTACGAGTGCTTGATCTCGTAGTTCGAGGTCGCCAGGCCCGGGTTGTTGACGTCGGCGGTCGCCAGGTTGGCCCAGTTGGAGAAGGCCACGGAGCTGGTGCCCGGGTTCACGTCCTTGGCGTCCGTCAGGGTGTAGCTGAAGCTGCCGTCGAAGCCGGAGTCCCAGGACTTGGAGAGGCTGAAGGCCCAGGCCTGCTGGAAGCCCTGGTCCGTGTTGGTCAGGATCAGGTCGCTGCCCGTGTCGGACGAGGGGACGCCGGAGACGAAGAGACCGCGCTCGGCGTTCCGGCGATAGATCGGCCGGCCGTCCGGGGCGAAGGCGATCGGGGCGAGACCGCCGCGGTAGTCCTTCCAGAGGATGCCCTTGCGGACGTCGCCGCGCAGGTAGTCCACCGAGAACTCGTAGTTGTCGCCCAGCCAGCCGAGGTTGAGGTCGCCCGCAAAGGTCAGGCTGCTCTTCCAGGTCTGGATCGGCTCGAAGCTCGGGTCGATGCCGTTCGCGCCCGCCGAACGCTGGATGTTGACGATGGAGGGCTTGGTCGGGTCGAGCAGGGCCTCCAGCGCCGTCGGCAGGTCCGCGAAGTTGGTGACCTGGGACAGGATGGCGTTGTCGTTGGTGCCGGCCGCCAGGCCGCAGGCCGAGCTGATGAGGTTGCGGTTGCAGGAGACGCTGGCGCCGAGGACGCCCGTGTTCGAGAAGCTGTTCGACACCCACACGGTGGCCGCGCCGCCGGAGAAGAGGCCGAAGCCGCCGGTGACCCGCAGCTTGCTGACGCCCACCGCCCCGAAGTTGGCCTCATAGTCCGGCCGCCAGTCGAAGCTGAGGCGGGGCATGAAGACCGACTTGCCGTCCAGGTTCTCCGAGTTGGAGAAGCCGTAGCGGCTTTCGAAGTAGGGGTTGGCCAGCGGCTTGTCGTCCTGGCTGAGCCGGGTGTAGCGGAAGCCCGCCGTCACCGTCAGGGCTGGGGGTCTCAAGTACAAGATGGCTGCCGAGTTCTCCGTGGATAATCTCGCAGAGTTCGTGGAGGGAGTCAAATCGGGCGAGGTCGAGGCCTAC
>JAPOKE010000179.1 GCA_029977805.1 Phenylobacterium parvum | reverse complement strand
GGGAGGCCATGCGCACGGGTGAGACCCGGCGGGTCGTCTACCTGACCGCAGAGCGTTTCACCTCCACCTTCGTACGGGCGATCCAGGACCGCCAGACCGCCGCCTTCAAGGCTGAGCTCCGCAACGCCGACCTGCTGCTCATCGACGACGTCCATTTCGTCGCGGGCAAGCAGAACACCCAGGAGGAACTGTTCCACACCTTGATCGCCCTGATCGAGGATGGACGCCGGGTCGTGCTTACCGCCGACCGTTCGCCTTCCGAGCTTTCGGAGATGGAGCCGCGCCTGCGCTCCCACCTGCAGTCGGGCCTCGTCTGCGGCATCGAGCCCGCCGACCGGACCCTTCGCCTCGGCATTCTCGAGCGCAAGCTCGCCATCCTGGCCCAGGCGGGCGGCTTCCTGCCCTCGGCCCGGAGCGAGGTCTTCCAGTTCCTGGCGGATCGCTTCACGGATTCCGTGCGCGAGCTCGAGGGGGCCCTCAACACGCTTGTGGCCCGCGTAGGCGGGGACATCGCCCGGCTCGGCCTCGATGAGGCCCAGTCCATCCTGCGGCCTCACCTGGCCTGCAACGAGAAGCGGGTGACGGTCGACCAGATCCAGAAGGCGGTCGCCGAGCATTACGGCCTCAAGCAGGCCGATATCATCTCGGAGCGCCGGGCGCGGGTCGTCGCCAGGCCTCGCCAGGCCGCCATGTGGATCGCCAAGCAGATCACCACCCGCTCCCTGCCGGACATCGGCCGGAGGTTCGGCGGACGGGACCACACGACCGTGCTTCACGCCGTTCGCCGGATCGAGGCGCTGAAGCAGGACGACGCCGTCCTCGCCCGCGACCTCGACGCCATCATCCGCAAACTCCGCAGCTAGGCGCCGGGAGCGGACCCGCTGCCCCCCGCGTGGGAGCCGCGGGGGCGGCTCAATGGCCCCCAAGCCTCCGGATCAGGGCCAGGGCCTCCGGCGGCGGCGGCCTTTCAATGCGCCGGTAATCCCGGCAATCCTCCGTCCGCGACATCAGGCCAAGGTTGACGAGCGATCGTCTCAGGAGGGCCGGATCGCCGATGAGGCTCAGCGCGTTGAGGCGCTGGTTGAACCCGATTTCCGAGAAGGACCGCCCGGGTTCGACCTGGGCCCAGAGTCCCCAGAGGGCCAGGGCCTGGAGCGAGGTCTTCGCCGGCCAGGTCGCCAGGCGGCCCTCGCCGTCGAAGTGGCGGGCGGTGCGTTCGACCATGGCCTTGTCCGGGTCGGGAGCGGGATTCCCGGGAGGCCCCGCCGTCGTCTCCTCGCCGCCGGCGGCGCGCGCGCGGAACTGCTGGAAGTTCCGGCTGCCGGCGGCGCGGGCGAGCATGTTCAGCATGTCCACATGGCCGGGCGGATCTGTCCGGGCGGCCAGCTGCGCCCGGAGGGACCGGGCCAGGGCCGAGATGTCATCGACGGCGAAGGGCAGGAAGGTTCTGGGCATCACGCGTCCTCGTGCTGCGCCTGGCCCGTGAGGGCGGTGTCGGGGTCGCCGGCTTCGACCTGGCGCAGAAGGAAGGCGTCAGATGCGGAGGAAGTCTGGTTTCGCAGGTTTAGCTCCCCTTCCGGGGCGGCGACGCCTGGGTGAACTGCGGACCCTGCCTGCTCCTAGCGTGCGATGGCGGACATGAAAAGGGCGGCCGGATCTCTCCGGCCGCCCCTGAAGTCCGTATGGAGGGAAGGCGGATCAGCCTTCGGCGTCCTCCGCGGCGCCTTCCTTCTTGGACAGGTCCTCGCCGGTCTCCTGG
>JAPOKE010000178.1 GCA_029977805.1 Phenylobacterium parvum | reverse complement strand
CCTTCATCATCGGCGCCCTGATCGCAGCCACCGTCCTGCTGATGCGCCGCGGCATGGAGGAGACCCCATCCTTCAAGGCCCGGGACGGCTCGCCCAGCGCCACCTGGCGGCTGGTGCGCGAGCACCCGCGGGAGACCCTGATCGTCATGGGCCTCACCGCCGGGGGGACCCTCGCCTACTACACCTTCGGGACCTACATGCAGAAGTTCCTGGTCAACACCACGGGCTTCTCCAAGGACCAGTCGAACCTCATCACCACGGCGGCCCTCGCGATCTTCGTCCTGCTGCAGCCCCTGTCCGGAGCCCTGTCGGACCGGTTCGGCCGGCGCGCCCTGCTGCTCGCCTTCGGCATCGGCGGGACCCTGATGACCTGGCCGGCCCTCTCGGCCCTCTCGGTCGCCACCGATCCCGTGCAGGCCTTCCTGATCGTCATCGGATGCCTGGCCATCGTCAGCGGCTACACCTCGGTCAGCGCGATCGTGAAGGCCGAGATGTTCCCGACCGAGATCCGCGCCCTCGGCGTCGCCCTGCCCTACGCCATCGCCAACGCCCTCTTCGGGGGCACGGCCGAGTTCATCGCCCTCAGCTTCAAGCAGGGCGGGTTCGAGCCCGGCTTCTACATCTATGTCACGGCGGTGATCGCGGTCTCGCTCGTCACCTACCTCATCATGCCGGACACCCGCCGGACGAGCCGCATCCGCGAGGACTGACCCGAGGCTCAGGCGTCGGCGGGCACGTCGAAACTGCGGGGCGACAGGCCGGCCAGGCGGCGTCGCCAGGCGATCTCGTAGGCCGCCTCGACCTGCCTTCGGGTGCGATCGGTGTCGAAGAGGGGCGCGGTGGGCAGGTTGGCCGCCAGACGGGCCTTCAGGGCGTCCAGCCGGCCGGGATCCCGCGCCAGGGCGAGGGCCAGGTCGCGGTAGTCGCCGAGGGAGGTCGTGACGAGGTCCGGAAGGCCCACGGCGCCAAGCAGGGAGGCCGCCACCCGGGCGGCGAAGCTCCGCCCGGCGCAGGTCACCAGGGGCAGGCCGGCCCAGAGGGCGTCGCTGGCCGTCGTATGGGCGTTGTACGGCAGGGTGTCGAGGAAGAGGTCGGCCAGGCGGTGGCGGGCCAGGTGCTCCGGCAGGGGCGCCTTCGGGGCGAAGACCAGTCGATCCGCCGCGACGCCCCGGTCGATGGCCTCCCGGCGCAGGTTCGCCTCGATGACGGCGTCGCCGCCGAGCAGCCAGAGGACGGACCCCGGGACCTCCCGCAGCAGGTCCATCCAGGTTGCGAAGACGTCCGGCGTGATCTTGTAGCTGGCGTTGAAGCTGCAGAAGACGAAGCCCGCCTCGGGCAGCCCCGCCTCGGCGCGGCCCGGGGTTCGGTCGGCGATCTCACGGCGGTCGTCATTCGGCTGGTAGGCGAAGGGAAGCCGGATGATTTTTTCGTCGTAGTGCTTTGATTCCACAGATGGAATGACGACAGGATCGGCCAGTATGTAATCGGCCGCCAGGGCGCCCATGGCCCCGGGATAGCCCAGGTAGTTGATCTGGACCGGCGCGCACCGGCGCACGAAGATCCCGGGGCGGCAGAAGGTGGTGAACCCGTTGAGGTCGACCGCGATGTCGATCTGCGCCCTCCGGATGTGCGCGACGATCGCTTCGTCGCCCCAGTCCGCGACGTCGGTGAAGTGGTCGCAGGCCGCCCGGACCCGCTGGCGCATGTCGTCCTCGGTCCGCGGCGGAAGGGCGTAGGCGTGGATCTCGAAGCGGCTGCGGTCATGCGCCTCGAGAAGGCCCACCAGCAGCTGCGCC
>JAPOKE010000177.1 GCA_029977805.1 Phenylobacterium parvum | reverse complement strand
CCCAACTGGGCATCGAGAAGTGGACCGTGTTCGGCGGCTCCTGGGGCTCGACCCTGGCCCTCGCCTACGCCATCACCCACCCCGAGCGGGTCGAGGCCCTGGTCCTGCGCGGCATCTTCACCCTGACCGAGCGCGAGGTGCGCTGGTTCTACCAGGACGGCGCCAGCTTCCTCTTCCCCGACGCCTGGGCGCGCTATCTCGCCCCCATCCCGCCGGAAGAGCGCGGCGACCTCCTCCACGCCTACCACCGCCGCCTGACCGGCGCGGACGAGGCCGCCAAGGCCGAGGCGGCCACGGCCTGGAGCCAGTGGGAGGGCGACACCATCTCCATCCGCGGGCCCGAAGGCCGGCCGGCCAAGTTCGGCGAGGTGGACTTCGCCATCGCCTTCGCCCGGATCGAGTGCCACTACTTCGTCAACCGGGGCTTCTTCCCCGAGGACGGCTGGATCCTGAAGAACGCCCACGTCCTGGCCGACATCCCCGGCTGGATCGTCCAGGGCCGCTACGACGTGGTCACGCCCCTGGAGACCGCCTGGGCGCTGAAGTCGGCCTGGCCGAAGGCGAACTTCGAGATCGTCTGGGACGCCGGCCACGCCTCCACCGAGCCCGGCATCATCGACGCCCTGGTCCGGGCCTCCGAGGCGGCCCTCAGGGTCTGAGGCTCAGAGCGACTTCAGCCAGGGGATGAGGCGGGCGTTGACCTCGGCGGGGCGCTCCTGCTGGGTCCAGTGGCCGCAGCCGTCCAGCACCTCGGCCACCTGCAGGTTGGGAACCTGGGCGCGCATCAGTTCGATGGGATCGCTCCGCCCCAGCATGTTGAAGGCCAGGTCCCGGTTGCCGGCCATGAAGAAGGCCGGCTGCTCGATCTTGCGGTCGCGATAGGCCTGCTGCCAGGCGAAGTCGCGGTCGTGGTTGCGGTAGCGGTTGATCGGCCCCCGCAGGCCCGAGGCCTTGAACTCGGCGGTGTAGTAGTCGAGGTCCGCCTCGGTCATCCAGGCGGGGAAGGGATCGGGATCGACGAGCCCCTCCAGCAGGGTGGCGTCGGCGGTCTTGTTGTTGGGCCAGGTCCCGTCCGGCGCATCCCCGGAGATGGCGTAGTAGAACTTGCGCAGGAAGTCGCGGACATTGGCCTCGGCCTCGGCCTCCGCCACCCCCTCCTCCTGGAAGTAGGCCTGGTAGAAGAACTTGTTCCGGGCCGTGAAGACCTCGTTGAAGACGTCAGAGAAGGACCTCTGGCCCACCCCGGTCCAGGGCACGGACAGGGCGCCGACGGCGGAGAACCGGTCCGGCCGCGACAGGGCCGAGTTCCAGACGATGGGCGCGCCCCAGTCGTGGCCCAGCAGGATGGCGGGCTTGCCCGGCGACAGGGCGTCGGCCACGCCGACGAGGTCATTGACCATGTGCGGCATGGCGTAGTCGGCCACCGGGTGCGGCTTGTCCGAGCCGCCGTAGCCGCGCACGTCGATGGCGCAGGCGGTGAAGCCGGCCTCGGCCACCGGCCCGACCTGGTGGCGCCAGGAATACCAGCTCTCCGGGAAGCCATGGACCATGATGACCAGGGGCCCCTGCCCCTGCACCACCGCGCGCAGCTTCACCTCGCCGGCGTCGATCGTCGTGAATTCGGTCATCGGATCCTCCCTCGGGGCCGCCAACAGACCCCGCCCCGGGCGCCGAGGCAAGCCCCGCCCGCACGCCTCGAGACCGGATTCCGGGCTGGCGCGGGGCGACGCGTGGCCTAGGATCATCCCTCCGCCGCGTCGCCCGGCGCGGAACCCGCGCGCGCCCGAGGATCCGACCCGATGTCCGCCAAGGAGACCCCAGGACCTGTCGCGTCGGAGGCGTCGACGGGCTTCGGCGGCTACCTCTTCACGCAGTCCGCCTGGTTCCTGGCCTTCGGCCTGCAGATGGTGCTGTTCCCCTACCTGGTGCGGGTGGTGCTCCAGGAGAACGAGGTCCGCTTCGGCATCGCCCAGATGTCGATGCAGCTGCCGACCGTCCTCCTGATCCTGCTGGGCGGCTACGCGGCGGACCGGACGGACACGCGCCTCACCGTGCTGGCGGGATGCGGCGTCTGCGCCCTGAGCTTCCTTGGCCTCGGGATCTTCGTCGCCACCGGTCACCTGACCTACGGCGCCCTCATCGTCTACGCCCTCGGGATCGGGACCATCGGGGCCTTCGTGACGCCGGCCCGGGACGCCCTCCTCAGCCGGGTGGCGCCGGGCGGCGTCCAGCAGGCGGTGGGGATGGCCTCCCTGGCCCAGTTCGGCGGGCAGGTCGTCGGCATGGCGACGGCGACGGCCGCGCACGCCTCGAGCGGCGGAGGCGGAGGCGGAGGCGGAGGAGGGTTCCAGGCGC
>JAPOKE010000176.1 GCA_029977805.1 Phenylobacterium parvum | reverse complement strand
GGTGCTCAGGCGCGGGAGACGATGTCCCGGACCAGGCTCACGAGGGCGGTGTCAAAGCCCGCGGGAAGCCGGTCTGCAGGGCGACCATGGCCCCGGAACAGGGAGGCCCCCTCCAGGAGCGCGGCGATCAGCAGGCCTGCCCGGTGCGCGGCCTCCGCCTCCACTTCCGGCCGGGCGGCCCGGATCAGGCCGGCGATGTGGGCGACATAGCGGTCGTAGAAGCCGGTCATCACGGCGGAGGCCTCGGGATCGTGGGCGGACAGCGCCCAGAGTTCCCAGAAGAGGACGCAGGGCTCACGCCGTCCCTGCTCCTCCAGCACATGACTGATGGCGGCGAGGATGTCCGTATCCGGATCGGAGGCCGGGCGCCCGGCCAGGGTCGCCACCGAGGCCTCGAAGGTCCGCTCCAGGAGGGCGTGGATCAGGGCGGCCCGGGTCGGGAAATAGTGCTGGAGGTTCCCGATGCCGACTCCGGCCCGGCTGGCGACGCTGCGGAAGCTGAGGCCGGAGTATCCCTTCTCCACCAGCAGGGCGGCGGCGACATCCAACAGGGCTTCGGCCCTGGGCGGCCGGAGGGCGGCGGCGGTCTTCGTGTCCGGCATCGATCGCCTAGGCCCCGCCCAAGTCAAGGTCCCGGGCCGAGATCGCCAGCCAGGCCCAGCCGATGAGGAAGAGGACGCCGCCGATGGGGGTCACCGCGCCCAGCCAGCGGGGCGCGCCGAAGGCCATGGCGTAGAGGCTTCCGGCGAAGATCACCGACCCGGTCAGGAAGAAGGCCGGCGCGAAGCGGGCGCGGGGCGCGCCCATGCCCATCAGGGCCGCCGAGGCGAAGGTCGCCATGGTGTGGCAGAAGGCGTACTGGGCGCCCGTCCGGATCCACTCCGCGGCCTTCGGGTCGGAGACGCCGTGCGCCGCGAAGGCGCCCATGGCGATGGCGGAGAAGCCGTTGAGGGCGGCGAGGGTCAGCCAGTCCCGGCGGGGCAGGCCCCTCACGCCCAGACGTCCGGCCGCCGTCCCGCCCAGGGCGCCTCGCGCTCCAGCTGGCCGGCCAGGCGGAAGAGGGTGGCCTCGTCGGCGTAGCGGGCGGTGAACATCATGCCGACCGGCAGGCCGTCGGCGGTGGTCTCCAGCGGCAGGGACAGGGACGGCTGGCCGGAGAAGTTGAAGGGCGGGGTGAAGGGGAAGACCTGGCCCTGGCGCCGGTTGACCTCCCTCGGCTCGAGGTTGACCGGGTCGATGAAGCCGATCTCCGGCACCGGCGTGCCCAGCACCGGCGACAGGTGGACGTCGCGGTCGCGGAAGGCCGCCAGGGTCGCCCGGTTCAGCATCCGCAGCTCCTGCAGGGAACGCAGGGCCATCTCGCCGGTCACCTTGCGGCCGCCCTTCAGCGACACCCAGGTCAGGGGCTCCAGCTCGTCGGGCTCGGGCTCGCGGCCCACCTCGTCGATCAGCCGCGCCATGCCGGCGGCGAAGTTGGCGCCCGAGACGGGCCCCCGGGCGGCGTAGAGGGCGCGGTAGTCGATGCCCAGGCCCTGCTCGACCACCTCGTGGCCGAGGCGGCGCAGGAGGTCTGCGGTGCGCTCCAGGGCGGCCTGGATCTGCGGGTCGATGGGCCGGCCCGAGGCGGTCTCGGAGTACCAGGTGATGCGCAGGCGCCCCGGCGCGCGGCCGACCTCGTCGAGGAAGGGCCCGGCCTTGGGCGGGGCGGGATAGGGGCTGTCGGGCTCGGGCGCGTCGGTGGCGTCCATCATGGCGGCGCTGTCGCGCACGGTGCGGCTCACCACGTGGTCGACGACGAAGCCTGCGGCGTAGTCGAAGCCGTCCGGCAGGTTGGGCACGCGGTCGCGGGTGCCCTTCATGCCGACCAGGCCGCAGCAGGCGGCGGGGATGCGGATCGAGCCGAGGCCGTCGCTGGCGTGGGCCAGGGGGACCATGCCCGAGGCCACCGCCGCCGCCGAGCCGCCCGACGAGCCGCCGGCGATGTGGCCGGGGTTCCAGGGATTGCGGCAGGGGCCGAGGAGGGCGCTCTCCGTCGTGCCGGTGATGCCGTATTCGGGGGTGTTGGTCTTGCCCAGGGGGATGACCCCGGCCCGGCGGTAGCGGGCGGTCAGGCCGCCGTCCTCGCGGTCGACGATGTGCCGGGCGAAACGGCTGCCCGAGGTGCGCGGCCAGCCGGCCACGGGCATGGCCAGGTCCTTGATCAGGAAGGGCACGCCCCGGAAGGGGCCGTCCGGCAGGTCGGCGAGGGCCTGGCGGCGGGCCTCGTCGAAGGCCTGGTGAACCACCGCGTTCAGCACCGGGTTGCGGCGCTCGATGATGGCGATGGCCGCGTCGACGGCCTCCAGGGGCGTGGTCTCGCCCTTGCGGATGGCCTCGGCGAGGCCCAG
>JAPOKE010000175.1 GCA_029977805.1 Phenylobacterium parvum | reverse complement strand
CCCGCCGAAGCCCGTGTCCACCAGGATGGCGGCGCGCATGCGCTCGGGATGGCTGGCGGCGGCGAAGAAGACCTGGGACCCGCCGAAGGAGTGGCCGATGTAGATCGGCTTGCCGGCGTCGTAGAGGCCCGCCGCCCGGGCCACCGCCTCGGCGTCCGAAGCGAAGTCCTGGAAGGCGTAGGTCTCCCGCCAGTCGGAATCGCCCATGCCCGCGAGGGACATGGAAGCGACCCGGAAGTCCTGGGCTAGGAAGGGGGCGATGAAGCTCCACCAGTCGGCGTGGGCCGAATTGCCGTGCACCAGCAGCAGGCCCGGCTTGCCCCGCTCGCCCCAGACCAGCATCTCGATCCGCGCGCCCTGCGACTCGACATGGCTGCGCTCGGGCGCCTGGGCCAGGGCGTTCCGGAACCATTCGGGCGAATCCGGCTCCCGGCCCCGGAAGGGCGCAAGCGGCGCCTGGACCTCGGGCGGCAGGGCCCCGGGCTCGGTATGGATCGGCCGGTCGTCGTAATAGCCGACGGGCGCGCCTTCCTTGATCGCCGGATCGATGGCCATGTCCTACTCCTGCGCCTCCCGGTAGCCCGCCTTGCGGCGGATCGACCGGATCCCCTTGTAAACCCCCGTGCCGGTCATGAGCACCCGGTCTCCGGACCAGATGCGCCCCGCCACCGTGTAGACGTCGCCGTCCTCGGCGATGATCTCGCTGGTTCCCTCGACCCAGTCGCCCATCAGGCCCGGGGCCATGAAGTCGGTGACCAGCCGGACGGTGACCCAGCTGTAGGACTTCTGCAGCGAGATGATCCGCCCCCAGGCCATGTCGGCGAAGCTCATCAGCATGCCGCCGTGGCAGTTGTTCATGCCGTTGGCGTGGTGCGGGCCGACCCTGAAGGCCATGACCTCGAGGTTGGCCACGGCGTCGCGCCGGGAATAGAAGGGCCCGACCGCGTGGCCGAACCCGTGGCCCCAGACGTTGCTTACGAAGCCCTCCGGCACGGAAGCCGCCTGGCCGTCTTTCAGGTCATCGGACATAGCGCCCGGGTGACTAAAGGACCCTTGGAAAATGGCAAGCGCCTTCCGGCTTGGCGCTGGGGGCCGCCCGTGATTGAAAGGCGGTCCTGAAGTTCGTCCCCGGGGAAGGGGGCAATGGGGGTTGGGACATGTTGAAATCCGGAGCGCTCGCGGTCGGCCTGGCCGCCCTGGCCCTGTCGGCCTGCGCAACGACCTCGGGGACCGCCGCGACCGGCAAGGCCGCCAAGGGCGACGCCAAGCCCCAGGCCGCGCGCGCCCTGCCGGCCGGCCTCGACCCCGGCGCCCGTCCCGACGCCTTCCCCTCCACCTACCGCCCCCTGCCCTCGGCGCCCTTCGCAATCGTCGGCGCCCGCGCCTACACCGGGACCGGGAAGGCCCTGGAGAACGCCACCGTGGTGGTCCGGGACGGCCGGATCGTCTCGGTCGGCGAGGGCCTCGCCGCGCCCGAGGGCGTCGAGGTGGTCGATGGCCGCGGCAAGTGGGTCACCCCGGGCCTGATCGACACCCACTCCCACCTGGGGGTCTACGCCTCGCCGTCGGTCGCGGCCCATTCCGACGGCAATGAACTGACCAACCCCACCACCCCGCAGGTCTGGGCCGAGCATTCGGTCTGGCCGCAGGACCCGGGCTTCAACACCGCGCGGATCGGCGGCGTGACGACGGTCCAGGTCCTGCCGGGCTCGGGCAACCTGATCGGCGGGCGGGGCGTGACCCTTCGCAACGTCCCGGCGCGGACCGTCCAGGGCATGAAGTTCCCCGGCGCGCCCTACACCCTGAAGATGGCCTGCGGCGAGAACCCGAAGCGGGTCTATGGCTCCCGGGGCCGCGCGCCCTCGACCCGCATGGGCAATGTCGCCGGCTACCGCGCCGCCTGGATCGAGGCGGCGGAATACACCCGCAAGTGGGACGACTACCGCGCCAAGGTCGGCCGCGGCGAGAGGGCCGATCCCCCCCGGCGCGACCTCGGCATGGACACCCTCTCGGCCGTGCTGAAGGGCGAGATCCTGGTCCAGAACCACTGCTACCGGGCCGACGAGATGGCGATCATGATCGATGTCGCCAAGGAGTTCGGCTACCGCATCACCAGCTTCCACCACGCCGTGGAGGCCTACAAGATCGCGGACCTCCTGGCGGAGAACGGCATCTGCACGGCCACCTGGGCCGGCTGGTGGGGCGCCAAGCTCGAGATGTACGACTCGGTCGAGGCCAATGTCCCCCTCCTCCACGCCGCCAAGGCCTGCGCCATCATCAAGTCCGATGACCCGGACCTGATCCAGAGGCTGAACCAGGAGGCCGCCGTGGCCCTGGCCGCCGGGCGCGCCGCGGGCCTGCAGATCAGCGAGGCCGAGGCCATGGCCTGGATCACCGCAAACCCGGCCAAGGCCCTGGGCATACTCGACCAGACGGGCACCCTCGAGGCCGGCAAGCGGGCCGACATCGTCCTCTGGGACAAGAACCCCTTCTCGGTCTACGCCCGGACGGAGAAGGTCTTCATCGACGGGGCCCTGACCTGGGACAGGCGGGACCCGAGACA
>JAPOKE010000174.1 GCA_029977805.1 Phenylobacterium parvum | reverse complement strand
TCCTTGCCGAAAGAGCCCCCACCTCCGGATCACCCCTGATTGAACCCCGGGCCACTTGGTGGAATGGTCCCGCCGGGTCCGCTCCGGACCGCAGGACTCATTCAGGGAGCCGCCCCGTGATCGCCCAGGACCTCGCCCAGACCCTCGTCGACCCCCGCGCCTACGCCGACGGCAAGCGGATCGACGACGCCTTCGCCTACCTGCGGCGGGAGGCCCCGCTGGAACAGGCCCAGCCGGAAGGCTTCGATCCCTTCTGGGTGGTCACCCGCCACGCCGACATCCTGGAGGTCGAGCGCCAGAACGAGCTGTTCCACAACGGCGACCGGTCGGCGACCCTGACCACCATCGAGGCGGACCGGAAGGTGCGCGAGATGATGGGCGGCAGCCCCCACCTCGTCCGCTCCCTGGTCCAGATGGACAACCCCGACCACATGGCCTACCGGCGCCTGACCCAGGGCTGGTTCATGCCGCAGAACCTGCGCAAGCTCGAGGAACGGATCCGCGAGATCGCCCGGGGCTTCATCGACCGCATGGCCGAGCACGGCGGCCGCTGCGACTTCGCCCGGGACGTGGCCTTCCTCTACCCCCTGCACGTCATCATGGAGGTGATCGGCGTGCCGGAGTCCGACGAGCCGCGCATGCTCAAGCTGACCCAGGAGCTGTTCGGCAGCGCCGACCCGGACGTGAACCGGACCGGCGAGGAGCTGGGAAACAACGCCAACGGCGTCGACACCATCCAGTCGGTGGTGATGGACTTCATGATGTACTTCAACGGCATCACCGAGGACCGCCGCGCCAGGCCGCGCGACGACCTCGCCAGCGTGATCGCCAACGGCGAGGTGCACGGCGCGCCCCTCGGCCACCTGGAGGCCATGAGCTACTACATCATCGCCGCCACGGCCGGGCACGACACCACCTCGTCCACCACCGCCGGCGCCCTTTGGGCCCTGGCCGAGAACCCGGACCAGTTCCGGAAGGTCAAGGCCGACCCGGCCCTGATCCCGGGCCTGGTCGAGGAGTCCATCCGCTGGGTCACGCCGGTGAAGCACTTCATGCGCACCGCCACCGCCGACGCCGAGCTGGCGGGGAAGAAGATCGCCCAGGGCGACTGGATGATGCTCTGCTACCCCTCGGGCAACCGGGACGAGGCCCAGTTCGCCGACCCCTTCCGCTTCGACGTCACCCGCAGCCCGAACAAGCACGTGGCCTTCGGCTACGGCGCCCACGTCTGCCTCGGCCAGCACCTGGCGCGGATGGAGATGCGGATCCTCTGGGAGGAGCTCCTGCCCCGGCTGGAGGCCGTGGAGCTGGACGGCGAACCCCGGAACATGGTCGCCAACTTCGTCTGCGGCCCCAAGTCGGTGCCCATCCGCTTCAGGATGAGCTGAGCCGGAGGGCGCCGCCGTGGCCGAGGCCTTCAAGACCTGGCAGTGCCGCACCTGCGGCTACATCTACGAGGAGGAGTTCGGCGACCCGCCGGAGGGCCTGGCCCCCGGCACCCGCTGGGCCGACATCCCCGCCGACTGGATCTGCCCCCTGTGCGGCACGCCCAAGTCGGACTTCGACATGATCGAGCTCTGAATGTTGAAGATGAAATCCGCCTGCGAGCGCTGCGCCGCCGCCCTCCCCGCCGACCGGACCGGCGCCTTCATCTGCTCCTTCGAGTGCACCTTCTGCGAAGCCTGCGCCGGGGGCGAGCTGGCCGGCGCCTGCCCGAACTGCACCGGCGTCCTACTCCCCCGCCCGCCCCGGGCCGCCGCCCTGCTCGGGCGGTTCCCGCCGGAAGGCTGAAGGCCGCCCACGAAAAAGGCGGCGCCCCGCGAAGGACGCCGCCCGATTTCGTGCAGGGCCGTCTCAGGCCCGGATCACATGCGGTGCAGGGCGCACAGCTTGTTGCCGTCCGGATCGCGCAGGTAGGCCAGGTAGAGCTTGCCCTGGCCGCCCTCGCGCACGCCGGGCGGGTCCTCGCAGGTGGTCCCGCCCGCGGCGACGCCCGCCGCATGCCAGGCGTCGGCCTGGGCCGGCGAGGCGCAGGCGAAGCCGATGGTGCCGCCGTTGGCGTAGGTGGCCGGCTCGCCGTTGATCGGCTGGCTCACCGAGAAGATCCCGGTGGGCGTGATGTAGAAGATCCGGTGCCCGTCCACCCGCGCCGGCGGCACGCCCAGCGTGCCGAGCACGGCGTCATAGAAGGTCTTGGCCTTCTCCAGGTCATTGGTGCCGATCATGATGTGCGAGAACATCGGTGTTTCCCCGTGAAGCGCCAGCCCGGTGCGGGAGGGTCAGGTGCCCATCCAACTGGGTTTGCGGGGTGGTGGCAATGGGGGGCGCGACGCGGACAGGAGGATGAAGGTATACGGTTTCAGGCCGGTGGCCCCGGAAGACCAGGCGCTCATCTGTCGCCATCGGGTCGAGATGTTCCGCGCCTCCGGCCGGGACGAGGCCATCCTCACGGAGATGGACGGACCGTTCGGCGAATGGCTGCGTCCCCGGCTCGCCTCCGGCGCCGACTTCGGATGGCTGGGCCTGGCCGCGAACGGCGAGGTCGTCGCCGGGCCGGATCCGCACGGCGAGGGGGATCGGGACGACCCGGATCACGCGTCCTCGAACGACCACCCGGTCAG